>NZ_KV803661.1:0-26325 GCF_001811145.1 Corynebacterium sp. HMSC062A03 | reverse complement strand
ACAGCGGGAGCAGCGGGCCCTTTAGCTCTTAAAGAACGAGACCCACCAACCCGATGGTGGTTGGCGGGTTTCCTGGAGTACACGTTCGTATTCCCGGCGGGGAAAACTTATGGCGCTGCCCTCGCTGGTGTCTAGTCGAGGGTCGGCGTGGGATCCTCGCCAATGACGACCTCCACCGTGGCCGCATCAGGGCGCAGGGTCTCTTCCAGCTGAGCGGCTACGACGCCGCCCTCTGCCTTGATGGTTCTCGTAATGCGTAGGACCGGCTGGTTGCGCCCCACGCCCAGGGCCTTTTGTTCCTCCGTGCGCGCGGTGGCAGGCACGAGGGAATCGCGCTTAAAAACGGGTGTCAGGTCAAGCTCCGTCAACAGCTCGGTCAGTGGCTTCTGCACATCCTCTTCCGTAAGTCCTGGTGCCAAGATTTGCGGGATAAAGAGCGTGGAGGCCATGATGGGCGAGCCCGCCGACACCTGCACCGTACGGCACTCCCACAGGGAATCCCCCTCCTCAATCCCAAAGGCGGAAGCAAGGTGCCCGGGAGCATCAATGAACATCAGCGACAGCACCCGCACCTCAACATCGAGGCCATGTTCACGCAATTGATCGAGGGCACTGCGGCCACTCGTCAGGCTCAACGTGGGCGGGGTGGCACGCACGAAGGTGCCACCGGTGCGCCCGCGCTTGCGGTCAATGAGGCCCTCAATCTGGACGATGTCCAGCGCGTGGCGCACCGTCATGCGCGCCACCTTGTATTCCTGAACCAATTCCCGCTCGGTGGGAAAACGGTCACCCGGCTTTAATTCGCCGGATTCAATCTTGCTCCTAAGCGAATCCGCGATCACCAAATAGGCGGGGCGGCGACGTTGAGAGGTGGACACGCCTCATAACTGTACCGTGTGCTGGGTTTTTCGCATCTTGAGAGAAAACGCGCCACCTACTTACGCTGGTTCAACTCAATGCGCGGGCGCACACGGATCTCAGTGAGCTGCGTCGTCGGCCCAGCATCAACGGTGGTGCGAATAGCCTTCGCCACCTCGACCGGGGCGATGACATGCTCCGGATTGTAATCCTGCAAGCCCTGCAGCATCGGGGTATCCGTCGGACCCGGCGCGACGGTGGACACGCGGATGCCGAGTTCGCCGAGGCGGAGGCCGTCGGCAAGCGCGTAGAGTGCGTGCTTCGTGGCGGCGTAAATGACGTTGTCACCATAGGAGTGGATGCCGGCACCGGAGTTGATGAACACCGCGAGGCCCTCCGCCGCACGCAGCGCAGGCAGCAGAAGGCGGGTCAGCTCTGCTGGCACGTGCACGTTGAGGTCCATCTGCGCACGCCAATCTTCCGGGCTAGCGCTTTCCACTGAGCGCTTATCCGCCCGTGCCGCCGCATGCACGAGCACGTCCACGCGCTCCAGTTCAGAAAGCTCGGTGGGAAGCGCCGCACCATCAAGTAGCGACAGCAGGTCGATGCCCACCGGCACGATGTTCTCTGCCTCCGGCAGCTCCCCGGCGCGCCGGCCTAGTGCATACACGCGGTGGTCTCGCGCAAGGTCCTTGATGATCTCCCTGCCCATTCCACCGGTTGCCCCGGTCACAACGGCAGTCTTCACCATGATTGTTCCTCCTTCAGTTAGCGGAAGCGCTTCGGCACATCCGGCTCCCCCAGCGTCAACATCAGGCGATTTGCCCAGTTGAAGAACGCGGAGGAGTTGATGACATCGATGATTGCCAGCGTATCGAAACCCACCTCGCGGAGACCATCCACGTGGGAGGCGTCGAACGCAAAGGGCGACTCGGTCAGGGCCAGGGCGGCGTCACGGATGGCGGACCACTGCGCCGAGCCCAGGTCAGCAGAAACGCCCTCGTCGAGCAGGCGGTCAATCGCTGCGGCGTCACCGCCCTCCTCCTTGGCGCGCTGCTGGTGTACCGATGCGCAGTACTCGCAGCCATTGAGGCGCGAGACCACCGTGGCGGCCAGCTCACGCTGGGCGCGCCCCAATCCGCCGTCGGTGTTGTAGAAAATGTCCAGGTCCGTCAGCGTGCGCGCCTTGAGCGCTGCCGGGTCGCGGGCCAGCAGGCTGAAGTACTCCATGTCGATGCGCTCGGGCTTAATCAGCGCGTCACGCTGCGCGTCGGTGAACTCCTCCTTTGGCTGCGGCGGCACCCACGGCTTCCAGCCTAGGGTGTGTGCCACAAAGCCCTGCGGCTTGACGACGTCCGGCACCAACGTCCCCTCCCCCGGCACCCACTCCGGAGTCTGGGTGGGACGCGGCGCCGCAGTCACAGGCGTGGGCTGGGCGGCACCGGCCAGCACAGACAATCCGTGCGCCACACGCAGTTGGAAGGACAGGAAGCTCACGAGCTGTCCCAGCGTCACGATGTCATCGTTGGACCATCCGGCTGCCTGGAGGTGACCAATCGCGTCCGGGGATGCGTCCTTGGGGTGGAAAGCCAGAAGGTGGGCGAAGTCGAGGGCGGCGGCGAGACGTGGCGAGCCGTCGAAAAGTGTGAAGCCGCCACCAGAGTATGGGCCGGTGGTGATGCCGCGCTCCACCGCGCGGGCTACTTCTGCGGCGAGCTCCTCCGATTCCTCCGCCAGCAGGTCGGAATAGAACTCCACCGCCTGCGGAGCCTGGTAAATGCCAGCAACAAACGTCGCGATGGCGTAGCGCTCCGCATAGCTGAACGTGCCGGGCTCTTTAGGCTCAAGGAGCGCGGCGAAGGAGGCCTGCGCATTCTCCTTAGCTTCAGGCCGGCGCTCGCGCAGCTGGGCGACGTCCTCGCTTGCATCCGCCAGTAGGTTAATAATGTCTGCCATGAACTAATCCTTTCTTGATTGGCCCCAGGCTACAGGCCGAGGTTGAGGTCACCGGCGCGGTAGCGCGAGCCGGGGATGGCCTCGATAAGCTTGCGGGTAAACGGTGATTGCGGGTTGCTAAAGACCTCGGCCGTGGGCCCGCATTCCACCTGCTGGCCCTTTGAGAGCACGGACACGGTATCGGAGATCTGGTTGACCACAGCTAGGTCGTGCGAGATGAAGATGTAGGTCAGGCCAAGCTCCTCCTGTAGCCGGGCAAGCAGCCGCAGGATTTGGGCCTGCACGGTGACGTCGAGGGCGGAAACGGCCTCGTCGAGGATGACCAGCTCCGGCTCCACAATCATCGCCCGGGCGATGGCCACGCGCTGGCGCTGACCGCCGGAGAGCTCGCGCGGGCGCCGGTCATAATAATCCGGGTTAAGGGCGACCAGCTCGAGGAACTCTTTGGCCTTGGCTTTCGCGCTGCTTGCCGACGCCCCCTTCAAATTCCGCAGCGGCTCCGCCACCGTCTGGCCAATCGTCTGCTTGGGGTCCAGCGAGCCATAGGGGTTCTGATAGACCAGCTGGATGTTGTTGCGCTCTTCGCGCGAGGCCTTGCCGCGCAGGCCTACGATGTCGCGCCCGCCGACGGTGATGTTGCCGGAGGTCGGGGTGTTGAACATGGCGATGCTGCGCCCGGTGGTGGTCTTGCCGGAGCCGGACTCGCCCACGATAGCGTGGGTCGAGCCCTTAGCCACGGTGAAGGAGATGTCATCGACCGCGGTGAAATCACCGAAGCGCTGGGTCAGGCCTTCGACGCGCACCAAAGGTTCGCCGGCAGCGCGAGTAGTCGGCGCGCCGGTAGATTCAGATGAAGCACGCTGAGTGCTTAGGTTGCCCTGGGGTGCGACGGCGCGGGCAGTTGACGTGCCGGCGTCGGCGACGGTGAGGGAGGGGGCGTCGGCAAGCAGGCGTTTGGTGTAGTCGTGGCGCGGGTTGGTCAGTACTGTGGCGGCTAGGCCTTCCTCGCGCAGCTGGCCAGACTCCATGACCACGACGCGGTCGGCGCGGTCACCGGCCACGGCTAGGTCGTGGGTAATGAAGAGGATGCCCATGCCGAGCTCTGCGCGCATGTCATCGAGGAGGTCGAGGATGATCTTCTGCACGGTGACATCGAGAGCAGAGGTGGGCTCGTCGGCGATGATGAGGTCCGGCTCCAGTGCCACCGCAGCGGCAATGAGTACGCGCTGCTTCATGCCGCCGGACAGCTCATGCGGGTACTGGTGATAGCGGCGCGCAGGGTCATCGATGCCGACGCGCTCCAACAGCTCCAGTGCCTTAGCCTTGCGCTCTGCAGCGCTGCCGACCTTGTGGATGCGCAGCCCCTCCTCCACCGAGGCGCCGATGGTCTGGACCGGGTTGAGGGAGTTATTGGGGTCCTGCGGGATCAGCCCGATGCGTCGCCCTCGCAGCTCACGCCACTGACGGCGGCGCAGCGAAGTGATATCGCGGCCATCGAAGGTGATGGTTCCGGCGCCGATGGTGGCATTCGAGGGCAGCAAACCGATGGCTGCCATGGCGGAGGTGGTCTTGCCGGAGCCGGACTCGCCCACGATGGCGGTCATCTGCCCCGGGTGCACCTCGAGGCTGACGCCCTGGACCGCGGGAACGTCACCACCTGCGGTGGAATAGGACACGTTGAGGTCCCGCACGTGCAGCAGGGGCTGCGCTGCATTCTTTGAAACAGACATGTTAGGCCTCCACGGGGAAGTTCTGGGACAGACGGTTGGCGGACATCACCACGGCCACCAGCGCGATACCGGGCAGAATAATGAGCCACCAGGCGGTGGCCATGAAGTCGCGGCCCTCGGCGATGATAAGCCCCCACTCCGGGGTCGGAGGCGGGGCGCCGTAGCCCAGGAAGCCGAGGATCGACAGCTGCAGAATGGCGGTGCCGAATTGAAGGGTGGCCAGGGCAATAACCGGGGTGAGTGAATTGGGAAGGATATGGCGGAAGAGCACGGTGGCGTGGGTGGCGCCCGCACCGTACGCGGCCTCGATGTAGTCCGAGCTGGCTACGGAGATTACCTGGGAGCGGGCCAAGCGCGCGAAGGTCGCCACCGAGGTCGCACCGACAGCCACCGCCGCCTGTACGGAACCAAAGCCCAGCACGATGATGATGGACAGCGACAGCAGGATGCCCGGGATGGACAGCAACACGTCGACCACGCGCATGAGGACGGTATCCACCGCTCCGCGCAAAGAGCCGGCGAGAAGTCCGATCAGCGTACCGGCGACCAGGCCAACAGCCACGGCGATCAGCGCGCCAAGCAGCGACTGGCGGGCACCGTAAATGATGCGCGCGTAGAGATCGCGTCCCACCGCGTCCGTTCCCATGATGTGCCCGGACTCTCCCGGCGGCAACAGGGCCACATCGGTGCCCGCATAAGGGTCTGCTGAGGTAAACAAGCTCGGGAACAGGGCCGCCAAGAAAGCGATCGCGAGGATCACGATGGCGATGATGGAACCCGGCGCGAGCCACGGGTTAGAGGTCTGGCGGCGCGGCGCCCGTGTAGAACGCAGCGGCTTAGTGTGCGTCATGCTCATGAGCGCACCGTCCTTTCCGAAGTAGTGGCCGAGGAGTCAGTCGCCGGAGTGGCGGCGGAATCTGTGCGGTGAGCAGAACTGCGTTCCGAGGTGCTGGCGCGCAGGCGCGGGTCCAGCACCGGGTAGAGCAGGTCCACCACGAGGTTGATGATGATGTAGGAAGTGGCGGCGATGAGAACCACTGCCAACAGAACCGGGGTATCGCGGTTAGCCACGGCCTGGGCCACCATGTATCCCAAGCCGGTGCGGCCGAAGACGGTTTCGGTCACCACGGCACCGCCAACGAGTTCACCGAAGAGCAGGCCCGCCATGGTCAAGGTAGGCAGCAACGAGTTACGCAAGACGGTGCGCCAGAAAATCCCGGACTCCGAGGCACCGCGTGCGCGTACCGCTTGAACGAAGGGCCGTGATTGCGTCTCGTCGATGGAGCGAATCAGCACCTGAATCAACGGCGCGGCCATGGGCACCGACAGCGTCAGGGTAGGTAGGATGAGGCCCTCCACGCTGCCGGGTTCGATAACGCGCACCCAGCCCAGCTGGAAGGAGAAGAACTGGATGAGCAGGATGGCAATCCAGAATCCCGGCAGAGAGACCATGAAGGAAGGCAGGCCTCGGAAGAAGGAACCGATGGCACCGAGCCCCGGCAGCGTCGCTAGGAAGGCAACGAGCACGGCCACGATGAGTGCCACGCCGATGGCGCTGGCGGCGAGGATGAGGGTGTGGGGAAGGGCGTCGGCAAGCAGCGTAGCTACCGGGGCGCCCGACTGCGTCGAGTTACCAAAGTGCCCGGTAAGGAAGCCACCCAGGGACGTGAAGTACTGCACCACAAGCGGCTTGTCCGCGCCCATCTCATCCCGAATGGCATCAATCTCCGCCTGGGATAGGCCCAGAGCGGGGTCGCCGAAGCGGGACTGCACGGCATCCGACGGCAGCGCCGACAGAAGCAGGAAGGCCACGGTGTAGGTAATGAGCAGCACGAGGAGGGCCTGCCCAATGCGGCTGAAAATCTGGCGAGTTGTCATTTATTTCTCCTCCTCATTCGATGCTGCGCGTTGCGGCGCGGCGTCGATGCTGACCTCGTAGAACCACGGGCGCGCCACCGATTCCGGACTAAAACCCGAAATGCCCGGCCGCACGGCATAAACCACGGGTTCCTCGAAGAGCGGGAGCACATAGGCCTGCTCGGTGAGGTAGTCCTGGACCTCTTCCGTGGCCTTGATGCGGCCTTCTTTATCGGGGGTATCGAGGACGGCGTCGAGAAGCTCCTGCAGGTGTTCGTCGATGGGATTGCCCTCCGCGTCCTGGTTGAGGAAGGCATCGCGGTTGTTGATGCCGTAGAGCGAGGTGATGACGTCGTAGTCGGCGCGGCCCACCATCGAGTGGTAGATCTGCACCTTGTTGATGTCCTTGGCATCGGCATTCTGGGTGGCCTGGTCACCAGCATTGACCTGGATACCAATGCCCAGGGCGCGCAGCTGATCCTGCATCATGGTCATGACTTCCTTGGAGCGCGGCTGCGGCAACGCGGTGTTGGTGCGCAGGACGAGGCGCTGGCCGTCCTTGACGCGGATGCCATCGGGCCCGGGCTCCCATCCGGCCTCATCGAGAAGGCGCTTGGATTCCTCCGGGTCGAAGGTATAGGCGGCGGACTGGTCCTTATACGCCAGGCCGGTCTCGGCCACGGAGGAGGTGGCGAGCGGGTAGGACTCGGAGAAGAGCACGCGAAGGATCTCCTCGCGGTCCACGCCGTGGATGATGGCCTCGCGCACGCGCTTGTCGTGCAGCAGCGGGTGGTCGCAGCGGAAGGCGAACTGGTTGTTCATGGAGTTCGTGCCGCGTGAGACGATGTCAACACCTTGTTCTTTCAGCAGCGGCTCCTGCGGGGCGGAGATCTGGCGGGCGATATCGGCCTGGCCGGAAAGGATTGCTCCGGTGCGCACCGATTCCTCGGCGGCGAGGATGTAGTGGACGCCGTCGATCTCCGCGCGGCCCTGGTGCTTGGCCGCTGGTGGGGCCCAGTCGTAGTCCTCACGGGTCTTGAGCTTGAGGTCGGTGCCGATTTCTTCCGACTCCACTACAAAGGGGCCAGAGCCAATAACGTTGACCGCGTTGCCGGGGCCGAAGCCCTCGTTGTCTAGAGCCAACGTGGAATCAGAGAGCAGGCCGGCGTTATAGGCGGAGGTGGCTTGGAGGAAACCCGGGGAGGGCTGAGTGAAGTAGAACTTCACGGTGTCCTCGTCCACGACTTCGCCGCGGTCATAGTTGGCGATCTGCTCGGAGCTGGTCAGCGTGCGGGATTTATCGCCGCGGCCGAAGAGGTCGAAGTTGGCCACGACGTTCTCGGCGGTCAAAGGAGAACCATCGGAGTAGGTGACGTCGGTGCGGATAGTAAACGTGTATTCCGTGGCATCGGCGTTGACCTTGGGCATCTCCGTGGCGATCCATGGCGAGAGTTCCAGGGTCTCGGGGTCTTGGTAGAGGAGGCGGTCGGTCAGCTGGTTGACCACGCCACCGTTGGGGTAAAAGCCGGCGGCCGGCGGATAGAGCGTGCGGAAGAATTGCGGCTCGAGGTAGGTGAGGACGTTATCCTCCCCGTCCGGCCGATCCGCGGCAGAGCAGCCCGCTAAGGCGAGGGCTGCTGCCAGGGTGGCGGCGAGTGCGCGTAGAGTTTTCACGGTAATGCTTTCAGAAAGTCGGTAGTCGGTTTGTGCTGTGTCTCTGGATTTAACACAACGCATACTGAGCGGTATTATTCCACTAGACAGCACAGTCTAAAAGTTTGAGGTTGATTTATATGCCCGCCATCGCCATCGTCGGGGCCGGCCCGCGCGGTATCTCGCTGGTCGAGCGCCTTGCGGCTCATCTGCGCGCGACCCCCCTTCATTCACCCCTGCGACTCCACATCATCGACGATGCCCCGCTGGGCGCCGGCCGCATTTGGGATACGGATCAGACCCGCACGCTGTGCATGAACACCCTGGCTGGCGCGGTCACGTTATTCACCGAGCCTGATTCCACGACCACCGCGCCGGTGCTGGAGGGTCCCATTCTCTACGAGTGGATCCAGCTTCTGCGCGGCGAGCGCCCCGACATCGCGCCCGCCAAGCTAAAGCTTTATGATTCCCACCCGCCGCGCGAGGGGCTCGCCGCCTCATTTGCCACAGAGCTCGCACAGACCCGCCCGGAATCCAACCCTTCCCGCGCGCTCTACGGCGCCTACTTGGAGTGGGTCTTCGAGGTTGCGCTGGCTCAGCTGCCGGAGAGCGTGGACGTCGTCCAGCACCGCGCCCGCGCGTTGTCCGTAGAGGAGCGCGGTGAACAGGACGCCATCGAGCTTTCCGACGGCACCACCGTCACCGCCGATGCCACCGTCCTGGCTTATGGCTGGCAAGTGCCTGCCCTGACCGAGTCCGAGCGTGCCCTGGCGGAGGCCGCAGATTCCGGCCTGCACTGGGTGCGCCCAGATAACCCGGTGGAGCAACCGGTGTCTGAGGTTCCTGCGGGCGAGAAGGTCCTAGTTCGGGGCCTGGGCATGGGCTTCTTCGACGTCATGGCGCTGCTCACCATCGACCGCGGCGGCGAGTTCGTCGAGGATCCCTCCACCCGGTCTGGCTTGCGCTACGAGCCCAACGGCGAGGAACCGCACTTCATCGTCTCCTCCGGCCGCGGCTACCCTTATATCCCGAAGTCGGAGTATCACGCGCTGCCACCAAAGGCTGAGCTGACCCGCTTCCGCGCCGCGGTCGTCGCGCTTGATCCGGAAGCGGAGCTGGACTTTAGCACGCAGCTGCTACCGCACATTCTGCGTGATTCCTACGCCGAATACTACGAGAACCAGGCTCGTGTATTCCCAGATGCCCTGCAGCGCCCGCTTGCGGATATCCTCGCCACGATTGATTCCACGGAGCTCACCGCCCCAGATCTCCGAGGCATGGCGGATCAGCTGCGCGTGACGCTGGAGGGCACATCGACTGACCCCCTCGACCTTGCCCACTGGGCGAACCCGCTGGCGGACTTCGACAGCGCGGAGGGCGCCGAGATCACCGAGTACATCGCCGAGGGCCTCGCCCGCGATATCCGGGAGGCCGTCGCCGCCGCCGATTCCCCGCTGAAGTCCGCGCTGTGGGCCATCTCAGCCGCGCGCAAGCCCTCCTCCATCGCCGGCTCGGAGGGCCGGATGACGTGGGAGTCCCGGACCAGCACCTACAAGGAGTTCATGGCCTTCGGACAGATGGTGGGCTCCGGCCCGCCGCTCTTCCGCACCCGACAGCTGCTGGCGCTTGTCGACGCCGGCCTCGTCACCTTCCTGGGCCAGCGCCCCCAGCTGGAGATCGGTGAGAAGTTCACGCTGCGCACCGCGCACGGTGAGGCTTCCTCCACCTGGCTTATCGACGCCTGGATGCACTCCCCCGATGTCCGCCGCGCCGGCGACCCACTTGCGGTATCCCTCAACGGACGTGTTCGCGCGTTCGTCGACCACGGGCAGGCCACCGGCTCGCCGGAGACGACGTGGAACCGCCGCGTGGTCAACCCCGGCGGCACCGAGGACCCGCGCCTGCACATCGTCGGCATCCCCACCTATTCGCAGTGGCCGGATACCACCATCTCCCCCATGCCGGGCACCGATCCGCTCATGCTGCAAGAAACCGACCGCACGGCCGGCTCCCTGCTTAACGCTCTCTAATTTAAGTAGGGCGGCCCCGAGCCACTCCTCGGGGCCGCGTGCTATTGACGTGCGAAGACTTGTTGCAGGTCCGCAACGCGGCTATCTAATGGCGGAACTAGATTCTTCACATTGAGGAGCGCGTTCTGCCCCTTAAACTCCCACACGTGGCTCGTAAACGCCGCAAGGATCGAATCCTTATCAATTCCCAAGGAAGGGTTCGCATCGATATATGCCCCGATTACTTTTCTCCATAGTTGCGGGTCACGGGCGCAAATGATGTAGCCGTGTTCGGCCTCACTAAGGAAGGCGATGAGGCATCTGAATACGAGTTCCTGAGACGGTAGAAGCTGTCCCTTCTTGTTTTTGCTGTCAATAACTTTGGGGATGTCACCGGCCGCCTTTGTCCTGTAGGGGAACATCTCCATTCGCACGATGTCGCGTGCTCGCTCACCCGATTGTGGGCGTTCCGGAATGACCTCATTCCACGAAACAGGCTCTTTCTTATCGCACTCATCTAAGAGGTAGAACCGTGCGCGATCGAAATACCACCCTTTAGTATCCGCAATGTCCCAGGGCAGCCGAGCGTTGTCGGCATCATCCGAAAATAGCGCCGCGACATTGCCTTGATCCCTGATGAAGGGAGTAAAGGCCTCTCCCCCTTTTGCTGTATTTGGTACGCCTTCCGTACCATCTTGTGCGAGCCTGATGACGTCATTTCCGCCATATCCTGGATTCTTCAGCAGCCACAGGATGCGGATGTGCTCAATACCGCGATCTGGTGGAAGCTTGACAGACAAGGATTCCGGAACGGTTCGCGTAAGGCGCGCGGCATTCTTCACAGCGCCCGCGCTAAACGCCGCCTTAATTGTCTCGGTATTCTCCGTGATGCGCTCATCCTTGAATTCAGCGTTAATGCACTTCTTAAAGGCGTCAGCAGGAGCGTAGACCGAGCCGCAAAGATACTCCTTAAACGTCGGGCTTTCGAGGTTAAGGCTGTCGCCATTGAGCGCATCTGCATTCCACTCAGTAAAGGCGGCAAAGTCCCGCTCGTGCATGCAGGACTTCAAGAAAGCTTCCACGTCTTTACCTCGTGACGCAACAGTGGCCTGCGGGTACTCGGGGTGGGTTCCTTGCAGGAATTGAGTAAATTCCTCGGTGGGTTCATCGGAACCATTCGCCAATGGAACTGGAATCTCGTCGAAATATGCGGCCCAGAACTCTCGTGCTGCATCCACCTCATCGCTAAAGGACCTCAGCGGTTGTGCCGTATCTGTCATAGTGAGTCTCCGACAAGGTTGCTAGTGAAGGGCGTCGAGGGCTTGCTCCAAGTCCGCGAGCAGGTCATCAATGGACTCAATGCCCACGGAGATGCGCACGAGGTCTGCCGGCGGGACGAGTTCGGAGCCTTCCGCGGAGATATGGGTCATGTTCTGTGGGTGCTCGATGAGGGACTCCACACCGCCGAGTGACTCCGCCAATGAGATGAGCTTGGTGTTGAGACAGATCTGGCGAGCATGCTCCTCGCTATGGAAGCGCACGGACATCATGCCGCCAAAGCCGCGCATCTGCTTCTTCGCCAGCTCGTGGCCCGGATGCGAGGGCAGGCCCGGGTAGAGAACCTGCTTGACCTCCGGGCGGGACTCCAGGAATTCCGCCACGGCCTGTGCATTGGAGCAGTGGCGATCCATGCGAACCTCCAGGGTCTTTATGCCGCGGGCGGTGAGGTAGGCGTCAAAAGGCGAAGACACCGCGCCGACGTTGCCCTGGAAGTACGCCAGGCGCTCATCCATCTCAGCGGAGTTGGTCACGACCGCACCACCCAGCACATCCGAGTGGCCGCCCAGGTACTTCGTGGTGGAGTGCAGAACGTGATCCGCGCCCAGCTCCAGAGGGTTCTGCAGGTAGGGAGTGGCGAAAGTGTTGTCGACGACAATCTGGACGTCGCCAGCCGCCTTGACTGCCTTAGTGACCGCAGCGATATCCGTGATCGTCGTCGCCGGATTGGTCGGGGTCTCCAACCAAATGAGCTTGGTGTTCTCCTTCAACGCCGCCTCCACCGCCGCGGTATCGGCGGTATTAACGATGGACAGCTCGATGCCCCACTCACCGTAGTCATGGTGCAGGAGACGGTACATGCCGCCGTAGGCATCGTTACCCAAAATCACGTGGTCACCTGGGCGCACGATGATACGGATGAGGGTATCGACGGCCGCCATGCCCGTGGCGAAACAGCGAGCATACTCGGCATTCTCTAGCGCCGCGAGGGTCTTCTCTAGGGAATGAACGGTGGGGTTGGCCACGCGGCCATACTCGTAGCCGCCGCGCAGCTGCGCGAGGCCATCCTGCTGGTACGTGGTGGAAGCGTAAATCGGTACGTTGATGGATCCCATGTAAGGATCCGGCTGGTAACCGGCATGGATGGAACGGGAAGAAAAGCCAAGAGTGCGGTTGTCAGTCATGAGGCACAAGTCTAGACCAAGCTGTTCAGTTGCGAGAAAGACTAGCTTTTTATATTCAACTCTCTTCCCTACCATCGGTAGGCGTCAGACGTGAGCGATAGCAGAAAGGACACACGTGACCAGATCAACCGCATACCTAAGCGCCTCCGCCGAGCAGAGCGACGGGGCTGTCGACGCGGTCACCCGCTGGTGGCAGACAGAAAACATGCAGTCCTGGCTCATAGACAAACCCATCGGCATCGCGCTCATCCTCATAGTCGCCATCATCGGTAGCTGGCTGCTGCGTCGGCTCATCACCAAACTGGCAGACAACAGCATCAAGAAGGGCAAGCTCAGCTCGCCGCTCTCCCCTCGCAAAGCTCACCGAACAACCGATAAGGCGCTCGAGAAAACGCAAGAGGCACGGCGCACCTCCCGCATCCAGACTCTCGCCGGCGTCGGCCGCTCCGCGGTCGCCATATTCGTCTGGGTCTGGGCAGTGCTGGCCATCTTAGACAAGCTCGGAGTCAACGTCGCCCCGCTCGTGGCCTCAGCCGGCGTGGTTGGTGTCGCCCTTGGTTTCGGTGCCCAGGCGCTGGTCAAGGACTTCCTCTCCGGCATTTTCATGCTCATGGAGGACCAGTACGGCATCGGTGACACCATCGACCTCGGCAACGGGGTCTTCGGCGATGTAGAGTCCATTTCCCTGCGTATCACCACGGTCCGCGACATCGATGGCGCGCTATGGTACGTCCGCAATGGCGAAATCCTGCAGGTGGCCAACCACTCCGACCGCTACTCCGTAGCCCGCGTCCAGGTCCCCATCGCGCTGAGCAACGACCCCACCCGAGCAGTCGACGTCATCACCACCGCAGCAGAAGAAGCCGCCCGCGACTCCGACATCAAGGACTTCATCCTGGCCACCCCCACGGTCAACGGCATGTCTGGCCTGGAAGTGGACCACATGTCCTACCGCGTTTCCGTCAAGACGCTACCGGGCAAGCAGTGGGATGTGCAGCGCGCCATGCAGGCGAAAATCCTCACCGCCATGCACACGGAAGGAATTACCACGCCCTACCCGCGGGGGATGGCTATCTTTGATCTGGAAGAACCCAGCCTGACGAGAAAGGAAGATTAGGCGTGCAACCAACGAGCGTGTACGACGCCGTCGGCGGAATGGAGACCTTTGAGAAACTCGTCGGCGGTTTCTACGCCCAGGTGCGCGAGGATGATCTCATCGGCCCGATGTACCCACAGCAGGACTGGGAGGGATCAGAACAGCGCCTGACCTGGTTCCTTGTGCAGTATTGGGGAGGGCCACAGCTCTTTTCCGAGCAGCGCGGCCACCCTCGCCTGCGCATGCGCCATGCGCCCTACCCCATCGACATGGCCGCCCATGATCGCTGGCTCGAGCTCATGGGCAACTCCTTGGCGCAGATCGACGAGGAGACCATCCCGCCGGCCTATCGCGCCATGATTTGGGACCACATGGAGCGAGTGGCGGCGATGCTCATCAACCGCGCTCCCTAAAGCCCGAAGGCGTCCTTTACCGGCTGGGACAGCAGCTCTCCCCCACGAGTCATGAGTCCATCGCCCAAGCCTGGGTAGCGCTCAACCGCACCGTCAAAGCCATCAGCAGCCACTGCACGCATATAGGGCAGCGTGGCAGAGCCCAACGCCCGGGCGGAGGTATTCGCTACCGCGCCCGGCATGTTGGCCACGCAGTAGAAGATCGTGTCGTGCACCTTGAAGGTGGGCTCGTCGTGCGAGGTCTTTCGGGAGTTTTCAAAGCAGCCGCCTTGGTCAATGGCGACGTCGACAAGCACAGCGCCCTTCTTCATCCGCTCGACCACATCTTCGCGCACCAACTTCGGCGCCGCAGCACCTGGAACCAACACCGCGCCGATAACCAAGTCCGCCTCCAGCAACTCAGCCTCGAGCGCCGCCGGATCCGACACAATCGTGCGCACGCTGCCCTGATACTGCTCATCGAAGCGCTGCAACACGTGCGGGTCAAGGTCCAACACCGTCACCTCGCCGCGCAGGCCGTGCGCCATTGCCACTGCCGACGCCCCCACTTGGCCACCACCGATAACGACAACGCGGGCTGGCCGCGTGCCTGGTACGCCAGCAACCAGCAAACCTCGCCCACCTTCGGTGGAGAGCAGATGGTGCGCGCCCTCGATTACGGCAAGACGACCAGCAACCTGGGACATCGGGGTCAACAGTGGTAGGGTGCCGCGAGAATCGGTCACGGTTTCATAGGCTACGGCCGTCGTCCCCGATGTGATCAGCGCTTCCGTCAACGGGCGGTCCGCAGCCAAGTGCAGGTAGGTGAACAGCAGGAGGTCCTCGCGCAGATATCCATATTCTGACTCGAGTGGCTCTTTAACCTTGACCACCATATCCGCAGCCCAGGCCTCCGCTGCGGAGGGAACGATGGTCGCGCCGACCTCTTCATAGCTGGAGTCCGGAAAAGAAGCACCTTCCCCGGCCGTTGTTTCCACTACAACCTCATGGCCATCCTTCACCAGCGTCCCGGCCGCGCTGGGGGTAAGCGCGACGCGGTTTTCGTTATTCATGATTTCTTTGGGTACGCCAATACGCATGCTTCGAGCCATCTCCTTTTGCTGAAGAAAAAGAATTCGACCCCTTTAGGGTAACGCAGATCACCCCTTAGATGTGTTGTTCCTGCTCAGCAGGCACGGCTCCCCGTCAGACGCTAGTATGCGGAGCATGAGCACACTGCGCGATGTACGGTCCTGTAAGCCCCATCATCACTCACGGAGTTACGGGGTGGGCCTCGGCGCTCATCGCAGTGGGCACAGGAATAGCACTCTTATGCAAAGCCCCGCCGTGGACGGTCGCCGTAGGCGCCGCACTGGCGGGGTACGCACTGCTTTAGACCTTTAGAACAAGGACAGCCGCGTCGAGTGGTAGACGCTGCCATAGGGCGCATCAAGGCGCACCCAGCGCCCCTTGCCCGCCACGCGAAGGTGGCGGGGGATCTCGAGTGAGGCGGCAAAGCCCGGGATGAGCCCCAAGCTCGTGCAGGCGAAAATCATCCGCATAGGAATCTCCACCTGAGTCTCCGCATCATTCACGGTGAGCACCGTCTGATTCAGCAGGCTCTTCGGAGGTCCCATCGGCCCGGAGAATTGGCGGGCCAGCTGGCGGCCCTTGTCCGCGAGTTCACGGACAACGTCGACTGGCAGCGAGTCGATCTCCTTAAAACCCTGTGCCGGCGGCAAGGCCCCCGGCCAGGACGGATCACGTGCTGGACCTAAATCAAGTTCCACGCCTCCCTCGTGGCCGAGGGAATCAGGGGCGGTGTGGAGGGCATCGAGAAGCGCCTGCGCCGACACCACGGCACCGTCGCGGCCCACGGTCCCCTCGCAACGCCGAGCCACGACGACGTCGAACGGCGTGGTCACAAAGACCTCAGCCTGGTTGGTGTCGTACTGACGCAGGCGCACCGCTGCGGATGCATCCAGCCCCGTCGCGCGGGAGAGGAGGGCGCGCAGCCCTACCCCACCGCTGCGCAATGTCAGAGTTTCGCGCTCCATTACTGCTGCTCAAGCTCGACGACAGCGTGCTCCAGGATAATGTTGCGCTCCTGCTCAGAGACCTCTCGCGGCATCTGAGTATCCGGGTCAATGGTGACCTGCACGCAATCAATGACGCAGGCCACTTGGCCCTGCGCATCCTTGATCGTCTGGCGAGTGGTGAAAGACGTGGTGCCGAGGCGCACCACCGTGGTTTCCACCGTCACCGTTCCATGGCGTCCATCCCACTTGATGGGGCGGACATAGTCCGCTTCGATGTGACGAACGAAAGCCACCATATTGATGCCACGTGCGTAGAAGTGGTGCATGGCAAAAGCCAAGCGCGCCTCCTGCGCCAGCTCAATGAAGTTGGCATTCATCATGTGGCCGTACATGTCAAAGTCCGACCAGCGCACGCCCACAGTAAGCGCGTGGACGTTGTCCTTGGTCTCCTCCGACACAACATTCTGAGCGGACATTCCAGGTTCCTTCCGGAGTTCGTGCTTTAACGCTAGGGACTTAAAGGCCCTAGCGGCTGAGCTTACGGTGGGTAACGCGGGACGGGCGTGCAGCCTCCTCGCCGAGACGCTCGACCTTGTTCTTCTCGTAGTCGCCGAAGTTGCCCTCGAACCAGAACCACTGGCCTTCTGCGACGTTGCCCTCCCACGCCAAGATGTGAGTACAGGTGCGGTCGAGGAACCAGCGATCGTGGGAGATGACCACGGCGCAGCCAGGGAACTTCTCCAGGGCGTTTTCCAGGGAGCCCAGGGTTTCCACGTCCAAGTCGTTGGTCGGCTCATCGAGAAGGATCAGGTTGCCGCCTTCCTTGAGGGTCAAGGCCAGGTTCAGGCGGTTACGCTCACCACCGGAGAGGACCTTGGAAGGCTTTTGCTGGTCAGCACCCTTGAAACCGAAAGCGGAGAGGTAGGCGCGGGACGGCATCTCGTTCTGACCGACGTGGATGTAATCCAGCCCGTCGGAGACGACCTCCCACACGGTGGCCTCCGGGTCGATGTTCTCGCGGCCCTGGTCAACATAAGACAGCTTAACGGTCTCGCCGACGTCAACGGAACCCGAATCCGGCTGCTCCAAGCCCACGATGGTCTTGAACAGGGTGGACTTACCCACACCGTTCGGCCCGATAACACCGACGATGCCGTTGCGCGGCAAGGTGAAGGAAAGATCCTTGATGAGGACACGGCCGTCGAAGCCCTTGGTCAGGTTCTTGACCTCCACGACCTTGTTGCCCAGGCGCGGCGGAGTCGGAATCTGAATCTCTTCGAAGTCGAGCTTCTTGTACTGCTCGGCCTCCGCAGCCATTTCCTCGTAGCGCTGGAGACGAGCCTTGTTCTTGGCTTGGCGGGCCTTCGCACCGGAGCGAACCCACGCGAGCTCGTCCTTGAGGCGCTTCTGCAGCTTCTTGTCCTTAGCGCCAGCAATCTCGAGACGCTCGGCCTTCTTCTCCAGGTAGGTGGAGTAGTTGCCCTCGTAGGGGTAGAGCTTGCCGCGGTCCACCTCACAGATCCAGCCCGCGACGTGGTCGAGGAAGTAACGGTCGTGGGTCACGGCGAGGACAGCGCCTGGATAGCTCTCGAGGTGCTTCTCCAGCCACTGGACGGACTCGGCGTCAAGGTGGTTAGTGGGCTCGTCGAGCAGCAGCAGGTCCGGCTCGCTCAGCAGCAGCTTGGCCAGCGCGACGCGGCGGCGCTCGCCACCGGAGAGGTTGGTCACCGGGTCATCGGACGGCGGGCAGCGCAGTGCTTCCATGGCCTGCTCGATCTTGGAATCCACTTCCCAGGCATCGGCAGCATCCAGCTCCTCCTGGAGCTTGCCCATCTCCTCCATGAGTTCATCGGAGTAGTTGGTGGCCATCTCTTCGGCAATTTCTTCGAAGCGCTGCTTCTTCTGGAAAATTTCTCCAAGGCCCTCTTCGACGTTCTCACGGACCGTCTTTTCCTCGTTGAGCGGCGGCTCCTGGAGGAGGATGCCGACGGTCTTGCCCGGATCGATGAATGCCTCACCGTTGGAAGGCTGATCCAGTCCGGCCATAATCTTCAGGATCGAGGACTTACCTGCACCGTTGGGGCCCACGACGCCGATCTTGGCGCCCGGGTAGAAAGCCATGGTGACGTTGTCCAAAATAACCTTGTCACCGATGGCCTTACGCACGTTTTTCATCGTGTAGATGAATTCGCCCATGTTTCACCCTTTGCTTCTGTCAGGATTGGTAAATAACAGTACAAAGACTACATGACATGGGCGGCGGTAGTCCTTTGTCCTTAGACCATCGCTTCTTCTGGCTCCGGTTCAAGGTATGGCTTAGCCCCGGACTGCGCTTGCTGACGGTCCGCCGCGGTGTCCTGCGGAGTATCTCCCGGCCGCAATGCAGCTGGCATTGCTTCTTCCGTTGCACTCTCCGAGCCTTCTGTGCTCTCTGTGTTCTGCGTATCCCTTGCGTTCTGTGAATCGCTCGGCGGCGCCGTGTAATCCACGTCCAAAACCGGCGGATTCTCCCCTAGCCAGAGGGCTTCGCTGCCCTCCTCACCATAGGAGGTACCGATCTTTGTAGAGGTGATGCAGAAGCGGTTGAGGTCCAGGCCCACGTGGGCGATTTTGATATAGGTCCTAGAGCGCTTCGCACCGTGCTGATCTTCCCACCGGTCAGTCACGATGGAGCCCATAACGAAGACGGGCATGCCCTTAAACAGTGACTTCTTCACGTTGATGGCGCACTGCCCCCACACTTCTCCATCGATAAAGTTGAGATCCAGCTCCCGCCATACGGTTTTGCCTTCCTCGTCTTTCTCCGGAACGCTGCGGGAAGAAGCGATACGGATGCGGGCCTTATACATGGTGTCGCTGATTTTGGTCAGGTGCGGGTCGTGAGTCAGACGTCCTGTAATGGAAATTGGGTATTGAGACATTGCTTGATTCCTTTGCTGGTCATGGCTGGTAGCTTTCTTGCGGTTGAGGAAGCGATGCGCCTCCCTTACCTCGCATCTTTGCCACCAGGAACAGCACCCGCAATGACTCCGCCAGCAACCTGTGGATAACTTGTTGCAAGCGTCAACAAAAAATCCGTTTATCCAGGCAGAAGTACCCTTTCCATCACCCTGGACGCGCCAGCTCTCTCGTGCTGGCACCCCTAGTGCTGGCGGAAGCTAGATTCGTCGCCTTCCCCCATTTGCTTGAGCATCGCGTTATAGCGTTCCAGATCAGCATCGCCGTCCACGTCTGCCTTAGCATCATAGCGCCGAGCAGTCGCGCGATCTTCCCGCAGCCAGTCCCGGAATAGTGAGCCGAACACAATCACCAGCGGGAATTGGCCGAATCCCCAAGAAATGCCGCCGCCGGTCCGCTGGTCCTTCACAAAGTCCGGGTTCCACGGCAGGTTCAAGGATTCATAGAAGTCCAAACCAAGAATCACCTGCATCTGCATGAGATAAACACCGGCGAAGAGGTGCAGGGGCATCGACACAAACAGAATCAACAGGCGAACGCCCGTGGGCGCGCGCCACGGCAGCGGATCCGGGCCGATGACCTCCCAGTGGTAGATATAGCCGGAAATCAAGAAGACCCAGTTCATGATGACGTGCCCTGCATGTTCCGAAATGGCGACCTCATAGAAGCTCGGGAAGAGGTAGAGCACGTAGAGGATGGCCAGGAACTGCAGGACATTGACCGCTGGGTGCGTGAGCACACGCAGGGTACGGGATTTGGTGAGGGCGACGGCGGCGTCGTGAAGCGTGGGCTTGCCCGGCTCACCCGGCTCAAAGGCTTCCATCACCAGGGTCACTGGGGCGCCCAACACGAGGCACAGGGGAATTGCCATCGACAGAATCATGTGCACCAACATGTGCATGGAGTACAGCGCCGGCATGTATAGGCCGATGCCATTGCTCAGGATCAGCGTCAGGCCCAGTGAGCCCACAAGGAACCAGGTAGTACGCACCGCCGACCACGTCAGCCCACGCTGCTTCAGACGCCAGAGCGCGTACAGGTAGAAGCCGGCTAGTACGAGTCCGAGCGAGCCAAACATGAGATCAAAGCGGAACATGGTCCACACGTTGGTGGCTGTGGGGGCGTCGAAAAGCTCGTAGCCCACGAGGATCTGCATGGCGTTGAGGTTCGGATCCCGCGGCGGCGGGGGCGGTGTACGGCCCATCGAGATGGCCACGCCGACTGTGGCCGCCATGATGAGAACCTCCACCACGGCCACCCGGATGAACAGGCGCGGCGCGCGTTGCAGCTGGGGAATGGTGACCCGGCGATGCACAAAGCCGATGGCCGCGAGCACCACGGTGAGCACTGTTTTGCTCAACACCAGCAAGCCATAGCGAGTGGTGAATAAATCCCCTAGCTCAACGCGGATGAGCGCGTTGACCACACCGGTCGCCGCCAGCCCCACAATGGACAGCAGCGCAACCGTAGAGTAGCGGCGAACCGCCACGCCCATGTCAGGGCCTAGGCGGCGGCCATGCGCAATGAGACCCATGAGCCCGCCGACCCACAGCATGATGAAGAAAAGGTGCAATAGCAGCGAGTTCGTACCGTAATCATGATCGCCGCCGGAGGCCGAGTGACCCTCCATGCCGAGGGGCACCGTCAACAACAGCGACAGGAAGAACGTGGCAACCTGTCCCGCCCAGGTGCGCGCAACAAAGCCCATGATGGCAACGAGCGCTGCGATTCCCGCGGTGAGCAGCCACACTTGCGACGTGGCAATCTGCCCCACCGCCATGCCCATCAGCTCTGGGTTGAGGACTTGGCCCAACGGGGTACCGGTGAGGTCCGACATCACGAGGGGAACCTCAATCAACGACACCACCGCAGCGCCCACGGCGGCCCACGCGCCGGTGCGCGCCGCAATGTGCCCATCGACGGTCAGGCCAGCCTCGATGAGACGCTCGTTGTCCTTGTCCGGCACGGCCGGGTAAATCAAGAAGGCACTGGACATAAATGAACCGATGGCTAGCGCCATGAGCATCCAGGCAACCGCACGGAAGAAGGGAAGGCCGAACGTTGTCATGCGGCCTGGGTCGGGGATGCCCAGGGCGGCAAGCGAATCCGCGAGAAAGAACAAGGAAATAATTCCTCCCACGAGGCCCGCGAAGACGACGAAAGAAAAATTCAACAAGCGGGAAGGCTGCGCTCCCGACCCCGAGTGCGCCAGCCCCCGAAAGTGCTGTGAACTGGGATTTTCTTTCTCAGTGTGCATGGTGGGCAGTCTACCGCCACAGACGTTCTCTTACCTAAAAGGTAAATTATTCTCAGCATTCGTGTAGTCTGCTCTCATGGACTCTCGCCAGCTTCACCACTTTCGGGCCGTCGTAGATCACGGTTCTTTCACGCAAGCTGCGGAAGCGCTACAGCTCACACAACCTTCTTTGAGCCTGACCGTCCGCAAGCTTGAAAAAGATCTCAATGTGAAGCTACTTTCCCGCGGACGCGGCGGAGTCCACACCACGGAGGCTGGGGATTATCTCTACGGCGTGGCTACCTCGATCGATTCCCTCCTCACCACCGCCACCGCCCGCCTTGCCGAATTTGCTTCCTCAACACCAGCGCAGAACTAACACCAGCGATAGCCCGATAATCAGGTGGTCCGCAGCGGTGCGTTATGATGTTTTCGGTACGCCTCCATAGCTCAGTGGATTAGAGCAGTGGGTTTCTACCCCATGTGTCGCGGGTTCGAATCCTGCTGGGGGCACGCAGGTCAAGGCCACTTCTAGGGCTTCACTAAGCCTCAGAAAGTGGCCTTTGGGCACAGATTGGACTCTCTTCCATGGACATCACCCTCGCGACTTTTGACCACGCCCCGGAATCAGCGCTGCGCGGTATGCGCTTCGCTAACGCGTGGGTACCGGCACCAAGCTATGCGGCATCACGCCGCGCGGTGCTCACCGGACAATATCCACAGCGCGGAGCCACAACGCGCATCACGGAGATTTTCAAGGCCGCTGGCTTCGAGGTTCGGGAGGATACCCAGCCAGCTTCTTCGCAGGTCTTTCGTCTTCTCGAACAGCCGAACCCCCAGCTACTGGACACCCTCGATGGTGTGGTGGCGGTGTCTTCCCTGCAGGGAGATAAGGCCGCCATGTCCCTCCTGTGGCCCGGGGTTGCAGAATCCGGAGAGTGCACAGAGCTCGTCTCCCCGCTCGACTTGGCACCCACGCTCGCGGCGATCGCGGGGCTCGATGTGCGCCCCAACGCCCCGCTGTCTTTCGATGGGCTCAACTTGGTGCCGGTCCTCCGCTACGGGGCATCCGGGCACGCGGCTCTCTTCTTCGACAACGGCGTGCGCATGCAGGACGCCGTGCTTGTCGACGACTCCGCCACCCCACCCAGCGCCTTGCCGCGCTTGCGCGAAGAGTGGGAAACGTGGAAGCGGTTCATGGCTCTGGGCCCGCTGCAGTAACTACTCCACTGGGATGACAACCCAGAGGATGAGGTAGAGCAGAATGCCTGAGAAGCCCAGCAGGGTCGCAACAACGAAGAGAATGCGCACCAGGGTCGGATCAAGGTTGTAGGTGTGTGCGATGCCGCCGCACACACCTCCGAGCATCGTGTCAGTTGTGGAACGGGTCAAACGTTGGTTGTTCATGATCTCTCCTTTCACCTTCCATTATCCAGAGTTGGGACTGAGGATTCATCGGTGTTTACCCTGATTTAAACCCTGATTGCTCTACGCTGGGTGGAGCCTTCCCACCCTGAGAGAAAGGATGCCGCTTATGGCTCACTCCCCTGGGCTGCCCGCCCCTACCCGCTCCTCCTATGCGCTGCTGACCGGCGCTAGCCAGGGAATTGGCGCTGCGATGGCCAAGGACCTGGCCGCCCGCGGCTACAACGTCATCCTCGTCGCACGCCGCGAAGACGTCCTCGAGTCCATCGCTGCGGATCTGCGCTCACGCCACGAGGTGGACGCCATTGCGCTGGCAGCGGACCTCTCCGAGGCAGCGGACGTGGACCGCGTCATCGAGTTCATGGCGGGCAAGGAAATTTCCATCATCGTCAACTCAGCGGGTATCGCCAGCTTTGGCAAGTTCATGGATCAGGACTGGGACTATGAAACCCGGCAGTTCGACCTCAACGGCAAGGCCGTTCACCGTCTGACGCGCGCTGCTCTGGAGCAGATGCTGCCGCGGCGCAGCGGCGCTATCTGCAATGTGGGCTCGGCGGCGGGCAACGTTTCCATTCCAAACAACGCCACCTATGTTTTCACCAAGGCCGGCGTCAACGCCTTTACTGAGGCCCTGCACTACGAGCTCAAGGGCTCCGGCGTGACCTGCACGCTGCTTGCCCCTGGCCCGGTGCGCGATGCCGTCATCCCTGAAGAAGAGCAATCGATCGTGGACAAGGTCGTCCCGGATTTCTTGTGGACCACCTATGAGTCTTGCTCTGAAGAAACCCTGGAGGCCATGGCCCGCAACCAGCGCCGCGTGGTCCCCGGGCCACTTTCGAAAGCAATGAACGCGCTGGGCAAGATTGTGCCCACCCCAATTGCTGCACCGCTCATCGGCAGCTTCTATTCGAAGATGGCTTAGGACACGACAATGCCCGCTCTCCTTTTCAAGGAGAGCGGGCATTGCTTTACTTACCTTGGAGCGGCGATTGCTCCGCGATAGCCTTCTGCGCGGCTTCCTGCCGGGCAACCTTGCGCTCTACCCAGAACTCTGCGTTCTTGATTCCTAGCGCCTCCGGGTCAAACTGCGGGTCCTTTCCGGCAGCCTTCTGTGCGCTGTAGTCTTTGAGGCACTTGAGCGCAGGGACCTGCAGGAAAAGGATGGCGATGATGTTAAGCCATGCAGTCGCGCCAACGCCGATATCACCCAGCGCCCAAGCAGCGCCTGGAGTTGTCGTAGCACCGATAACCACGGACACCACGAGGAGAATGCGCAGGAGCCACACCAGCGCGCGACGAGTGGTCTTGTTGCTGATCCAGCGGTTGAAGTAGGTCAGGTTGACCTCTGCCATGTAGTAGTAGGCCAAGACGGTGGTAAAGGCAAAGAACGCGATGGCGATGGCAATGAAGCTCGGCCCGAAACCTGCCAACAGGGTGTCTAGGCCGTGCTGGACAAAGCCCGGCCCAACCTCAATACCATCCGGGATGGAGCCCGCGTAGCGCACAGGACCATCCTCCGACTCTCCCTCGAAGACCTTGTACATGTCGGTAGAGATGATGATGAAGGCGGTTGCGGAGCATACGAAGAGGGTATCGATGTAGACCGCGAAAGCCTGAACGAACCCCTGCTTAGCTGGGTGGGACACCTCCGCGGCCGCAGCAGACTGCGGACCGGTACCCTGACCAGCCTCGTTGGAGTAAATACCGCGCTTGACTCCCCACATGATGGCCGAGCCCAACAGGCCGGAGAAGGCCTGCTCGGCGCCGAAAGCAGACTTGAAGATCATGCCGAAAACCTCAGGAATCTGGTTGAAGTTCATGATCAGAATGATGATGGCAAAGAGAATGTAGGCTCCAGCCATGAACGGGACCACGAGGGACGCGAAGTTCGCGATGCGCTTGACACCACCGATAATGATGATGGCTAGAATCCCGCCCAGAACCAGGGCAGACCAGCCGACTTCAATACCCCAAGCGTTCTGGACTGCAGCGGCCACGCCGTTCGCCTGGATACCAGGCAGGAAGTAGCTGGTGGCCAGAATCATCGCAATGGCGAAGACGATGCCATAAACCACCATGAAGGGGCCGGCCTTAGTGTGCTTGTAGGCCTTCTCGATGTAATAAGCCGGGCCACCACGGTACTCACCGGTGTCCTGGTCCTTCTCCTTATAAACCTGCGCCAGAGTACATTCCACAAACGAGGTGGCAGATCCCAGCAGGGCCACGGCCCACATCCAGAACACCGCGCCAGGGCCACCGAAGGCAATAGCCGTCGCAACACCCGCGATATTGCCCACGCCGACACGGCCCGCTAGCGAAATCATCAGCGACTGGAAGGAGGAGACACCCGAATCGGAGCTTTCACCATCCTTCAGCTGCTTAATCATGTCCGGAATGCAGCGTACCTGCAAGAACTTGGTGGCCAGGGTGAAATAGATTCCCGCGCCAAGACACAGGAAGACTAGTGCTGGTGACCAAATCAAAGAGTTGAGGGTGTCGAGAAAGGCTGACATCGGTAGGTTACCGTCCTTCGCAATATGTGAGTGCCGTCACGTTAAAGGCTGACCTAATAATGCCCCTTCCACGACGACTTTCGTGCGTGAAATCATAAAAAAGTTGAGAAGGCGCCACCCTCAACATTGACATCCAGCACAAATCCCCAGCACATATCGATTAAGAGACCGATTTCGATAAGCGCACTCTTCCCCCACCCCCACTTACCCCCACCGAGCCAAGAGCGCGCGTTCCCGACCACGCCCCAAGAGAAACTATGGTGGAAGACATGAGTGATATCCCCGCTAAGAACGACCGCCTCGTCTGGATCGACCTGGAGATGACCGGGCTTAATCCGAAGCGCCACGTGATCGTGGAAGTTGCCGCCGTGATTACCGACGCCGAACTGAACATTCTCGACGAGGGCATTGACCTCGTCGTCCACGCCACGGAGGAAGAACTCGCGCAGATGGATGACTTCGTCACCGAGATGCACGCGAAGTCTGGGCTGGACAAGGAGATTCGGGAATCTGTAATCACGATTAAGGAGGCAGAGGAGGCGGTGCTGAAGCTCGTCGAGAAGCACTGCGACGCCAATCATCCGGCACCCCTTGCCGGCAATTCCATCGCTACGGACCGCACCTTTATTCGCGAATACATGCCGCGCCTGGACGCCGCGCTGCACTACCGAATGATTGATGTCTCCACGATTAAGGAGCTGGCACGCCGCTGGCACCCGCGGGCCTATTACAACCAGCCCGACAAGGGGATGGCACATCGAGCCCTGCAGGACATCATCGAGTCCATTCGCGAGCTCGATTTTTATCGCCGCAGCGTGTTCCGCACAGATAACGGCCCCTCCACCCCGGAAGCTGAGGAGCTCAAGGCGGCTACTACCAACGACTACCAGGCGTTTTTGTAAAACGGAGAACGTGGGTTAACCTGTATCTCGTTGCTTTCCGCAACGATGGTGGCTGTAGTTCAGCTGGTAGAGCACCAGGTTGTGATCCTGGGTGTCGCGGGTTCGAGCCCCGTCAGCCACCCCGAATAGACCCCGCATTCTGCTTGAGTAGGATGCGGGGTCAACTTTTTGCATTGAGCCTCAGCACCCCCAAGCCCCCCAACCTGGGCTTAAGGGACATTTCGTGTGGATTTGCGGCG
>NZ_KV803660.1:0-1305 GCF_001811145.1 Corynebacterium sp. HMSC062A03 | reverse complement strand
TGAAGCGTCCTGGGTTTAGTTCCTACCTCAGCTAAGGAAGGATTGAACTATGCCTAGAAAGTATTCCGTCGAGTTCAAGGAGAAGGCGGTCCATCAGATCATCGAAATGGTCCGCTTGGAGTCCTGCTCACTGCAACGTGCCTACACGGAGGTCGGTGAGCTGCTTGGAGTGTCTCACCATACGTTGCGGGCTTGGTATCGTGACAGCGCTTCAGTACGTGATGACTCTGACGCGTCTGGCGGCGAAACAATGGAAGAAGAACTCAGGCGTCTGCGCCGCGAAAACCGCGAACTGAAACGAGCAAACGGGATTCTTAAAACTGCTTCGGCTTTTTTCGCAGCGGAACTCGACCGACCCACGACCAAATGATCTCCTACATCGACGCGTACAAAGATCAATTTGGGGTCGAGGCCATCTGCCGAGTCCTTAAACAAGCAGATCGTGGATTCATTACTTCACGCGGCTACCGCAAAGCCACCACACGTGTTCCCAGCGCAAGAGCCTTAAGCGATAGCCTTCTCATCCCAGAAATACAGCGTGTGCATGCGCAGAATTTCTCGGTTTACGGTATCCGCAAAATGTGGCACGCTATGAACCGTGAAGGTTTTCATATCGGCCGCGATAAGACCGCTCGATTAATGAAGTTAGCAGGTGTTTGCGGCCGCAGACGTGGGCGAACCCCCGCGACAACGACTAGCCCGAAGACACCGGATCATCGCCCGGACCTAGTGCGCCGAAACTTCCGTGCGCAGGCACCAGAAAGGTTGTGGGTTGCCGACATTACCTACGTTCGCACCCTGTCGGGATTCGCCTACACCGCGTTTGTCGTGGATGTCTTCAGCCGAAAGATTGTTGGTGTTGCTACACGCTCGACGATGCGTACCGATGCGCTGCCCATGGAGGCTTTGGAGCATGCGTTAACGACTGCTGGGCGAATCCATGGAAACCAGCTGATTCACCATAGTGATCGGGGCAGCCAGTACGTGTCACTGAAGTATTCCACCGCTCTCGCGGATTCCGGAATCCGGCCGAGTGTGGGAACAGTCGGCGATTCTTATGACAATGCTCTAGCCGAAACAGTCAACGGTCTCTACAAGGCGGAACTGATTCATGCCCAAGGCCCGTGGACGTCGGTCGGAGAAGTCGAACTGGCCACCTTGCGGTGGGTGCATTGGTGGAACACCAAACGGCTTCATGAAGCTTTGGACTACGCCACCCCACAGGAAGTAGAAACCGAGTACTATCTCACCCAGCCCATCAACACAGGGTCGTAAAAGAAGCGGAACTAAACCCAGGACGCTTCA
>NZ_KV803659.1:0-42055 GCF_001811145.1 Corynebacterium sp. HMSC062A03 | reverse complement strand
TCTTAAGCCCTTAAAGGAGAAACCCGCCACCCAGATGCAACGGCAGTGACAGTAAGGCCGGGTTTAAGCCCTTAAAGAACGAGACCCGCCAACCGAAAGATTAACGGGATACCCGTGGTGTGTGACAACAAGTCGACCGTGCGATGACCCACCGCAGCGAAACACCTTCAAGCCAGTTCTCGAAAGCAATCGACCTGAAGCAGGAGCGGCCGAGAACTTTACTGCCCGCTATCCCGGCTATCCACACCGCCTGCGGATGACAGATGCGCGCTCGCGGGTGTGCAGCCGGCGGATGGATGGGACGTGCGGCGCTAAAAGCTAGGCATCCACCGGCGGGCCTCCCGGAGTCAGCTCAAGGATGCCCGCACCCACAAGATAGGTTGCTAGATCATTCAAATCAGCTTCCTCCCCGTTGTCGTCATAACCATCCATGACGTACTCAATGACCGCGTCGCCATCCTCGAGAACTTCCGCAATCACGTACTCCTCTGCCTCCCCAAAGGCGGCAATCTGCGAGCCACGGGCCGAAGTAAAGTCCTCAACGGAATCGCTTAGCCCAACGCTTTCTGTATCGCGAATCGCATCCGTGTTCTCTGTGTACTGAGCCACGAACTCCCTGTCCGGGCCATAAATACAAGAGATCGTCGGAACCCACTGCACGTCCAAGCCCAGATAGTCCGACTGCCCAAAGAAAGACGTGTCCTCATAGCACTCGTCCGAAAGCCCAATAAGCGGTTCGGGCACCGGAGCAGATACCTCGGAGGCTCGGATACTGTCGACATCATCAGCGTCGTATGTACTATTCCAATACGTGTCATCAGAAGCCGCGACGTCTCGTGGTGCTTCGTCGAAGTCAGCTGCGACATCCTTGAAGAAGGAAACCGCAGCAAAGATTGCGACGGCTGCGATAAAAGCGAGTACAAGGATTACTGCCAGTACAATCCACAGCACCTTCTTCGAGCTCGACTTCTTTTCCGGCGGCTGCGGCATTGCCGGTCCGCTGGCGTTAGGCCCTTGATTCTGATTGTTAAATCCAGGTGCTGCTTGGTTGTGCGCTGGGTGGCCTTGCTGTGGGTTCTGTCCAAATCCACCGGGCGGTTGTTGCGGGTTAGCGAAAGGGTTCGTCATGCCGATCAATCTAACAGAGAACCACGTCACAATATTGTGAAAAATCCAGGATGCGAGGCCCGTTCCCCGTCTTAGCTTTTCGATCTGACGGTGCAGCGCATTAGACTGCCATCCGATGAGTACTTTCGCCGATCTCGGCCTCCCCCGCGATGTTGTCCGTGTTCTAGATAAGCAGGGCATCACGACCCCCTTCCCTATCCAAGACGCCGCGATCCCCGACACCCTCTCCGGCAAGGACGTCCTCGGCCGCGGCCCCACCGGTTCGGGGAAAACCTTTACGTTCGGTCTTCCTATGTTGTCCCGGCTGGCAAAATCTGGTGTTTCCCGCCCCGCGCACCCACGTGGGCTCGTTCTGGCACCAACACGCGAGTTGGCAACCCAGATCCAGCAGCGCCTGGAAGAACCAGCAGCTGCCCTCGGCCTGCGTGTGCTTGCGGTAGTCGGAGGCGTCAACATCAACAACCACATTCGCTCACTCGCGCGCCCGGTCGACCTGCTCGTTGCTACACCGGGGCGAGCACAGGATCTGATCGACCAGGGCAAGCTTTTCTTCGACCACGTCGCTATCACTGCGCTCGACGAGGCCGACCAGATGGCGGACATGGGATTTCTTCCCCAAGTGCGCAAACTACTTAAGCTCACCCCACCAGACGGCCAACGCCTACTCTTCTCCGCCACCCTCGACGGTGAAGTCAACAAGCTGGTCGAGCAGTTCATGCACGAGCCCGTAACTCACTCCACCGCGCCTGTCGAGGCCGCCGTGGACACGATGGAGCACCACCTGATATACATCGGCACGCGTGAGGCGCGCAACGACGTCGTCCTGCGCCTAGGTGCACGCAAAGGAAAGACCATCATGTTCATGCGCACTAAGCACGGCGTCGACAGGCAGGCCAAAAAACTCCGCAGAGTCGGTATCAATGCGCTGCCCCTCCACGGCGATAAGGGCCAGGGCTCACGGACAAAGGCTATAGAGGGCTTCGCCGACGGCAGCGTTCCTGTGCTCGTCGCCACCGACATCGCCGCGCGGGGAATCGACATCGCGGACGTTTCCCTCGTCGTCCACGTTGACCCGCCCGCGGAACACAAGGCCTACCTGCACCGTTCCGGCCGCACGGCGCGCGGTGGAGATTCAGGCACCGTTGTCACGCTCGTCACTGATGAACAGCGCGACGAGGTGGCTAAACTCATCGCGAAAGCGGGGGTCAAACACACCGACCTCGACATCAGCGACCGCGCCAACCCTGCCAGCAGTCCTGAGCTTGCCCAGATGACCGGTGCACGCAAGCCAAAGGGCGAACCGCTCGGCCCACCACACCAGCAACCATCTAAGAAGCAGACATCGCGTCAGCGGGCGGGCATCCAAGGCCAGCGCCACCGTAACTCGCGCCGCCGACGGGGAAACGCAGGTCAACGATGATTCTGCAGACCACAGACTGGCAAGCTCGAATGCGCAAGCATGAGGAATCAGCAGATGAGTTCCTCAAGCGCTTTCGGCACCCTGGTTCCTACCACCCTGTCTACGACTTTCTCTTCGAGTACTACCCTGTTCGCCCTTCGCATCTGCGGCGTTGGCACCCGGGGGTAGGCATCACCCTGGCAGGGGATGCTCCACACAGCGACTGGCGCTACTACCACCGCACTGCTGAGGGAATTGCGGTAGACACCGAGGCCTTCCTCGAGCGCCGCGGCGGTACCGTGCGCTATATCCTGGATTTGCTGGAAAAGACCACACGCAACCCCACCCAATTTGATTGTTTTGGGCTGCATGAATGGGCCATGGTCTACCGCACCGATTCTCCACGCCATGACCTGCCGTTGCGGTTAGGGGCGGAGGGGACGAATGAGGTCGTCGACAAGCACCGCATCAAGTGCACCCATTACGATGCCTTCCGTTTCTTTACGGAGCCCGCGCGTCCGCTCAATCTCACGGTGCTGGGCCGCGAAGACCAGCCGGAAAACGACCAAGCAGGGTGCGTCCATGTGAGCATGGATCTCTATAAGTGGGCGTGGAAATTGGGGCCTCTGGTGCCGGGTGAGTTGTTTCTTGACACCTTCCGTCTGGCCGTCGCCGCACGCACACTCGATATGGAGGCCTCTCCCTACGATTGTCGCGAATGGGGTTTTGGTGTCGTTCCTATCGAAACGCCCGAGGGAAAGTCGGAGTACGTGCGACGCCAACGCGCGCTTGCCGACGCCTCCGAGCCACTCCGCGCGCGGCTTGTCTCCCTAATTAGAGCAGCGCTGAGCGCTACAATGAGAGACCATTGATGTGACCCGTCGGGACGCAGTGCGCGGCCCCGAGACCTCAGCGCGGAAGGAAAGAGATGGCCCGGCACTCGGATGGAAAAAATAACTACGCATTTGCACCGTGGGTCATCATCGTGGCCGTCCTGGCGGTGTTGGCGCTGGCCATCGGCGGTTTCTTTCTTTTCCGAGAGGGAGATTCCTCAAAATCTGAAACAGTGGCTGCGGACACAACCGCTGAGACTTCCACTGAGGAAGCCCCCACCAGCGCTGCTGCCAAGACTCCGGAATCCGCAACGTCTTCGGAATCAGAGGAGCCTTCTTCGGCCGCGCCCAGCTCGGAAGACAAGGCCCCTGAAGATGTCGCGCCAAATACGCTGTTCCTGCTCGATACATCCGACAGCCTTGCTCCGTACTTCGATGCTGTCACTCAGGGCGTGGCGGAGGCGGCAACGGCGGTCGGCGCGAAGGGAAGCCAAGTGGCTCTCTGGAACTATTCCTCCCCCATTTCCGCAACAGCCATCGTGGGCTTCCGTCAAAATGTTGCTTACGGCGACGCCGAGAACGTCGCCTTTGCCGTGGGGCAGTTCGGCACCGGCGGTGTACCACAAACACGCAGCGCCGTCGTTGCGGCACTCGATAACGCCACGGATCAAACAGCTGGTAGTGGCGAAAACACTCGCGTCGTGCTGATTACCACTGGGACCCAACAGGATATGGATGACGCAAGCTTTGCGGAGGCAGCCAAGAACGCTCGCGGTGAAGGCGTTAGTTTGAGTGTGGTCCATATCGGTGATGGCGAAAAGGACACAGAGTTGGAAAAACTCGCAGACGATTATTCCACTGTCTCGAATCCTTCCAATGCACAAGAAAGCATCGCGAGCGCCGCTGGGGCGTAATAATTTGGGTACGCACCTGGAGGATGCGCGGCCTTGCTTGAAGCGACGGTGTGCGGGCACGTAAAACCGTCATGTGGGTGCAGGGCTGCAGAGAAGAAAAGCCGCCGCATCCTCAACAGCACTGACGTGAGCTGCAGTGCGCAGGAGGAGGAGCGGCGACGGCTTCCTGTGGTAGGCGTTTTAGGAGGTCTTGCGCTTGCGGCGAGCGGCTAGCTCGTCGAGGCCAATGACAACGTCGATGTCTTCTTCCTCTACAACACGCTCGGCTGGGAAGGAAGTAATGGTACCAGAGAGTTCCTTGAGAATACCCGGCACAGCGATGCCGAACACGCCTTGGCCGCCGGCCAGCAGGTCGATAACTTCGTCGTTAGACCGGCACTCGTAGACCGTGGTGCCGTCCGACACCAAGGTGAGCTCAGCAAGATCGTTGACACCACGGTCGCGCAAAGACTCCACGGCGAGGCGGATGTTCTGGAGGGAGATTCCGGTATCCAGAAGGCGCTTGACAATCTTCAGGACCAGCACGTCTTTAAAGGAGTACAAGCGCTGGGAACCGGAACCGCGGGCAGTACGGATCGAGGGCTTAACCAAGTCGGTGCGCGCCCAATAGTCCAGCTGGCGATAGGTGATTCCAGCTACCTGACACGCGATGGGAACGCGGTAGCCCAGCTCCTCATCAGGCCCTACATCGAAGAGAGATTCCTGAACGTAGGTGTTGGCGGCAATCTCGTCGAGCGGCAGGGCGCTGGACTCAGTACGATTATTCTTACTGCTCACGTAATTACTCCAGTGATACTTGAGGGGAGTTCTATTTTTCTATTAAAGGACACGTCAGCGACGGCGTCAAGGGTCGTCATCGGTGAACCTCTAGTAGAACTTTAGACTTTTTGATTCACTTTGTCATCATTAGTCACACGCGTGTCATTAAAAAATTTCAGTGACAGCACGAGAAAAGCGGCGCCCGTAAGGGCGCCGCTCTGTCCATCAAAGGTCGGTTTAGAACATAAGTCCGCTATTGAACCACGCGGAACCTAGGCTCCTCACAGTGAAGGAGTTAGTCCTCCCCTTCCTCTCCTCCGAGCAAGTCCTCCTCCGATATGCCAGAATCACGCATCATCTGTTCGAAGCCATCATCTTCCTGCGTTTTCTGCTGAGCAGCTCGCTCTTGAAAGTCGCGCATGCGCTTCTCTGGAAAGGTTTCCGGGGATTCCGCCGCGCGCTCTAGGTCGTAATACTCTTTAAGGTCCTCGTCGCTAATGTAGATGGCCACCTCGTCGAGCACATCCTTTTCAAAATGGATGGGTAGCCCATAGTGGTCTGCCAGGACGAGTGCATCGGACAGACGGGCATCATGCTCTTCGCCGGTTCCGTCCACAAGATCAACCATGAAAACGCCTTTGCGGTACTCGGAGACGCAGATGTGCTCGATGCCATCGAGCTGGTCCGCGAAGGCGATGAGCAGCTCGTAGGTACTTGGCCGCGCGTTGAAATGGCGCTCGAGGACTTGCAGCACGCGCGCCCCATCAATCGGTGAGACCCACACTGGCACGTGCCGGTCCGCCTCTTCCCAGTAGAAAAGAGCGCACAGATTGTTTTCGGGTCCGACGGGATGGATTCCTAAAAATTTCAGTACTTCAGTAGTCATGGGACCCACTTTTACACACTTTTCTTGCACATGGTTCTCGGGCCAGCTAGGCAGCGTAAAGATACTCGGAGTGGCACGAGAAGGCGACACGAAGCCTGGGTTAGGCCACATTCCATCGCGAGCCAGGCATCAGGTTTTAAGGCCGGAATTCGTCGCGAAGCTCGGTCTTGACCAACGTCCCGTGGAGCGATAAAACCAGGGCCGCCATCTGCTGTGACAGCTCCTCCGCCTGTTGCGGGGCGGTATCAGACTTCGAATGCGCGACCGGCGTTGCCACCTGCGAAATCATGTCCGCCTGGCGTCGGGCAGCATTGCGCAGCGATTTCAACTGCCGAGCCTCGAGCCCAAAGGACTCCAGCGCCACGGCCGCGGAGACAATGGACACGTCATCCGTGTCGAAGAAGCCCGCCGGATCCGGCTTGATCAGGCCCACCGAGACCAGTTTCGCGATGTTTTCCTGCGTTGTTCCGGCTTGGTCGGCCACGTCGGCGTCGGTAAGCCGGGTAACTACCGGCGCACGTAGCTGCTCAGCGCTGATAAGGGCCTCAGCCTGGGAGGAGACAATAGCGGTCACCTGCCCCGAGTCCATCGCATCCAGTTGTTCCCGAATGACCTTGAGCGGCGTGTAGTGATCACGCTGCGCAGTCAGAATGTAGCGCAGGCGGTCCAAGTCTTTTTGGTAATAGCGACGGTAGCCCTTTGCGGTGCGCTCCGGAGTAATCAGCCCCTCAGACTCCAAGAAGCGAATCTTCGACACCGTCACGTCCGGAAATTGCTTCTGAACGTGCTTCAGCGTTACGCCAATAGACATGGGCTTCTGCTTAGCAGGCTTGGTCTTCTTGGCCACGGAAGACGCTGCTGCGGCAGCGGCGGTGGACTTCTGCGCACTCACGATAGGACTACTACTGCTTTCTACACGGTTTCACTTGGACACAGCGGGAACGTGGGCAGGGTGCGAAATAAACCTACTCCCCTCGCACCCGTTAGTTCCTGCTAACTAGAACTGCTTTATTGAGGGGCAATAAAAACCAGGCGGAACTTACCGATCTGGATTTCATCGCCTACTTCCAGCACCTGCGCATTGCGCGGCTCACGGTTGACGTAAGTGCCGTTGAGCGATCCGACATCGACAACCTCAAATTGGCCGTCTTTGGAGCGGAACTCGGCATGGCGGCGGGACACCGTGACATCATCAAGGAAGATGTCTGCTTCTGGGTGGCGTCCGGCGGTAGTGGTCGGCTGATCCAGCAGGAAGCGTGCGCCAGCGTTGGGACCGCGCTTTACGACGAGCAGCGCCTGGCCCTCTGCCAGGTTCTCAGCGCCGGCAACGGAGGCGTCAGAACCCGCCGCGGTGCCGTTTTCCATCTCCTTGAGAAGATCAGCGCGGAAGACAGAAGTAGTCTCTGCCTGCGGTTCCGGCGTTCCGGTATTCTCGCTCATTTTTACCTCCGAAGGGTCGGATCGATGTTGACTCATTCCATATTAGCGACTCCGCTGTCCGCGCGAGTCACCTCTGGCGCATTTACATTAGCGGAAAATGTTTCCTATGCCCTTGAGCACGGAATTTCCGCCCCCAGATAGTGGGTTATCAGAGACCATATAAGTCCACGTGGCGCTCGGTCGAGACAGCCCATGATCCTCGAGGTGGGCACCCTCAGAATCAATAAGCACAGTCTTAAAAGTATCTAGAGCATCATCAACTGCCCGCTGCGCCAAGTCCTTAAATTCACGCACCGCGATGCGGTGGTATTCGTCGATGGGCGTCTCGCGGGCGATGGCGCGCAAGTGGATGGATTCACGAACGTCATCCATCAGCTCTAGGTGGTCGGCCCACGCCAAATCTAGGTGGTACAGCATAATCTCGCGGGCAGCCCGCTCACGAGCTTCCGCGGGGACGTCGCCAAGCTCGGCTGCGCGTTCGGGCGCCCGTTCAGCCAACTCCTGCCAGGCTTGATCAGTGTCGAGTAACTTGGCACGGCGCTCATCGATAATGATGCGTTGGTCCGCGAGTAGCTGGTTGTACTTCCAGGTTTGCGCGTGAATCTCCAGCAATTGCCCTTCCGTCACGCGTTGGCAGTGTGCAATGAAGTCCCGGACGCGCTTGGAATCGATGAGCCCATCGGCATCGGGGCGCGCGGACAAGGATTCATCTTCCCCGCCCTGTTTGACCACGTCATCCTCCAAGGAAACGAAAAAGAGCGACATGCCCGGATCTCCTTGGCGGCCTGCACGCCCGCGCAACTGGTTATCCAAACGGGAGGAGCGGTGCCGCGAGGTGCCGAGCACTGCCAAACCGCCCTTTTCAACAACGACTTCACGGTCAGACTCATCCGCGCCGCCCAGCTTGATATCGGTGCCGCGGCCCGCCATCTGGGTAGACACAGTCACTCGCCCCACGTCGCCTGCTTCCGCAACGATGCGCGCCTCGTCCTCATCATTTTTTGCGTTGAGGACGTTGACCGTAATCCCCTGTTCACGTAGGGCTTCGGCGAGGTCTTCTGATTCAGCAACATCGTGGGTACCCACGAGTACCGGCTGGCCAGTGCTATTGATTGCCACGATTTCATTGACGATGGCACGGGATTTTTCATCCACGGAGGCATAAATGCGGTCAGGTTCGTCGAAGCGCTGCAGTTCCTTGTTACGGTCGATGACCGAGACGTGCAGGTCATAGAACTGACGTAGTTGGTCTGTTGCCTCCACTGCGGTTCCGGTCATGCCGCACACTAGCGGATAGCGCCGCATGAGCTCCTGGAGCGTAATGGTGTCGAGGATGCGCCCTCCTTCTGACACCTCTAGGCCTTCCTTGGCCTCCACCGCGGCCTGGAGGCCATCCGGCCAGCGCTGCAGTTCCGCTACGCGGCCGCGGGAGGCGTCGATAAGCTGCAATTTTCCGTCCGTGATGATGTAGTGAATATCGCGAATAAGCAGTGCCTTAGCGTGCAGCGCTAAGTTAACTTTGACCAGCACGGAGCCGATGTTCTCCTCCGAGTAGAGCGAGTCGAGTCCCAATTCGTGCTCCACACGTGCCGCGCCCTCCTCGGTGAGCGCTACCGTGCGCCCATCCTCCGCAATAACGTAGTCCTGCTCCTCTCGCAGCCGGGAAACCACGTTGGTGATGTGGCCCGTAGATTCCTCACCGGGGCGATTTCCGGCGAGGACGAGGGGGACGAGGGCTTCGTCGACAAGCACAGAATCCGCTTCATCCACCAACGCCACATCCGCGCGCGCTTGCACCGTTTGCTCGCGGGACGTGATCTGGTTATCCCGTAGCACATCGAAACCGAGCTCATTGACTGGTGCATAGATGATGTCGGATAAGTAAGCCGCGCGGCGTTCTTCCGGGCCGAGCTTCTCCGTTACCGGGGCCACCGTGAGTCCAAAGAACTCCACGAGCGGGCGCATCCATTCAGCGTCGCGCGCTGCTAGATAATTGTTCACTGTCACCAGGTGCACGCGCTTGCCGGTCAGCGCAAAACCCGTCGCGGCCATGGCTCCCACCAGCGTCTTTCCCTCACCAGTGGCCATCTGGATAACGTCGCCTTCAAGAAGACGCAGCACAGCTTGGGACTGGACAGTAAAGGGACGCATGCCAAGCTTGCGTTCGCTGGCCACGGCCAGGGCTGCGAGGAAGCGGGATTTATCCGCGATCTTGCCGTCCTTCACGCACTCCCGTGCGGTGGCGGCAACCTCTGCATCCGACAGGTTCGCGATATCCTCTACCGCGGAATCTGCGGCCGTCACAACGGCTTTCGACTTCTTGTTGTTGCGTTCGGACTGCGCGCCCATTGCCTTCCAGAACCAATCGAATGCGCCCATGAGCACTCCTCCATCCTTGTGCGTCATACAGGTCTTCTATCGACTCTAGTCAACCCCGGTTCGCAGGCGTGCGTTCGCCCTTATATCCTTATGGTCATGCAATCCGTGAACGTGTCGCTCCCCTCCAGCACCGGTACCACGATGGCCGGAACCATCGACTTTCCTGACTCCCCTCCGCAAGCCTTCGCCATCTTCGCGCACTGCTTTGCCGGCTCGCGCCATACCCCGGGCGCTGCCCGCGTGAGCAAACAGCTGACTAACTTTGGCATCGCTACCCTGCGCTTTGATTTTCCTGGCCTAGGCCAATCCGAAGGAAATTTTGCGGACACATGTTTCAGCCAGAATGTTGCCGATATCCAGGCCGCCGCTGACTGGCTAGCACAGAACTATTCCGCACCGCAGCTACTCATGGGCCATTCACTGGGCGGGGCTGCCGCTCTGGCCGCGGCCAACAACATTCGCTCCCTCAAGGCCGTGGCCACCATCGGCGCCCCCTTCGATCCTGCACACTCCGTGCTGCACTACGCCGACAAGATCGGCGAGGTCGACGCCAACGGTGAAGTCGAGGTCACCCTTGGAGGCCGGGCGCTGACCATTTCGCGTCTCTTCCTCGAAGACCTTGCTGAGACCAACCCGGAGGACTATCTTCCGCGTCTGCGCAAGCCCCTCATGGTGCTGCATTCCCCCATTGATCAAACGGTGGGCATTGATAACGCGCAAAATATTTTCCGGACCACGCGTTATCCCAAGTCCCTCGTCGCCTTGGATAAGGCCGATCACCTGGTGACTAAGCAGGGCGCGGCAGCCCGTGCCGCCGACCTCATCGGAGCTTGGGCGGAGCAGTTTATTGTTCCGGAGAACCTTCCCACCCCAGTTGCTGAGGACTCAGCGCTTGCAATCCCGGCAGTTGGAACCAGGATGGGCGTCGTCGTGCGCCACAATGACCGATCGGTGAGCGCTGACCGCACGAAAAAGAACGGCGGCAAAGGCCAAGGTTTCACCGCGGAAGGCCTTCTTATGTCCGCTGTGGCTGCGGCAAGCACCCAGGCCATCAAAGAAGCGGGCAAGGCGCAGAAAATCGACGCGAAGGTACTCGAAGCGGTATCTGTAAGGGTTAGCCAAGAATCCGAATCTCGTCTCACACGTACGGTGACGCTTCCTGCTTCTCTGAGTGCCGATCAACAACGCGCGCTTGCCGACGCCGCCGCTTCCACCACCATCGACTCCCTCCTCGCTGTGGACATCGCCACCGCCGTGGCAACCACTGCAGAATAAGCCGCCCATGGTTGTTCTTAACCCACTTGATCCTGCCGCCCGCTGCCCCTGCGGTACCGGCCTAAGCTTCGGCGAGTGCTGCTCGCGCTACCATGCCGGCACACCCGCCCCCTCAGCGGAGGCCCTGATGCGCTCGCGTTTCAGCGCTTTCGTCACCGGCGACGAGGATTATTTGCTGCGCACCTGGGACCCCGAAACCCGCCCGGAGCGCCTCGACCTCGCCGAAACCGGCATTCGCTTTTATCGCCTCGACATTATCGACACCGTCGCGGGCGGCCCCTTGGACCAGACCGGCATCGTTGAATTCGAGGCTTTCTATAAGGGAGCTGCCAAGGGCTCTCAACGGGAGCGCTCCTCTTTTCGCCGCCAAGGCGGGCAGTGGGTCTATTCCACCGGAGAGTTTTAGAGCCTTTAAAACAGAGGTTGAGCTGGGATTTGTCGAAGCGAATACCGTTGGTGTAATCTGTAGCAGTTGCACGAAATAGTGCGACGGCGGACTATGGCGCAGTTTGGTAGCGCACTACACTGGGGGTGTAGGGGTCGCAGGTTCAAATCCTGTTAGTCCGACAGTATTACGGCTGGTCAGAGCGATTCTGGTCAGCCTTTTCTCACGTTTTCCTTTCCCATCCTGAGGTGGACTAGCCGGCTAGTCCACCGTAACTCAGAACTTCAAAGTGCCTAATGTGTCGTCGCCAAGCAGCGCTGCCCCTATGTTTCTCCCCCTCATGGGCTAAAGAGCGTTTCTAACTAGGGCTATAACCTGGGTTGAGGCACTATTACAATTCATGGAATTGTTGTTGACCTACCTCGCTGTGGTGTTTGGCTGCGGCCTCATCGCGTGGGCAGTGCGCCTGCCTCCACTTATTGGATTTCTCGCCGCTGGCTTTGCGCTCAACGCCGGCGGAGTCGAGCATGTCGAAGCATTAAATCTATTCGCGGACATTGGCGTTACTCTCATGCTTTTCGCAATCGGGTTACGCCTCGATCTCAGGGCCTTAACTGATAAAGCTGTGTGGCTGACAGCCAGCGCACATGTACTCGTGATGACTCTGCTCGGAGCGGGCTTCATTACAGCACTCGGGGCTCTTGGTGTATTTGGGCCTACGAGCTTTTCGGTAGCTGTCAACATCGCCCTGGTACTGAGCTTCTCAAGCACCATCGTGGTCTTAAAAATCCTGCAGGACCGCGGCGATGAACAAGCCCTGTACGGAAATATCTGTATTGGCGTACTCATTATGCAGGACATCATCGCTGTTGCCTTCATGAGCATTCTCCGCGGGGAGCCGCCCAGCTTGACTGCCCTCTTGCTTGTACTCATCGTGCCGCTACTGGCATTGACAACGCGCCGCTGGTACAAGCTCGGCCACGGTGAGCTGGGCGCACTATTCGGCATCGTGATGGCCCTTCTGCCTGGTTATGCTCTTTTCGAATGGGTCGGACTCTCGGGCAGTCTGGGTGCTCTCATCATGGGCGTGGTTCTCTCTCGCTCCCCTGGGGCGGAACAACTCAGCCATTCACTGTTCACACTCAAAGAATTGCTGCTGGTTGGCTTCTTCGTCAACATCGGCTTCCTGGGCCTCCCGACGTGGCAGCACCTCCTTGACGCCAGCCTGCTCCTAATGCTTTTGCCTGTCCAGGGAATCGCCTACTGGGCCATCCTGTGGACACTAGGGCTGCGCAACCGTACTTCCGTCCTCGCGTCTTTGCTCCTGGCCAATTATTCCGAATTCGCGTTAATCATTGCTGCCCTCGGGGTGGAAGACGGCTGGCTGAATCAGCGCTGGCTACTTTCATTGGTTCTCGCAGTGTCCTTGAGCTTCGTCATCTCCGCCATTTTCAACCCACAGAGCGTCTCGCGGGCCACGCACGTGGCCAAACGCTTACCTACGCGCCCACCGCACAAGATTCACCCGGAAGATCGTCCGATCGAGCTGGGGGATGCCCATGCTTTGGTCCTTGGGGTCGGCCGCCTAGGACTTTCCTGTTACAAGGAGCTCACAGAGGTCTATGGCGCGAAAGTCTTAGGCGTGGAGCATGATCCAGCCCGGGTGCGCCACCTCCAAGAGCGCGGCTTCAATGTCGTGGAAGGCGATGCCACCGATGTCGACTTCTGGGAGCGTGTCAAGGACAGTCACCACATTGACATGATCATGCTTGCTATGCCCGCCCAGCACGCGAACGTCGACGCAGTCAAGGAGATCTTCGCCTCCGATATCAACCCCGAGGAATGCACCATTAGCTCGGTGGCAATGTACCGCGAGGACGTAGAAGACCTCGAGGAACTCGGGCTTAACGTCGTGGTGCATCTGCAGGACGGTGCAGGCGAATCACTGGCCGAACGGACCTTCACCGAAAACCAGATGCGGCGCCTGCGCCTGGCTGGTGAGCTCTAGGTCTACGACGGCATCGGAGCGGCGCCTTCCCACCCCGGCGGGCTTTCTCCTCCTCCGGCCACACAAATGCACCTAGAAACTACGCATATCTCACCCGCCACAAAGTAACTTCACACGGAAGAACTAAGAAGAAAAATCTCCGCTTCCCCTTAAGGAAGTGGAGATTAGCCGTGATAAGCGTTGCGGCCAACTAGGAACGCTGCACCGTCACGAGAGTGAAACTAGTTTGCCATACCGCTAAGGCTTCGCATGATACCGCCAAATTCGATATCCATATACTGCGTGAGGACTTCAAAAATGAAGTCCGAGTCATAACCACGCAATGGACCCTTTGTGCTCAACATGGAAAGACCATGAGCACCCGCCCATACCGAAATAACTAGGGTGAAAAGCACCCACGGGGTGCGTGGTCCATCAACCTCATCGATAACCTCGCGCACAAGAGACATAATGAAGCCAAAAGCTCGTCCAAACTCGCTAAAGTCGCGCTCGAGCTCGACCGCTTTGTTTGCATTCGGGAGGAAATTATCTTCGAATGACATGGGGACGATTGGCCCAGATGCAATCTTGATCAGCGTATCGAAACCTTGTGGGTCATACAGGGCATGTGAGACATACCCATAACCTGTGGCCTTAATCTTGGATACGGCACTAGCATCTTCAGGCAATGCAGCCACCTGACGATAAATGAACTCATAGTTGATCTTGTCCAGATAGCGCTCAAGATAGTTAGCTAGTTCCTTATCACTTTCAAACAGGTGTTCAGCCTCTTGAACGCTGAGGCCTGCTCGATTCGCAGCTCCGCCGATGTACAGTCCGGTTACACCACGATCAAGAATCTCCTCGACAGCACCCCGAAGCAGCGCTGAACGCTGCTCTTCTTCTGTCGTGCGTGGAAGATCCTTAGCCTTTGTCAAAAGCGCTTCCGGCTGCTCCCCCACCAATCCATAAGGAATGGTGCGTTCAATTCGCTCACCCCTAAAAAATGGGTAAAGACCAACGCTGAGAGTATCCATAACAGCACTAAACGTCTGCTTCTTGGCTGCTGGCGAAAGGTAACGCAAGATTCCTTCAGCAGCGAGCTGCGTTACGCCGTGCAAATGCGAGAAGATAGACAACGCTGAAAGCAGAGTCCCCTTTGCATCGACCTCTGGGCCGCCAGATTCCCTTATAGCGTCTTCAGTCAGCTCAAAAAGCATCCGCATTATAGGGCACGTCTCGGCGCGCCCGCCTCGGTCAACAAAATCTTCCGCCTTCAGCCCCACCTGCGGCGTTGCGTGGACCGCAGTAAATGCTGCGAAGGCGGAAGGATCCTCAACCGCAAAAGAGAAATACGACAGAGCTGTGGCCCGGAGCTTGTCCACTGCAGTTGCGTTTTCAGGTAAGCGTTCTAGATGTAAATCAACTACTGAGGTCAATGCTTCATTGAGCGAATGCTTAGTAGCTTCAACAAGCTCAGCCTCAGATGCAAACAGTGCCCGTGCTTCCCCAAAAGGCACATCGACTTGATCTGCAACCTCCCGCAGGCGGACTTCATCAATACCCGCCTTGGCAATGACCCGGCCGGCTTGCTCAATAAGTAGCTGCCGAGAGGGGCGGTTACCGTGTTCCACATCTACTGAAGTAATCACGGTCATTAGCCTACCCAGGAATAGGTCAATTCTAATTCCATAAACGCAAGATAGGAAACTTTATAGAATATTCTCAGTTTCCTTCCTGGCCGCATCAGTCCGCAACTGAACCAAAACAGGTTGAACTATACATTAGTGTAAAACTTATACAGTCCTGCCCACTTTGTGGACAGGACTTTTTAGACTACTGGGCATGCCCTAGTCGCCCAAGGCTACCATGCCGGAGAGGCGGCTAGTCTTTACTTCTGCTCATCGCCCTCGGGAGCCTCAGCACCCTGGTTGCCGATACGTTCATCAAGCTGGTCACGCACAGAGTCAATCTTATCTGCCTTGTCCTCGCCCAGCTTTCCCTTAGCCAAGTCTGCACCCTTGTCCAGTGCGCTATCCGAAATCTGCTCACCCTTATCGGTGTTCAGCGCATCCTTTGCCTTGTCAAAAATACCCATTTCTACAGTCCTTCCTTTGCTTTACTGTTTCTAACAGTGCTGGCTTCCAACACCCGAAGGCACCTACACCAGAGCCGTGTTCACTATTGCGTGAAGCCTCCTTAGACTCCCCACGCAACGAACAGATGCTCTACGGTCGCTGCCTTCGGCGTGCGCGCCGACACACCCCCACCGTACCGACGCCCTGAGTTCTTCGCCACAGCGTTTATAAATTAACGCTGTCAACAGCGCATGGCAGTTTTGGAAAACTAGATTCTAAGAGTTTTAAGTATCTCTATAATGCCCCACCCCCACCATCTACCCCTTTTCGTTCAACAACTTGGTACGTGCCATCACCCTCTCATTTGTGAACGCCTGTACTCTAAGACACAATCCTTTTGTGCTCTTTTCCCTCTTTGCCGCGGGAAACGAGTAAAGGGCCCGATGTTCAACGCCCCCCTTGGTCCTTAATCTCTATAACCAACACACTAATCGCCACGATGTCTTCGTCTCATTCCTCCCCTGATTGCCTTCCTGCCACGCGCCCTCGCGTCACCGCACCATCCCCCGTAGAGCGCGCTTCCACCGATGTGGGGTCGGTTTTTGGGCTTGTATGGCCGGGCAAGGAACAAGCTGCTGCGCTGGCCAAAGAAGACTCTGTGAGCAAGCGAAAGCTCATCAGCGGCCGGGGTTCTTCCCCTAACAGTGTTAGCGTGGCAGATAATCTAGCTGCACTGAATGACTTTATTGAGCGGGGTATGCGCGCGGACATCATCTACATCGATCCGCCGTACAACACTGGTAAAGACTTTGTCTATCGTGACAACTTCCGACAGCGCCGCGATATGCGCTCAGAGCATTTTGGGCAGTGGCATGCAGAATGGCTTTCCATGATGCTGCCGCGCTTAATCCTGGCGCGTGAGGTGCTTGCTGACGCAGGCTTCATCCTCGTGTCAATCGGCGAATCAGAATCGGCCCATCTACGCCTCCTTCTGAATGAAGTTTTTGGTGAAGATTGCTTTGCTGGCCAACTCATTTGGAAGAAGGGCGGGACTGGCAAGAATGACTCGAAGTATGCCGTACTAGAACATGAATACATCTTGTGTTACGCCAAGTCCCCAGCAAATCCTGGGTTCAATGTGGATGTAGAGGCGCAGACCTCGACCCGCTACAACCACAGTGACGAGAAGGGCAACTACTCCTTAGTCCGATTGGACTCTAAAACTTTGGGCTACCTACCCAGTCTGGACTTCCCCATCGTCGCCCCCGACGGCCGCGAGTACTGGCCCCATCAACCAGAAGGAAAATCAAAGGTAGCTCGCTGGCGATGGGGCAAGGACAAGGTTGCTGAACACTACGAAGAATTGGTGTTCAGGCGTGGTTTTGTCTACACCAAAAACTATGAAAAGAAGGGTGCACGACCTCGTTCCATCCTGGATGGGCAGCGATTCGGAGTCACACGCACAGGCCGTCGCGATGCCGAAGAAGCTCTCGGCATCACAGGTGTCTTCGACTTCCCTAAACCCGTACGGCTTCTCAAGCACCTCATTGCCATCGCCGGTGGGCCAGACGCGGTAGTCCTTGATTTTTTCGCTGGCTCGGGGACAACCGCTCAAGCCGTCGTCGAGCTCAACCGCGAGGACGGTGGCCATCGCTCTTTCCATTTGGTGCAGATTCCCGCCCCCACAGAGGCCTCCAGTGCGGCGCGCCAAGCAGGCTTCGACACGGTTGCAGATATCTGTCTCGCACGAGTTCGCTCACTCGATGTGCCCTTTGACCACTTCACCCTGGACTAGCAAAACCGCGCAGTAACGCCCCCTAGGCCACGCCGTGCTCTTCGGTGCCTTCTGGGCGCCCGGGGATGCCAAAGAAATCCAGTACTGCATCGGTGGCGAATCCTTGTCCGACTTCGATTTTCGTGTCATTGTTTCCGCCCGGCCATACGTGAGATCCGCCTTCGATGCGGATGTGCTGTAGCGGTGCTTCACAGGCAGTCCAGGTCTCTCTAGTGGCACCGTTTGTCAGGCGCACGGAATCGACGTCCCCTCGACAGTCATTGCGCCGCTGATCCTGCCCGAGCACCTCTGCTACTGAAGAATAGGCAGTATCGTGGCGCACTCCGCCTTCGTAATTAACTACGGGATCTTTTGTACCGTGGATATCCAAACGGCCGACAGGTTTATCCAAACAATTGGTATGGATTCCTTCGTAATATGCCGCCGAAACTGTCGCTACAGATCGAAAGGTGCCCGGCATCCGGCAGGCCAGGAAGGCTGCGAACCCCCCGCCGTTGGACAGACCTGCGGCATAGATGGCGTTATCGTCCACCTCGTAAGTAGAACGCAGACTATCCACGAGAGAGCGAACGAATTCTAGGTCTTCTTCAGCGCTAGTAGCAGCGTAGGGGGCTGGCGCCCACGCGGCCTTCTCCCCCGCTGGGTAGGCAACGATGGCGTGAGCGGCATTGAATTGGGTGTACTGCTCCATATTCTCCGGAGAATCTGTATACCCGTGGAAAGATAGCAGCACCGGCCAGGAACGCTCAGGCGTGTAGTTTTCAGGCACATGGAGAAGGAAGCTCCGACCAGAGGCCAACCGAACTTTCTTCGTGTGTCCAGGCTCCGGGCCGACCAGCATAGGAGCTAGTGGGATACCGAGATCATTTGTCCACTCTGCTGGGGAGGTTGACGTAGGTGCTTCCTCTTCAGGCGAGCTGCACGACGCCAACGCCATGACAGTTGCCGCGACGGCGACAGACCCAGCGAGCGCACGCAACCGGCGCAGCCGCGTTGCGGAATCTTCGCCCATCATTCCCCTCGCCACATTCATTATCGGAAAATATCCTCGTCCACCTTAAAACATCCCACCAACATCCACGAACCTGCAGCACCACGGTAAGTTTGAGGGCATCATGAGCTCTTTGCCTTCCGACCCATCCGATTCCTTGGGCGTACCCTCTCCGCACCCACTACCCGAGCATTACCCCAGCTACCGGCACGCATCCGGAAAAGAATCTCCTAACTTCGGCACTGCTCAACAGCGGGTGCATTCTGCCCGAGCTTTCCAACAAGGAGCCGACGTCTACCACGATGCTCGTCCTGGATATCCGCCGGAAGTATCGCAACTTATTTCCTCTGCACACACCGTCCTCGACGTTGGGGCAGGAACCGGCAAACTGACCGAGTCACTGCACAATCCTGTCGTCTACGCCAGCGATCCTTCCCCTGATATGGCACGAGTATTGGTACGCCTGGGGATTCCCTGCTGGCGCGCCACCGCTGAGAACACAGCTGCGGATACCGCCTCCCTCGACGCCATCACCTGTGCTCAAACCTGGCACTGGGTCGATGTCGATCGAGCTTGTGCGGAATTTGACCGAGTGCTCCGCCCAGGGGGAAAAGTGCTTTTGGTGTGGAATACTCTAGACGTTCACGCTGACCCATGGATCCTCCGGCTCTCCCGCATCATGCATTCAGGTGATATCCACCGTCCCGGTTTCTATCCCGCTTTGAGCGATCCGTGGACGCTCCGTGAGGAGCTTCGCTTAACGTGGGAACACGAGCTGTGCCCCGAAGATCTGCATGCACTCATGCATACTCGCTCATACTGGCTTCGCAATGGAGCGAAAATCCATGAACGCATGACGCACAACCTCAACTGGTACCTCTACGAGCACATGGGGTTTAGCCCCGGACAAGCGCTGAGCATCCCGTACCGTACGGATGCATTCTTGTTGGGCCGCCATGGCGAGTAGTTCCGCCATGGCCAGGAGCGGGCCTTCGGCAGCCATGACAACTGTCATCACCGATTGGTGACACCTCTTCTACGCTGCAAATACTTCACAGCCATAGCGTGAAGATATGAGCACAACACCTACACTCCCGCCGGCCGTAGATGTCAGGGGCGTCGGCAAAGTCTTCAACGCATCCTCCCGAGAACCTGTTCCAGCGCTTCACGATGTCTCCCTCACCATTCAACGGGGTGAAATCGTCGGTTTGCTGGGTACGAATGGCGCTGGCAAGACCACGCTCATTGACCTCATCCTTGGGCTCACGAGTCCAACTTCAGGAACAATTAACGTGCTCGGCACCTCGCCAAAGGAAGCAGCGAAGACTGGACGCATCGGCGCGGTCATGCAATCCGGCGGCTTACTCCCAGATATCACGGTGAAGGAAACCCTCGAGCTCCTTGGCGCGGCTTTCCCATCCCACCGCCCATTAAAGGACATTATTGAGCGCGCGAACTTAGGCGATATTCTCTCGCGCCGGGTGGGGAAATGCTCCGGCGGCGAGCAACAGCGTGTGCGGTTCGGCTTAGCGCTGTTGGGGGATCCGGAGCTGTTGCTTCTCGACGAACCCACGGCCGGCATGGATGCCGCGGCTCGGCGTCACTTCTGGGAGGCCATGCACCACGAGGCTGAATCCGGCCGGACCATCGTCCTTACTACTCATTACCTTGAGGAAGCAGATTCTTTTGCCCAGCGCATCGTCATGCTCAACAAGGGCGAGGTTCAAGCCGACGGCTCCACGGAGGAGATCCGCAAATCTAACTCCACCCGGATTATTCGCGCCACCTTTCCCGATGGGCTGCCTGATTCCCTCTTGAGTGCTGATCTTCCGGGAGTTGTCCGCCTAGAACGCACCAAAACTGGCCTCACCATCACTACACGGGACTCTGACGCTGTGGCCCGCTTCCTGCTCACTAAAACTGCAGCTCGCGATATCACCATCGCTGGCCATAGCTTGGAGGATTCCTTCTTGGAGCTTTCCAACGCATCCCCGACTACCGCCAATCTTTAAGGAGACAACCACCATGAGCACACGCATGGCATCACCCAACCTTGCCGCCACGCTACGGTACGCCGGTCACGACCTCAAGCGATTGCGCCGCGACCTACCAACGCTCTTCTTTAGTATTGGGCTACCGATCATCTTCTACATTCTCTTCGGCGCGATGCAAGAATATGGCGACGTTGAGTTCAACGGCGGAAACGTTGCTGCCATGGTCATGATCGGCATGGCGCTCTATGCCGGTGCCACAGGTGCTGTAGGCGCTGCTGGCTCAATGATCGCAGAGAACCGCGCGGGGTGGGGCCGGCAATTGGCTCTTACTCCCCTGCAGCCTGTCCAGCTGGGAATCGCTCACTTCCTCAACATTGCGGTTCGAGCTATCTTGCCTATCGCCGCCGTTTTCATCACTGGGGCGCTGACCAAAGCCAACATGCAGCTGGAACAGTGGGTGCTGGCTTTTCTTGCTACCGTAGCCTGCGCCATCCCCTTCGGCTTCTACGGCATGGCTTGGGCCATGCTCATTCCATCGGAAAACAGTGTGTCCATTGCTTCCTCTAGCATAGTCATCCTCGCCTTTGCCGGAAACGTCTTCATGCCGCTCAAGGAAAACCTTCTTGACGTAGGACGCTTCTCCCCCATGTACGGCGCACAAGCTCTTGCTCGTTGGCCGCTGTCTGAAGGAGCTCAAATGATCAATGGCCATCAGCTTTTTATCAAAGATCCTCTCTGGTACGCATGGGTTAGTATCGCGGTATGGACAGTGGTTTTCGTCGGGACGTGCTTACTTCTTCGCAGCCGCGACAAAGACCGAGCATGATGCACAGCTTCAAGGCCCGCGATGCCGCCTTCGCCGCAGTCTGGCTGATATTTCTCCTTCCTGTACTGCTGCAAATCCTCTTCCAACCCACTACTTCTGCAGGACGGCGTTTCTGGGCAGTGGCAATCACCGTCGTCTTCTGCGTGGCCTATTCTCTTGCTTTCGGAACGTTGCACTCCTACCCACAGGAGTGGTCCTACCAGCGTCGCGTAGCTACGTGGTGGCTCATCCTCGCACTGCTAGCGCTTTTAGCTATTCCATCTCACGGTGTCTGGGCTGTGGTCTTCGCGCCCTACCTTGGGGCCTTAGTGTCCTTCACACAACCGCTCAAAACAGCGTCCACCATCATTGCCCTGACCGGTGCCGTAGTTGGTATCCCTCTTTGGTTTTACGCGGAGCAGCGCTTTATCGATTTCGCACTCATCCTCTTCGGGTGGCCGCTGCTCATCTTGACGCTGGGCACTTTGTCCCAGCGCGATGACACTGAAACCGCCTTGCGCCACGACTTGGATTTAGCTCAACAACGTGAAGACATCGCCGCAGATATTCACGATCTCCTCGGTCATACCCTCACGGCTATTAATCTCAAGTCAGAAGTAGCCCTCCGCCTGATCGACCATGATCCGTCGACAGCAGCCGCCGAGCTCGAGGAAATTAGCGCTCTTTCAAGGCTGTCCCTTGCAGAGATCCGCTCGACAGTTACACGGATGAAGAACCCCACTTTTGCCGGTGAGATCCAGGCGGCCCGCCGCATCTTGGACACTGCCGGAATCACAACCCACCTTCCCGATACATTTACGCAGCCCCAGTCACATGAGGATCTTTTCTCCTGGGCACTGCGGGAACTCACCACCAATGTGGTGCGGCATTCTGGTGCCACGGAGTGCTGGGTAACCCTAGACGAAAACTCCTTGCAAGTGACGGATAACGGCGGCGGCTTCACGGAGGACGCTAAGCAGGCGCTTGCCGCCGGCCTCACAGGCCTTGCTGGCCTTCGCCGCCGTGCTGACGACGCGGGCGGCGACCTCATAATCCGGCGTAGCGACGGCTTAACCTCTGTCCTCTTGACTCTTGAAAACACCACCGAGGTAAAGGAGTTTCAGCAGCCATGACAGTTTCGATCCGAGTTCTTATCGCCGAAGACCAGTCACTGGTCCGCGGAGCGCTCACTGCACTGCTCAACACCGAACCGGACATAGAAGTCGTAGCGGACTGCGCTTCCGGGACAGAGGTCGCTGCACTCGTCGCTAAGCACAGCGTTGACGTGGCTCTACTGGATATTGAAATGCCCGGCATGAACGGCATCGATGCGGCACAAACTATCGCAGATACTGGCTGCCGCAGCCTTATCGTCACCACATTCGGGCGCTCTGGTTACGTCAAGCGTGCGCTCCAGGCAGGTGTCGATGGCTTTCTGGTCAAAGACACCCCGCCCGACGAACTCGCTGATGCCATCCGCCGAGTCCATTCCGGTATGCGAGTCATCGATCCGCAGCTTGCTCAAGATATTCTCTTCTCCCCCGACAATCCTTTGAGCGAAAGAGAAGTAGAGGTCTGTCGCCTACTGCTGCGTGGGCTCGGCTCCGCCGACATCGCTTCACAGCTTCACCTCAGCGGCGGGACCGTGCGCAACCACGTCTCCGCAATTATGGCGAAGACGCGGGCAGCAAATCGCTTCGAAGCTGCACGGCGAGCCGAAGCTAATGGCTGGATTTAGGAGGGACTTAGAGCAGGATCTGCGCGAGCACAGAACCGACTACGCAGGAGGTAACGACAGAGATGGCGCCGGGGATGATGAACGAGTGGTTGATGACGAATTTGCCGATGTGTGTCGTACCGGTTCGGTCGAAGCCAATGCAGGCCAAATCGGAGGGGTACGTCGGCAGAATGAAGTAGCCGTAAGCAGCACCGTAGAAGCCCACGATGACCGCTGGGTCAATGCCTAGCTGGAGCCCGATGGGAGCAATAGCTACGAGTGCCGCAGCCTGGGAATTGACCAGCTTAGACACGATAACCAAGACGACAGCGTAGGCCCATGGAGCGGCTTCGACGACGCTGCCAAGGTTGGATTCCAGGGCATCGATGTGGGCTTGGAAGAAGGTGTCTGCCATCCAGGCCACGCCGAATACTGAGAACACTGCGGTCATACCAGCTTTAAAGACAGGAGTTGAGGCGATCTTCGCCGGTTCCACCTTGCAGCTCAGCAAAATGATGGCGCCGGCCACCAGCATATTCATCTGGATGACCAGGTTCATTGGGTATAATGCCAGCGTAACGGCCATACTGTTAAGAGAGCCGCACCGCCCCAACAGCAATCAGAAAGTCAACTAACCAGACATCTCATCGGCGTTAACGGCGCTCGCGCACGCGCACCGCGATGCGCACAGGCGAGCCATGGAATCCGAAGCGCTCGCGGAACTTGCGCTCCAAGTAACGGCGGTAGCCCGCATCCAGGAAGCCGGTGGTAAACAACACGATGGTCGGCGGCTGCGTGGATGCCTGGGTAGCGAACAGCACGCGCGGGAGGCGGTTATTGTTCATCGGCGGCGGGTTGGCGGCGATTGCCTCGCGCATCCAGTTGTTGAGCTGACCAGTCGACACGCGCTGATCCCAGCTCTCGAGAGCCTCGATCATGGCGGGTTCCAGCTTCTGCAGGGCGCGGCCGGTCTCCGCCGAGATATTCACGCGGGTCACCCACGGCAGGTGCCGCAGGTTCTCATCGATCTCGCGCTCCAAGTAGTAGCGGCGATCCTCATCCACAAGGTCCCACTTATTGAAGGCAATAACCAGAGCCTTACCGGCTTCCAAAATCATATTGAGAACGCGTTGGTCTTGCTCGGAGACTTCCTGGGAGGCATCGATAAGCATGATGCACACCTCGGCCGCGTCGATCACGCCGCGCGTGCGCAGCGAAGCGTAATACTCGTGCCCCTGCGCATTCTTGACCTTCTTGCGCAGGCCCGCAGTGTCGATGAACTTCCATAGCCGCTGATCCAGCTGCACCAAGGAGTCGACCGGGTCGACAGTCGTGCCGGCAGCATTGTCCACGACGGAGCGCTCCTCCGCCGTCAGCTTATTCAGAAGCGAGGACTTACCCACATTTGGCTTGCCCACCAGCGCTACGCGGCGGGGCCCAGAAGTAATCGAAGAATGGCGCGGTTCCTCAGGGAACAAACGCAGAATCTCATCCAAGACGTCGGCGCCACCCCGGCCGTGCTGGGCGGATACCGGCCACGGATCTCCCAAGCCCAGCGCGTAGAACTCGGCCATATCTGCGTACATCGTCTCCGAATCAAACTTGTTCGAGACGAGAATGACCGGAACTTCGGAGCGCTGCAGCTTTCGAGCCATCACAGCATCGGTTTCCGTGATGCCCACCTTGGTGTCCACCACGAACACGATGACATCGGCGGTCTCCATAGCCTGCTCTGCTTGGCGGGCGATGGCAGCGTGGATGCCCTTGACATTCGGATCCCAACCACCGGTGTCCTGAACGAAGAAGCGCTGGCCATTCCAGTCCGCCACGTAGGACACACGGTCACGGGTCACACCAGGATGGTCCTCCACCACTGCTTCACGGCGGCCAAGGAATCGGTTCACCAGGGAAGACTTGCCCACGTTCGGGCGGCCGACCACGGCCACAGTGCAGAGGTTTTCCTCAGTGTGCTCCTCGCCTACTCCGAAGGCATGCGATAGTGCTGCCCATTCCTCTTCGCTCAGTGGGGCATCACCTTCGGTCGGTTCGTCTTGCTCACCGAAATCAGCCTCGCCGAATTCCGAATCATCGAATTCTGACTCGTCAAACTCATAATCGAAGTCCTCGGAATCGAAATCTTTTTGCGCCCAGCCGCCGTGCGGATCGCGCACGACCTCTTCCTCGAGCTTGCCTACCGGATAATGAAACTCCGTCTCGAATTCTTCCGGCTGCTGCTCGGGATTCAGGTCCGGATTCTGCGGTTCATTAGTCATTCGAGGCCTCCTTTGCAGCAGATTCTTTCACGACGGCGATGAGTGCGTCGAGGACTTCCTCACGGGTCATCTCGGACGTATCGACGAGCACCGCGTCCTCAGCCGGGCGCAACGGCGAGGTGGCGCGGGAGGAATCTGCGGCGTCGCGCCGTTCGACGTCGGCAAGCACGGTGTCAAAATCCGATTCAATGCCGGCGGCGAGGTTCTGGTCGTGGCGGCGCTGCGCGCGGACCTCGGCACTGGCCGTCATATACGCCTTCGCGGGGGCATCCGCGAGAACGACAGTGCCGATGTCACGTCCTTCCACAATCGCGCGGTGGGCCTGTGCCGACAGCTTCCGCTGCAGTTCAACAAGGTTCTGACGTACTTCCGGGATTGCCGATACCGCCGAGACATTGCGGGTGACCTCATCCTCACGGATAACGCGGGAAACGTCTTCACCATCGAAGATAACCTGGGTGGAATCAGGGTCATCGGAGACCTCAAGGGGAAGGTCTGCAGTCGCGGCAATCACCGCTTCAGTATCTGCCGGGTCCACCCCTGCGCGCAGTACAGCCAGAGTAGCTACGCGGTACATGGCCCCAGTGTCGACATACTTCGCCTCAAGCCGCTTGGCCAGCGCACGGCACGTCGTGGACTTACCGGTCCCAGAGGGGCCGTCAACAGCCAAGATGAGGCCTTGATCGGGCATATTTGAAATCATTACATCCCCACCGCCTTGTACAGGCTGGTCAATTCATTGGAGTTAAGAGCACGCAGGGAGCCAGGCTTCATATCGCCCAGCTGTACTGTGTGAAGCTTGGTGCGCACGAGGCGCTGAACTGGGTAGCCGGCTTCCTTCAGCATGCGGCGAACGATGTGCTTGCGCCCCTCGTGCAATTCGACACGCACCAGCGAATAGCCCTGGTTCTTGTCCACGATTTGCACATAGTCTGCCTGTGCCAGGCCATCTTCCAATTCGATGCCCTCACGCAGTTGGCGAACCAACTTCTTATCGGCCTCCCCCAGCACGGTAGCCAGGTAAGTCTTAGAAACCTCGTACTTAGGGTGCATGAGGCGGTTAGCAAGCTCGCCATCATTAGTCAGTAAAAGTAGGCCCTCGGTGTCAGCATCGAGACGACCGACATGGAATAGGCGCTGACCAGCCACGACGCGGTCAGCCACGACATCGCCCACACAGGGCCGGCCCATGTCATCCGACATGGTGGACTGCATCCCGCGGGGCTTGTTAAGCACGAAGTACTGCGTCTCTTCGTTGACGTTGATGCGAGTGCCATCGACTCGAATGACGTCCTTGTTGGGGTTCACGCGGGTGCCCTGCTTGATGATGACTTGACCGTTGACCTCGACTCGGCCTTCATCGATCAGGATCTCAGCGTGGCGGCGCGAAGCAACGCCGGCCTTGGCCAACACCTTTTGGAGGCGTTCGCCCTGGTTCTGGGAGTTCTTCTTGTTGTTGCCTTCTACCAACCAATCCGCGCCCAGGTCGCGGGCGATGGACTCTGCGGTGGCCTTCTTCTTTACATGCTGGTGGCGAGCCGGCTTAGCGTTTGAGACGATCATGTCGCTGTCACGCTTTTTCTTTTCCGGTGTGCCGTCGCGGCGAGCGGGTGGAGTCACGGGAGTGTGTCCTCTCAATAGTTCTTCAATTTGCTGGGCGTGAAAACACGCCTCTGTCCGGCCGCAATCCTACCGCAGAGTAGGCCTTTATGAGTAGTCCTCGTCGATCTGCTCGATGTCTGGCAGCAGTGGAGCAAGATCCGGAAGGCGCTCAAGAGAATCAATGCCGAGTAGCTCGAGGAAAAGCTCAGTGGTCGCATACTGGTGCGCATGTCCCACAGAGGGCTCAGGGCTTTCTATCTCCCGAATGAGTCCACGCAACAATAGTGTCCGGACGACTCCATCAACGTTTACGCCGCGAACACCTGCGACTTGAGCTCGGGTTACCGGCTGGCGGTATGCGATGACCGCCAAAGTTTCTAGGGCAGCGCGGGAGAGTTTGGTTTGGGTGCCATCGAGAACAAACTGCTCGACGGCATCTGCGTTCTCTTTACGCGTATAGAAGCGCCACCCCTCGGGTGTCTCGCGCAGATCGATACCGGAGCCGCGCTCGGTCAGTTCTCGTTCGACAGCCCGCAAGGTATCGCTGACATCAGTAGGCTCCGCGTCCAACACACGGGCCAGCTCTTCCACGCTTGCAGGCGAGTCGACGACGAGCAGTATCGATTCGAGGCGCGAACGCAGCTGCGGGATGAGGGGCAAAGCTCCCTGTCCGCTAGAGAGGGCCGCTTCACTAGGTGCCGGGAATGACGTGTCGTCCATGTCTGGGTAGCGTACCTTAATCCCAGTTCGCCGCGGCGACCACGGCCGGATCCACGTCGAGCCCAGTCCACGATAATTCGAGCGGACCCAAAGATTCCGGCTGGGAAGCATCCACAGCCTTGGCTTTATATAGCTCCAGCAGCGCTAGGAAGCGGCCGACGACTTCCATAGAGACAGTACAGTCCCGCGTTAAGGCATCGAAGCTCATCCACTGCCCCGTGCCCAGCAATTTGAGTGTGGTGAGGATCTTTCCGGCCTGCTCCGGCACGGAAACGGCAACTTGGTGGATGTGCCCCGTCGCGACCTCCTCCGGCGGCTTGGGACGGAAGACGCCCGCGGCCAGCTCTGCGAAGCTCGCTGGGGTGTGTCCCAGCTTCACCGGCGGGAGGAGATCACTAAAGCGCTCCTCCATGGCCACCGCCCGCGGATAGCGCCGCTGGGCGGCACGTTGCCACTGCGCGAACTGGTCGGCAACTTGTTTATAGGCCTTATACTGCAGCAGACGCGCGAAAAGAAGATCGCGGGTCTCCAAAAGCTCTAGGTCCTCCAAATCATCAACCTCGCCGCGCGGTAGCAAACGCGCCGCCTTCAGGTCCAGGAGTGTGGCGGCAATAAGGAGGAACTCCGTGGTCTCATCCAAGTCCGCAGTTTCTCCCAGTGCACGTGTATAAGCCACAAACTCGTCAGTGACTTCAGACAGCGCCACTTCCGTAACGTCCAGCTTCTTTGCCTGAATCAGCTGGAGCAGTAGATCGAACGGGCCCTCGAAGTTGCCCAGCGCGATGCGAAAGCCGGTGATCTCCGGTTGAGTCATAGTAGGTGGCTAGCCGTTAGCCCGCTCAATGACCTCTTTAGCTAGGTCGCGGTACTGCTTGGCCGCCTGGGAACTCGGGGCCCACGTAGTAATGGGCTCGCCGGCGACAGATGTTTCAGGGAAACGCACAGTGCGGGTAATCACCGTGTCGAAGACCTTGTCCCCGAAATACTCCACTACTCGGTCCATGACCTCCCGGGCGTGACGGGTGCGGCGATCAAACATGGTGACCAGAATACCCATGATCTCGAGGTCAAAATTGATTCGGTCAGCCACCTTCTCCACAGTATCGGTCAACAAGGCGAGACCACGCAGGGAGAAGAACTCACATTCCATAGGAATGATGACGCCCTGCGAACAGGCCAAGGCGTTGACGGTCAGCAGGCCCAGGGAGGGCTGACAGTCAATGATGATGAAGTCATAGTCCTTGCGCACAGGGCGCAGCGCGCGGGCCAGAGTGTGCTCGCGGCCTACCTCGTTGACCATCTGGATCTCCGCGGCGGACAAGTCGATGTTGGCTGGAACAAGGTCGAGCCCAGCCACACCGGTATGCACAATCGCCGAGTGCACCGAGACCTCGCTGTCAAGCATGACGTCATAGATGGTGTCCTGGATCTGGTCGTGAGTCAGGCCTAGACCAGCCGAAAGAGCACCCTGAGGATCCAAGTCAACGAGGAGGACTTTACGCCCGAGCTCCGCCAAACATGCGCCCATGTTAATGGTGGACGTGGTCTTTCCCACGCCACCCTTCTGGTTGCACATGGAGATAATCGTCGCGGGACCATGCTTTTCCAACGGCTTTGGTTCCGGAAGCTCCCGCAGTGGGCGGCCGGTCAACCCGACCTGTGCTTCTGAGGCCTCAAACAGTCCCTCGTCGCTCACAGTCACACCTGCTTCCTTGACCTTACGGCCTCTCTGCGGCCTTTCCGCTTCGACACTGCAGCCCCGACCGGCGCTACATTCTTACATCCTTGTGATTATAGGGTACCCCTTGGGTGCCCGCGCCGCGATTATAGCTAGCACAAACCACAGAATAAACCCTGCAGCCTAGATTAAGAAAGCTCTTCCTTCGATGTCGAACGGCGCCTCTTCACGATAAACCCGACGATGAGAGCGATGATCCCGATGCCCACAATGCCCGCTGCGAGAGCGCCAGCTCCCACTTTCGAGCTATTCTGATCCTCGCTGTCAGACTCGTTAGCGCCATCAGAATCGAGCTGCTGCTCCGGCGGTACCTCACCAGCGTTCTCACGAGTCGGATCCGTAAGCGTCACTACCAGCTCCGCGGACTGAGTGTCCTTATTAAAGAACTGCATGATGAAAGGATTGTCAGGCTCCGTACCTTCTGGATAGGTCAACGTCATTGTGCGCGAGCCTTTATCAATCTCGCGCTTCACGCCTTCCACAAACTCGCCCTCCGCATTGAGGTAGCGCAGCGTGACCCCGTCATCCTCGAGATGCTTGAAGCGGTTGTACAGATCTAGAGCCTGCTTGAAGCCAAGCTTGGCGGTAATTGTCTGTCCGTCGATCGTGGATTCCAGGTTGACATAAGCCGCGTGGGAATCATCGACACCCTCCCAGCCGCGGCCAGTGCGCGGAGGACGCGCTTGGCCTTTTCCACCGCCATCCGTGGCAGGTGCCGAGCCGCCGGTGGCAGGATCATTTCCGCCTTCTTTTTCATCTCCGCCTGTGACACCCTGTGGTTCTCCGTTATCCCCAAGACTATCCTCACCACCTGGGTTCTGCTGTCCCCCTCCGAGGCTGTCCGGATCACCACTTTCAGCCGCGTCATTGAGTTCCTCGGCAGTTACCTCAGCATCTGCCACGAGCACGATAGTCATGGTCACGCCCTGGTAGGTAACCGGAACACTGATTTGTCCTCCAGCTGCCGGCGCGGTCACCGTTGCCGTACCACCAGAAGCGCTCACATTCCATCCATCGGAGGCCACGTTGACATCGACAGGCACAGGCAAGGAGACGGTTGTCGTCTGACCAGCCGGCACCGGGATGGTGGCATCTTGCGCGTGCGCAACCGCCGACCCAATCCCAGTTATTCCACCCTTCCCGCTCACGGGGCCGGCGACGATACCGGACAGCGGGGCTACGGTGATCGCGAAGGCCAGAGCCATCCCGCGATAAGCTCGGGAGAAAGATGCGGTTGAAGCCATAAGAATCCTTTTCATTGGTAGACGTCGTGATGATTCTAGGTGCCTTTAGGCACGTGGGTGCGCAGTGCGCCATACTTCGCGGAGCGAATCCGCGGTCACGTGCGTGTAAATCTGTGTTGTCGTCACGGAAGAATGTCCCAAGAGCTCCTGCACGGTACGTACATCCGCCCCGCCTTCTAGCAGGTGGGTAGCAAAGGAATGCCGCAAAGTGTGCGGAGAAATTTTAGTGCTCAAGTGTGCGCGCTGCGCTGCGGTCTTGATCGCGGCCCAGGCGCTTTGCCGTGACAAAGCCCTTCCCCGAGTGTTGAGGAATAAGGCGTGGGAGGCCCCCGTTGCCAAAACCGGTCGGGCACGCACCAGGTAGTTCTCTACCGCTTTCACCGCATGCGAGCCCAGCGGAACCAGGCGCTGCTTATCGCCCTTACCGCTCAGCAGGAGAATATCGCGCACCGACGTCGGTCCCTCACCCGTCACATCATCCACACTCAGCGAAATCACTTCGGAAATACGGGCGCCCGTTCCATACAGCATTTCCAAAAGGGCGCGATCCCGAATATCAATGGGTGTTGCGGATTCATTGGTGGGGATCGCGTTGAGGAGAGCCTCGACGTCGTGCACGCTGAGTGTCTCTGGCAACGCTTGCGCCCGCTTGGGCGGGGTCACTTCCGCAGCCACATTCGCCTCAATCATCCCCTCCGCTAGCGCAAACTTGTGCAAGCCGCGCGCCACAATCAGTGCGCGGCTAGCAGAGGACTGCGCCAAAGATTCTCGGAGAAAAACGAGGTAGTTTTCCACGTGCGCGCGGGTCACCCGGCGCAGATCCGTGATGCCGGATTCCGCGAGCCAATCAACGTAGCGATTGATATCTCGGCGGTAGTTGCTCACCGTATTCTTTGAGGCACCTTTTTCCACCATGAGGTGCATCAACCACGCTTGTCCAGCAGCTGCGGCGGGGCTTGACTGCGTCACAGCTTCTTCAGATCCGGTCCGGGGCGCCGTTGCGCTAGGAATTGCGGGCGCAGCTCGAAGGGCGCTTCGACCGAGCGCGCTGTGCGTCCCTCTTGCACGCAGGCATAAGCTGCGAGAATTCCCGCCACCGCAATCGAGTTCACGATCTCCCCCGCGAGGATTCGCTCGACGGCCTCTGCGAGGGGCACCCAGGCGAAATCCATGTCGGCTTCTTCATCGCCTTCGGCTGCGAGCTTCTCCACGGGGGACAGGCCACGCGCTAAGAAGACGCGCACGGCTTCCTCACAGAAGCCCGGGGAGGTCACCAGATCGGTCAACACTGCCCATTCCTCGGCGGCTAACCCGGCCTCCTCCTGGAGTTCGCGTTGCGCGCCGCTGAGCTCATCTTCATCCTTGACGTCGAGCAATCCGGCTGGTAGCTCCCACAGGCGCTTGGCGACGCTATGGCGGTACTGCTGCACCATGGCGACCCGGTTGTTCTCATCCAAGGCCACAACGGCGACAGCGCCGAGGTGCTCTACAATCTCGCGTTGCGCTACGACCTCCCCTGGCATGATGACGTCATCGCGACGTACGGCGATGATGGGAGCGTCGACAAGCATCTCGCTACCTACCGTGCGAAAATCGTGGGACATCTAGAGGTCCTTCGGCAGTGCCGGAGCTGCGCCTTCAGCATTCGCCGCAGAACCGTAGACGCCCTTACCGCCATCCAGCTGTTCCTTCACCGCCAGGACTGTCGCCATCTGGGACACTGGGTGATCAATAGAATCCACAGTGCTGATTCCTGTCTTGGCGGCACGCAGCTTATCCAATACTCCATCATCGCCGGCAGACTGCACTCGACCGGCATAGACCATAGCGGTGTCTACGGAATCAAAACCTTCGAGGAATTTGACGGTGGTATCGATAGCGTACTTCTTGGCAGGGCTGTCCTCATCATCCCCTGGGACCAAGCCGCCGCCCACGACAACGACTGCTTGGGCTGGAAGAATAGTCCCGTCTTTGTAGTCGATATAGCCGGCATCGCGCAAGGCACGAAGCAAGGTGGCCCGGTCCTCAACGCTGGCAAGAGGCTGGGTTGTTTTAGCATCCATCAGCAGGCCCGCGGCGAGAGCTTGGCCGGAATGAGTACCGGCGTCGACTTTCTTTTTGTCGAGCTTCGCGCCGGCCGGCAAGGTAGAGGTGACGAGGGACAGGAGCTTGTCTGCCGAATCTTGGGCAAGGAATTTATCGGTCAGCTTGATGCTTCCGGCATCGGTGGAATCCGCCGAGCCCAGCAGATCCTTCACGGCCTTAACATCGGCATCATCAGCATCGGGCATGCTCAGCACCATGACTGGGCGCTGGACTAGGGTTCCATCGACTACGAAACGGCCGAGTTCGCCCATGACGGAATCCGCAGAGTCCAACTGGGCCTCTGCAATATTATTGTCCATCACCAGCTCGCTGTACTTTTCCCGCACCTCATCAGTGGATTCACCTCCGGGGCCCGGGGCGGAATCCATGTTGGGGGCGATCACCAGTGTGCCGAGCGCGATGCCTAGTGCTGCGCCGAAACCGAGCCCGGCAACGACCAAGGATTTAGGCGACATCATCACTTGAACCACCCCTGCACGCTCAATGCGAAGTTATTCCAGGTATCGATCAAGTTCTGGAGGAAGGATTCGTCGCCCCCCAAGCCGACGATCAGAATAACCACGGCGAGCGCCACGAGAATGCCGAGCAGCGCCCACAGCCACCCCATAGCGCCGGAATTCGGCGCAGTATAGAGGTTAATAACAGCGTCCGCATCCACCAGGCGCGTTCCTGCCTTCATGTGGCACAGCAAGGCCGCCGGCGTAGCATTCGGCTCATTGGCGAAGATGTCATCGAGATCGAGGGCTCCCCCGACCTGCACGATCATCTGGGCTTCGTGGTAGTCCGCTAACAGAAGGGCAAGGTCGGTGGCTGAGTCCGTAGCTGCCGGGAAAGTCATCGCGCCGATCCCCAGATCCTGAATGCGCTCAAGCCCTTCAGCAGTCCCGTCTGGCTCAGCGGGAAGAATGACCTGGGCGCCGCTGCGCAAGGTTTCCGAGCTCACCTCGGAGGGGTTTCCCACGATGAAGTGGGGCTGGTAGCCCAGCTCTACCAACGTATCGGCTGCAGAATCCACGCCAATGATGATGGGTTCATACTCGCGGATGAAATTGCGCAGAAGTGTCAGCTTCTTACGGTGTTCCTCGGAGGGCGAAACCACGAGTACTTTACGGCCAGCCATGTCGGAACCCGCATCGGGTACGCCCAGGCCGTCAATGAGCAGGGGCCCCTCGGAGTGAATGAACTCGATGGAGTTGCCGAAATATGCCTCCATGTGGTCGATGAGTTCCTGTTGGGCAGAAGCGAAATTCTTCTCCGCACGGTCACGAGTAACTACCGTTCCGGAGGACAGCTGGGTATCACCAGAATAAATCGCGCCGTCCTCAGTGAGTCGTGCCTTCTTTCCATCCTTGAAGTTGCTCACGAAGTCTTGACCGACGCCCTCAACGAGGGTGACGTCGGCGTCGAGAAGCATATGCGGGCCATAGTTCGGGATAGAACCAGTGGAAAACTCGGCGACATTGATAACGGCGGCCGGCTTCATGTCCACGAGGGTCTGGGCCTCTTGGCGGGAAATATTGGCAGCGTTGATGACGGCGAAGTCACCAGCGCTAAACTTCTTCATGCCTTTGCCACCCGGGGTGCAATCACGCAGCGCGCCGTGTTCTCCAGGCAGATCGGTGTTACGGGAAAACAGACTCATGCCTGACAGTTTCCCCTGTTAAGGGCTCAATGTGTGGAAGGCGCGCGGAAAGTCTCAACTTCTGCTTGAGCTCTATCAAAAAGCTCCTGAGCGTGCGCGCGACCGGTCTCGGTGTCATCGAGACCAGCCAGCATACGAGCGAGCTCCTCGACGCGCTCCTCGGCGGTCAAATCCGCCACGCCTGACGTGAACTTCTCCTTAGACACATGCAGGTGCGAATCTGCATAGGCAGCTACCTGGGGCAGGTGGGTAACGCAGATGACCTGGTTGGTAGTCGAAAGCCGTGCTAGGCGACGTCCGATCTCCACCGCCGCGCGCCCTCCGACACCGGCATCCACCTCATCGAAGACCAGCGTGGTGCCGTCGTCACTGGCCAGAACAACCTCCATAGCCAGCATGACGCGGGAGAGCTCACCTCCCGAGGCCGCGGAAGCTAGCGGTTTGCCGTTGAGCTGGAACTCAACCTCATCCGCGCCACTTTTGGAATATTTGGTCTTCTTCACGGCGGCCGTCAAGGTGGAGTTTGGCATGGCCAAGCCGTGAATCTCTTCGGAGACCTGAGCACCGAGTTTCTTCGCTGCCTTGGTACGGGCAGCAGTGAGTGCTTCTGCCTTGGCCACCATCGTCTTTTCGGCCTCCATTACTTCCTTCTTCAAGGCCTCGAGGGCCTCGGTGGAGGTATCCAAGGTCGCAAGTTTGGCTTCAGCGGCGTCCCGCCAGGCCAGAACTCCATCGATGTCAGCGGCATACTTGCGCGTGAGGAGCTTGAGCTCTTGCTGGCGTTGCAGAGATTCCTCGAGGAGGTTGGGATCCGCGGGCAGATCGCTCAAATACGTGGTGAGCTCAGCAGCGATATCGGTCAGCTGTGTGGTGACTTCACTCAACCGCTCTCCTAGCCTGGTCAGCTCGGCATCGCTCGCCCCAGTTAGTGCCGATTCAGCTGCACCGACAAGGTTGACAGCAGTGTCCTCATCACCAAAACCTTCACCGCCGTCCAAGGCGCTCAGAGCAGTGGCGGCGCCTTCGCGCAAAGCATCGACGTCTTGCAAACGCTTAATCAGAGCTACGAGCTCAGCATCCTCACCGGGCTCCGGTTCGAGATCAGAAATCTCCTTAATGGCGAACTGCAAGCGGTCCACCTCTTGGGCCATCTCACGGCGGGACTCCATCCGGTGCTGGTAGTCCTTGGCCAATGCGCGCCACTGCCTAAAAGCCTCGGTATACGCAGTACGGATCTTCTCGATGGAAGGCTCGAAGCGATCGATGGCGGCCAGCTGTTGATCAGCCGACAGCAAGCGCAACTGGTCATTTTGCCCATGCACAGTGATGAGGTGGGAAGCGAATTCCCCCAACGTCGCCGCCGGCACCGAACGCCCGCCCAAATAGGCACGTGAGCGCCCTGCCGCAGACACCGTGCGGGAGGCGATATACTCACCGTTTTCATCCGGCTCTCCTCCTGCGTCCTCGACCAAAGCCGCCACAGCCGGTGAATCCGAGGAAAAATGACCTTCCACGGCCGCCTTTGAGGCCCCATCGCGCACGCGTGATGCATCAGCGCGACCGCCAGCTAGCAGGCGCAAGCCGGTCACGACCATGGTCTTACCGGCGCCAGTTTCACCGGTAAGCACGGTTAGCCCCTGCGAGAGCTCCGCAGCGGAGCTTTCGATAACGCCGAGGTCAGAGATGCTGATATCTACGAGCACAGTGCGGTATCTTCCTTCCTGAATACGCGTTAGGGCAGTTAATGCCGGGGCCCGCGCCAACCTTCCACGGGCAGGCGGAGCTTGGACACGAGGCGGTCGGTGAAGGGCTGCTGGTCCAGCCGAACCCAGCGCACGGGCCTTTCACCACGCACGATTTCCACTCGCGAACCCGGCGGCATAGAAATCTCGCGGAAACCATCGAGGATTACCACGGCCGGAGTCGTAGCCGAGGCTGATTCCACCGCCACCTGCGAATCCGGAGAGACCACGAGTGGTTTGGTGAACAGCGCATGCGCATTGTTAGGAACCACAAGGATGGCATCGAGGGAGGGCCACAATACCGGCCCGCCAGCTGAGAAGGCATAGGCTGTGGAGCCCGTCGGAGTGGAGATAAGAACACCATCGCACCCAAAAGCTGAAACTGGGCGCCCATCCACTTCGAGGATGGCATCGAGGACCCCTGAGCGGTTGAGGTTCTCAATCGAGGCCTCATTGAGCGCCCAGCTACGCTCCCGCAGCTTTCCCTCGGCATCAAACACTGCAACGTCAATGGTCAGGCGGTCTTCGACGTCATAGGATTGCTCGATGACGCGCACCAACGCTCGATCCAAAGACTCCGCTTCCCACTCTGCGAGGAAGCCCACGTGCCCCAGATTGATGCCTAGGACGGGGACGTCCACTGCACGTGCCATGTCAGCAGCGCGCAAGAACGTGCCATCACCACCGAGCACGAGGACTAGCTCACAGCCTTCGGCTGCCGCCGGCGTATGCCTCACGTGCTGCAGCCCAGGGAGAACGGTGTCCGCTCCGCAGACGCGTACCTTGATGCCAGCCTCCTGCAGCAGCTCTGCTGCACGGTGCGTGGCAGCGAGGTTATCCTCGCGGCTAGCGTGCGGGACAAGAAGAATTTCGCGGCGAGTGGTGCCCTCCGCGGCGCTAGTCCTGCTCACTGGGGTCCTTCCTTGATTGCCGTGTCGATCAGTACATCCAGCTTATCTTCTGGGGTGGACAAGCCATCCTTGACCAACCACAGGAAGTATTCGACATTGCCGCTTGGTCCGGGTAGCGGGGATGCCGCCGCGCCTTTGACGCTCAATCCGAGCTCTTGAGCAAAGACGGCCACATCCTTGGTAACTTCTGCGCGAAGCTCAGGCGAGCGCACAACTCCGCCGGCCCCAATCCGGTCCTTGCCCACTTCAAACTGCGGCTTGACCATAGGCAAAAGCCACGCGCCGTCCGCCATACATTTAACGATTGCCGGAAGTACCAGCTTCAGGGAGATAAAGGAAAGATCCCCCACCATCGCGTCGCAAGGCCCATCCGTCTGTTCCAGAGTCAGGTTGCGAATATTGGTGCGGTCAAGCACAATAACGCGCTCATCATTTTGCAAACGCCACAATAGCTGTCCATAGCCCACGTCAACAGAAAGCACTTCTGCGGCACCGCGACGCAAACAGACATCAGTAAAACCGCCGGTGGACGCGCCCGCGTCCAAGACACGCTTGCCTTTGAGGTCAACGTCGAAAGCCGCGAGCGCACCGAGGAGTTTGTGCGCGCCTCGCGACGCCCAATCATCACCCTCGCTGGCCTCGACCTTGATAGACACCTCTGGCTCGACCACTGTCGCGGGTTTCGTAGCCTTGAAGCCCCCAACCGTCACCCGACCAGCCTTGATCATCTCAACGGCTTGTTCTCGTGAGCGCGCAATCTTGCGGCGTACCAACTCTGCGTCGAGACGGCGACGTTGCGGTGGCATGATTAGATCCTCTTTCCCCTAGATTCCTCGGCGATTCGCGCTAATTATCTTGGAGCGCATCGCGCAACACGGTATGTGCGCGGTCCAGCTGGGCTAACTCTTCCTCAAGAGTCTCTACGGGCTCGGTGAGGATCTCGGTGATGGAGGCATCGAGGGTCTCTGGAGCCAACACTGCGCGCGGGTCATGGGGTTTTACCGCCATGTGGACACTACCCTCTCCGCGGCTTCGCTCCGCGGCTGAATGTAGCGCGGCGGTTCGGAACCGGCCCAGGCCACTTCAAGTACGGTACGAAGTGCCTCGACGGACGTCGATTTCTCAGTACCGCCCTGGAGAACAATGTCATAACCGTCGAAGCGTGCCTTGAACCCGCCCTGGGCTCCCGGACGTGCTTGGGCCTCAGACAACGAGAGCTCATGGAATCCGGCACCGATGAAATTCGGGCGCTCTTCTGGCTTCGCTTCAATGAGTGCCAGCTCACGCGATACACCTGTAAGCACGTGGAAGGTATCCATAGCCGCGTTGTTGCCGCCAACGATATCGGTGTCAAGACGGTCCCCTACAGCAAGGGGCTTCGACGAGTTCACCAGCTTGGCTGCCTGCGTAAACATAGCGGGCTCAGGTTTACCAGCCGAAATTGGTTCCACCCCTGTCGTGGAAACTACGGCTGCGACGAGTGAGCCATTACCCACCGCCATTCCGCGCTCCGTCGGAAGTGACGTATCAAGGTTTGAGGCATAGTACTTCGCACCTTGGTTAATAGCGAGCGCGCCTTCAGAGAGTTGTTCCCACCCCACTGATTTATGCATGCCCTGCAGTACAGCAGCAGGCTTGTCATCAGCACTATCAACAACGACGAAACCGGCATCGCGCGCTAGCGAGCGGAAGGAGTCCGCACCGATGACGAGGACCTTGGCGCCAGCCGGCAGATCCTCACGAGCAATCTTGACTACCGCTTGCGCTGAGGTAACAACGCGATTGGCATCGGTCTCAAGACCGATCTCTTCGAGCATATCGGCTACGGTTTGGGGGCTGCGCGAAGCATTATTCGTGACATAAACAGCAGGGACGCCGCAAGAATTGATCACGTCAACCACGCACTGAAGGGCTTGTCCGCCCTCCCACACAGTTCCGTCAAGATCCAGCAACAGTGAATCGTGGGTTTTGAGAATACTCATTATTTACACTCGGCCAGACGCTCTGCGGCGTCGGTCCAGTCTCCTTCATCAATGTCGATCGCGTGCTGGAACCATTCCTGTGCCTCGTCTTTACGGCCAGCTTCCAGCAAGGCGTTGGCATAGGCATAGGAAAGGCGGCACGCGGACACACCCGTGGCATCCTTCGTGGGTTGCGCACGCTGAATCGTGACCACTGCGGAATCTGCCTGGCCCATGTCCAACCGCGCGCCTGCAGCGACGATGGCCAATTCGACGGCATCCTCTGGACTAAGCTCCTTAGCCTCCTCGCTACGCCACAGCTCGACAGCTTTCTCAGGGCGCCCAAGTCCGCGCTCGCAATCAGCCATGACAGCCATCAAACCAGGGCCACCGGAAATGCGGCGTGCTGCGCGCAGCTCCGCGAGTGCTTCCTTCCACTCGCCGGCGCGGTACGCAGCGATTCCGTTCATCTCACGAGCAACCGAAACACGGCCTGCACGGTCTTTGGCAGCACGGGCATGGCGAAGTGACAGCTGTGGATCGTCATCAAGCCACGTCGCCGCCATGATGAGGTGCTTAGCCACTGCTTCGGAGTTTTCCTTCGAAAGCGAAGAGAGGTCCTGCAAAACCGAGGGATCGAGATCAGTGATATCGATATCAGAAGGCAGGTCCGGGTCCGTCATGCGGCGGTTGATACGCTCCTCACGGTAGCCCGAACGCTGCGGATGCGAGGCTTTGTTCTTATCGCGACCATGGCGCTTTCGATCATTGCGGCGCTCATCACGGCGATCACTGCGGCGCTCTTCACGACGCCCCGATGCGCCACCACGTTTTTCAAACTTGCGGCCCCCAGAGCGGTTGTGCCCACGGTTGCCTTCCGAGGAACCTTCGCGGCCACGGCGGTGGTCGCGGGAGTTGGATTCAGACATTAAAGCTATGCACTTTCTGCGGTTGACGCGTCCGTATGTACCGAACCAGTCTACAGGTCAGCGAAACAAAACCGGCAATACACTGGCTAGTAAGTGAAACGGCCCACAACCACCGATTGACGTCCAAGACTCACGAGAATTAAAGAGGAAAATCCAACCTGTTCAGTGGCCACCAACAATGCCTCACGCGGTCTAAGCCAGCAGTCACCTGGGAAGCGGATAGTCCATGTTCCACGCTTCCATGCTCCAGTTGCTTCCCGCGGACAACGGCCCAGAATGTCCAGCCATTATTATGAATGGCGTCAAGACGAATCCTATGGCGATCCTTCGCCATGACCGCGCCTTCCTCAATCAGTCGGTCCGGGCGCAGTCCCTCTACGGTCACGTCAAGCATGCGCGATTCGCCGTTTGGCGCCACAACGAGAGCTTTCGTGGCATAAAAATGCCCCTTCTTTCCAGCCTTTGCACCTTTCTCTTCGTGGAAAAGGCTCCCGAGGAGGACTGGGTAGAAATCTATCCAACCATTCTTCCAAGCCTTGCTGATCCTCAAAGCGAAGAAGATATGCCGAGCTACAAGAAAAAGGAAGTAAAGCAACAACCCGCCAAGGAGAAACGCCAATAATCCTGGAATCTGCATGCTGTTCAGCAGTAAACCGAAGAAGAAGATAAAAGCTGCTATCAAGACCATCGCACCGAAAAAGACTAGCCCGTCGCGGATAGCACGCATCTGAGGCACTGGTTCCTCTGCCTCAAAGACGCGACACAGGCCATAGGGAGAAGGACTATCGTTCTTTCGCCTAAAGGGCACAGCCTTCAAGTCCCTCAGGAAGGTCGCATTATAAGCATGCGTAAACAGACTCGATGATTGTGAAAACCTCATCTACTTCTCCTCAGCGGCCCCTCAGAACGAAGTGCATATACGGAAATCATTCTAGTTCGCGGGCGGATGAAGGTCCGCTATCTATAAGTGCAGACCTGGATGTGCATTCATCCAAGTTGCTGGTCCTGGGCTGTTTGCGGTGTGGTGTGAAGCTTTGGACTACGCCACCCCACAGGAAGTAGAAACCGAGTACTATCTCACCCAGCCCATCAACACAGGGTCGTAAAAGAAGCGGAACTAAACCCAGGACGCTTCATTCTCCCTCACGATGCTCACAGTGGTGATTTTCGCCTTACTACCCATGAAGATAGTTGGAAGGAAGTTGAGTGATATTCATGACTGGTTCAAGTTATCGATCAAGAGTATTTGGATATAATTTTAGTCGGATCGTACTTATCTTCGCAGTACTCTTATTGTGTGTCTACTTCTTGACCAGAAGAGATCAAACCGCCTTTATCACATGCGGTCTTTTAGTGTCTCTGGCAATTTTCTTTAATGTCGGGGTGTTGCTGAATGATGAAATCCTTCGGATTTCAGTTCTTGGCATTCCAGTTAGCAACGTTCGTTTGGAATCTCTGAAGGGGGCGGAGATCCTTCCCTCGGGCCCCATACTCGAATCCCAAACGTTTGGGGTTCACTTCCTGGATGGCACTATTTCATTCCATGCCGGTTCTGCAAATATCCTCCTACACCGCAATATCGGAAGACCCATTCGCTTGACGGTTAAAGACCCAGAGGAATTTTTACACCTCCTAGCGGAGAACTCCGCTATTCGACCCGCTTCTCACAGTTAAGCCCCCGGTGCCGACACAACTGGCAACCAAAAGCATACCTCGAAGAGCTCCTCACTCAAGCATCACCCGATCTGACGCGTCAGATGCTCGGTGATTTCATCAAGCAAATTCTATCTTCCCAAGACGATACTGTCGGCAACGCTGACTACGGCACCACCAGCGACAACCGCGTCAACCACCGCAACGGCTACCGCCACCGACTACTGGATACACGGGTCAGCACCGTCGATGTGGCTATCCCGAAACTACGCCACGGTTCCTTCTTGTCTGACTGGCTGTTAGAACGACGAACCCGTAGCGAACGTGCCATGTAGATAAGCCTCTGGGCACTAAAGTACCCAGAGGTACTATGCAGTTGGTATGGACTGCGGAAGCTGCATTGACTGTCAGTAGCGCGAATACGAGGAGTGAAACATGGTAAATAATTGGAGCATAACGTCTTTTGCCCATTACATGAATTCGCTTTTTAAAGCGGTATTTTGCTCAAGAAAACCTCATTTCTTCCGGAGCTGTCGAGCTACGGGCAGCTTGGAGAACGGCTCAGTACGTCTACTGCGTATTCAGTGGCCTGTTACTTGGGGGTCTGTACTTTCAGGTCTGTACTTTTAGCATTTTCGGGTCTGTACTTTTAGGCTGTGTGCGAAAACAACGACGAAGCCCGTCACCGTTGAGTGGTTGCTCAAAGGGTGACGGGCTTGGTGTATTGAGTTGTTGTTGTTGTTTGGTGTCGGCGGTTTCTTACTCTCCC
>NZ_KV803658.1:0-30489 GCF_001811145.1 Corynebacterium sp. HMSC062A03 | reverse complement strand
CCCCGACGTGTCTACTTTCCGGGGGCCAGGCCCGAGGGCCGCGAGGATGACGGTCCACGGGATGAAGATGAGGGAGGCGGAGATGACCTGTGGCTGGCCCAGGAGCAGGGCCGGGTCTAGGCCGATGCGGAACTCGCCGTTGGAGAACCGCTTCTGCAGGATCTTCTTGGCCGAGTCGGCCACCGGCATGAGGCCCTGCATGATGAGCTTGACCACCATGGGCATGAGCAACATGACGGCGCCCATCTCTACAGCGAGCTTGAGGGAGTCGCCGATGGGGTAGCCACCCAGCAGGCCGATGATGAAGCCCAGGATGGAGCCGATGATGAGCGGCTCGCCGAAGACGCCCATGCGCTCTTCGAGCTTTTCCGTGGTGAGGTTGATCTTGTTGAGGCCCGGAATCTTCTCAATAGCGTCGTCCACGACGGTGGCGAAGACGCCCATGTAGGCCGAGGTGCCGTGGGGGATGGCCACGCCCTCGAGTCCGAAGTAGTTATCGGTGACCTTGCCCCACATGTCGCCGAGCTTGTAGGCGATGGCGGCGTGGATAGCGACGCCGAGGATGCCAAGCCAGAAGCTGCCCGTGGCGATCTGGACGATGGCGCCGGTAAAGGCCATGTGCCAGATGTTCCAGATGTCCACGTTGAGGACGCGGGTGGTCTTGGTGAGCAGCATGACCACGTTCACCGCGATGGCGACGGGGATGGCCACGAGGCCGAGGTTCGAGGCCCATGCCATGGGGGAGGTGCCGGGCCAGCCGAGGTCCACGACCGTGAGGCCGAGGTTCCAGTTATCGGCCATGGCCTGGGCGGCTGGGCCCATGGAACTGGTGAGCAAGTCGACGACGAGCGAGATGCCGACGAAGCCGACGCCGATGGTCAGCGCGGAGCGCAGTGACTTAGCAACGGACTGACGCAAGCACAGGGCTAGGACGAAAATGATGAGTGGTAGCATCACCGACGGACCTAGGTCCACAATGTATTGGATTGCGTTGAGAAATGTATCCATTGCGTTCCCTTTCTCGAGTTGGTTTGTGGAGGGGAAACAGGTGCCGCCACGCCAATGGCGGGCATCTGGTTGTTATGAGGGTCAAGCGTCACGCCAATGGCGCTTGACCCTTTGCATTTGAGCTGTTGTGTTGACTGGCGCGATTGCGTCAGCCTCGTGAGAACTAGCCCTTGAGGACGTCGAGAATCTTCTGCTCGGTGACCTCAACGTTGATGCCGGAGACGAAGGCGATGCCGTGGACCACCGGGACGCCGTAATCGCGATCCACCTTGGCGGTGGTGACGATGAGGTCCGCGGTGGAGGCGACGGAGCCCAGCTCACTGATGCGGTTCTGCGAGACGTCGGCCTCGATGCCGTTCTCCTTGCAGAGCTCACGGATGCGGTCGGCGGCCATGGTGGAGGTGGCGACGGCGCCGCCGCAGGCAACGATGATGTTCTTCTTGCTCATGATGATGTCCTTGTCTTGAGTGGTTGTGGTTTGTGGAAGTGGGGTATTCCGTTATACGGGGTTCTCGGAGTTCTCGGGGAACGTGGCTGAAAGGATGGCGGCGAGTGCCTCGGCATCCGGTGCTGCCTGCAGCTCCTCGACGAAGTCCGACTTCTGGATCTTCTTGATGAGCTGGGACAGAAGCTTGACGTGCATGTCGGCCTGGCCAAGGATGAGCAGCAGGACGGTGGAGACCTCCAGCGTGGAGTCTGCGTCTCCGCCCATCTCATGGAAGATAACCGGGGTGTCCAGCGTTGCCACGGCGATGGTGTTGCCGGTGACGAACTCGGCGGAGGTGTGGGGGATGGCCACGCCGCCGGAGATGGGCAGGCCCGTGGGGTACTCGGCCTCGCGGGCGAGCAGCGCGTCGACATATTCGGGCTTGGCGTAGCCGGCCTCGATGGCGGCGTTGCCGAGGACCTTGAACAGCTCCGCCTGGGATTCGACGTGCAGCCGCGGGAACTGAACTGCGGAATCAAAGAGCATCGATAACCTCCGATGTGGTGATGAGTCGGGAACCAGCCGATTCGATGGCGGTGACAATCTCCGCTGAGGGCGACGCGTTGGTAATAAACGCGGTGACGCTGGAGAGATCGTCCAACTTGTGGGGAGCGATCTCGCCGAACTTGGACGAGTCGGCCAGGATGAAGGCGGATCCGCAGTGGGAGAAGGCCTTCTTGGACGTGGCAACCTCCATGGGGTGGAAGTTGGTCACTCCGGCTTGGGCGTTGATGCCCGCGCAGCCGAAGAAACCGACGTGGAAGTACAGGGAATCAATTGCGGACTCCGCAAGCGGGCCGTAGAAAGAGTTCTCGTTCTTGCGCAGGATTCCACCCAGCACGATGGTTTGGATTGTGGGATGTTCGGACAACACTTGGGCGATGGGGAGGGTGTTGGTCACCACGGTGAGACTGAGGTTGGATTTTGCCAACTCCTGTGCCAGGGCGTAGGTGGTAGTTCCGTAGTCGAGAAAGATGGTTTGCCCATTCTCGATGTAGGGAAACGCCAGCGCCGCGATCGTGGCTTTCTCATCCTGGTGGATGCTGCGGCGGCGATCGTAGGCGGACTCCTTCTTACCTTCGGCCAGTTGGGCCCCGCCGTGGACGCGGACGATGGTTCCCTTGTCCTGCAGCTCGTTGAGGTCCTTGCGAATGGTTTCGACGGAGACGTCAAACAATTCCGCCAGCTCGCTGGCACGGACGAATTGTTCGGAGTTGAGGATGTCCACGATTTGCTCGTGGCGCTTCAAGAGATTCACTGTGCTTCCTCCTTTCGCTTCATGTTGTTCCACTTGGAAGTGTGGCAAATATACCAACCCAAACACAAGATTCTGGTTGGAAATAGGTTGGATTCCAGTTGGAAACGATTTCAATTAGTTAGAAAATGCGAGCTACGACAGCCTAAATCAATCACGTGACCGGCGTCACCCCTACCTCTGTGTGGGGGTGGCTGGCGTGGTGGCCCGGCATAGCGAAAGTCACCCACCCTTGCGAGTGAGTGCCTCTACGTTCAGGCGTCCTACGGTGCGCGCAGTGGTGGGTATGCCCTAAAGCAGCATGGTCTGAAGCTGGACTAGTGGAAATACCTTGCACATCTCGGGCCCGCCCGCTAGCCCCACTCCACAATGGGCCCAAGCTTGCTGACCAGGGCGTCGAACTCGGGTTGCGTCCGCTAGCGTGGTGCATCTGTGACCCGCTGATGTCGGTGCCGTGAACGAATGCGGCGACCATCGCGGGTACCTTTCGAATCCTTCTACCTATCCTCGAAAGGAAGCGCACCGCGATGGCCGCTGACCCCCATCATATCGACCCCACCGAGTATCTCGAAGAACTGCTGACCCAAGCCTCCCCAGATTTAATGCGCCAAATGCTTGGCGATTTCATCAACCAGATCCTCTCCGCCCAAGCCGACAGCATCTGCGGCGCTGATTACGCCACCGTCTCCGATACTCGCACTAATTCCCGCAACGTGGGGTTGCCCGCAAATCGTGGACAAGTAGTGGAGCTACCTAGTGGTTAGGCAGCTATTTCTTTTCTGCTGGTGGTTGAACCGGACTGGTTCTCGAAGTCGACGGGGCTGACCATCCCCAGTGCGGAGTGCCGGCGCCGACGACATCCCCGTGCATCCTACCGCCGCCAATTCGACCACATGGCAGAACAACTGCGCTACGCCGCAGAAACCGCGCCCGAAGACGAACTTATGAACATCATGGTCGAACACGGCATCGGCCAGCGCCACGCCTGGAACCGCTACAAAAACATCAACCTCTAGACGCTCCTCGAAAGCAGCCGCCAGGGGTGTGCACACACGCATGAGACGATCAACGCGCACGCTCACCCCGACAGAAAGGACAGCCATGAGCATGCCTTTAACTCTGACCATTCTCGCTATCGTCGCCCTCGTGGCCTATAACCTTCTCGCCTTGCCGCTAGATCAAGCTGCAGGCGTAACCGTGGGGATTGCCGGGATCTGCGCCGTACAGGCATGGATATACAGTGCTGCTGCCAGCCTGACCTCCGACGGCCTGGGAATGGCGTGGGCCATTGTTTATGCGGGCATCGCCGTCCTGGGCGCTTTCGCCCTGACGGTAGCGATCCGCATCGCGCGCTAGCCCTGGAAGCTTTACCACCTTGCGTGCTTGCGTCTGCTTTGTGGGTGCGGGTGTGTGGGGTGGTTCTTTTTCGCGTGGGAAGCTAGTCGAAGTGAAGTAAACTCGATACCAACCCGCAGTTGCGGGCCTTTGTCATCGAGGGGTTGAACACGAAGTGGTCACCAGAGCAGATTTCGAACTATCTTGCCCGCTGCTTCGGTAAAGGTGGGGAAATGTCGATTAGTCATGAAACCATCTACCAAGCTCTCTATATCCAAGCTAAAGGTGCCTTGCGCCAGTAGTTGAAGGTAGAAAAAGCCCTGTGTTCTGGGCGTACCGGCCGAAGGCCGCAATCGCGCCTGCCAGCTCGCGGTAATCGAAGCTGGATTGGTGAGGACTACCGCATCAGCAAGCGCCCTGCCAGTGTTGAAGACCGTGCTATTCCAGGACATTGGGAAGGCGATCTCATCATCGGGCAAGGAGGCACAACGTCCCTTGTGAACTGCGTGGAACGCAGTACTCGCTACACCATGATCCGCAAACTTGATGTGCATGATTCCGCCACGACTGTCGATAAGTTAATCGAGAGTCTACCGGCAAAATACGCAACATCACCAAAACGCTGACCTGGGACCAGGGTGTGGAACTAGCCCAAGTAGACAGGCTGAGCATCGAACGTGGGCTCGCAGTCTACTTCTGTGATCCGCACTCACCCTGGCAGCGTCCTACCAATGAAAACACCAACGGGCTAGTCCGAGACTTCCTACCCAAAGGAAGCGACTTTAGTACCCTGACCGATAAGGGCGTTCAACACATTCAAGACCTACTCAACGGGCGCCCCAGAAAAGTCCTCAACTGGTACACACCAGAAGAGAAAATCCAAGAACTATTCAAGTGATGCATCCACCACTTGAAACCGCCTCAAGATCTGGCCAGAACTTTGGCAACTAGGGCAGTTGTGTCTCTCAGGCCTTGCTCGCGATGAGCGTGAGCACGCGCCGAGCCAGGCTCGGCGCTAGGCCGCGCAGCTTAGCCGCGGAAGGCATACCACTGCACCGAGTTTGCCGGTAGGTGCAGCTGGACGTGGTTGCCTTCGGAGCGCACGCGGTGGGCAAGGTCATTGCCGGCACCTTGGTAGACGGCGTCGTCTGTGTTGATGACCAGCTCCCACTCGCCATCGCGCGGCAACCAGAGGTCATAGTTCGGCACCGAGCTGCCGGAGAAGTTGCACACCGCCAACAGGGCGGAGCCGTCCTTGCCGTAGCGCACGTAGCCGAGCATGTTGTTATTCGAGTCATCAGCCTTCACCCACTGGAAGCCATCCTGCGTAAAGTCCTGGGTCCACAGGGCCGGCTGTTGCTTGTATACCGCGTTGAGGTCGCGCACCAAGCGCTTAATGCCGTGGTGCCACTCGTTGCCCCAGCCCTCCAAGTTGGACCAGTCCACTGAGTGGCCCTCTGCCCATTCGGTGGTCTGGCCAAACTCCTGGCCCATGAACATTAGCTGCTTGCCCGGGTGGGAGAACATGTAGCCGTACAGCGCGCGCAGGCCTGCGGCCTTGTTCCAGTCATCGCCCGGCATGCGCTCCCATAAGGAGCCCTTGCCGTGGACCACCTCGTCGTGGCTAAAGGGGAGCACGTAGCGCTCCGAGTAGGCGTAGACCATGGAGAAGGTGAGCTCGCCATGGTGGTAGCGGCGGTGAATCGGCTCGTGTTTGAAGTACTCCAGGGTGTCGTTCATCCAGCCCATGTTCCACTTCAGGCTAAAGCCCAGGCCGCCCTCATGCGTCGGGGCGGTCACGCCTGGCCAGGAGGTGGATTCTTCGGCGATGGTCAGCACGCCCGGGTGGGTGCGGTTCAGGGTGGCGTTGGTCTCCTGAAGGAACTGGACGGCCTCGAGGTTCTCGCGGCCGCCGTAGATATTGGGCAGCCACTCTTCGCGGGAGTAGTCGAGGTAGAGCATGGATGCCACGGCGTCGACACGCAGGCCGTCGATGTGGAACTCCTCGGCCCAGTAGAGAGCATTGGCCACGAGGAAGTTGCGCACCTCGTTGCGACCGAAGTCGAAGACATAAGTTCCCCAGTCGGCCTGCTCGCCGCGGCGCGGATCCGGGTGCTCGTAGAGTGCCTGGCCATCGAAGCGGCCCAGCGCCCACTCATCCTTGGGGAAGTGTGCGGGAACCCAGTCGACGAAGACGCCGATGCCTGCCTTGTGCAGATCGTTGATGAGGGCGCGCAGCTCGTCCGGTGTGCCCCAGCGCGCGGTAGGCGCGTAGTAGCCGGAGACCTGGTAGCCCCAGGAGCCGCCGAAGGGGTGCTCGGCCACGGGCAGCAGCTCCACGTGGGTAAAGCCGTGCTCCAGAAGGTAGGGGATCAGCTCTTCACGCAAGGTGTTGTAATCGGCGCCCACCTTCCAGGAACCCACGTGGAGCTCATAGACGCTCATCGGGACGTCGAGGTCCGCGTTCCGCTTGCTCATCCACTCCTCATCGCTCCATTCGAAGCTGGAGCGAGCCACCACGGAGGCGGTTTCCGGCGGGGCAATGGTGCGCTTGGCCAGGGGATCGGCTTTATCGATGCGTGGGGAGTTCTTGCCGTGGACGGCGAATTTGTAGCGCTCGCCTTCGCCTACACCGGGGATGAAGACCTCCCAAATACCGGTGGAGCCGAGGCAACGCATGGGGAATTGGGTTGGGTTCCAGCCGCAGAAGTCACCGACCACGGCCACGCCCTCTGCGTTGGGCGCCCAGACAGCAAACGCCGTGCCTTCGACTACTCCCATGTCGGTGGTGTAGGTCTTGAGGTTGGCACCGAGCACTTCCCACAAGCGTTCGTGGCGGCCCTCGCCGATGAGGTGCTGATCCAAGGTGCCCAGGGTGGGTAGGAAGTGGTAGCCGTCCGCTACTTCGGTAGCGGGCTGGCCCGGGTAGGTGATGCGCAGGCGGTAGTCGGCTTCTTCGGCGAGCGGGGCCTCCCAGATATCATCCCCAACCGCGCGCATAGCAATCGTGTCGGTTGCGGTGACGAGCTCGACGGCTTCGGCACCGGGGCGGCGAGTGCGGACGGTACCGTCGTGCCACCCATAGAAATCATGGGGCGCGTGGTGGCGGCAGTGGTTAAGGCGTTCGAGGTCTGAGGCCGGGATGTTCATACTGACCAAATTACCGAACAACGCCCGCTCGCGGGGCAGAAAAGAAACCCCGCGCTACCCGGAAAGGGGGACGGAATCAGCGCGGGGTGGTGAGGGTTTTAAAAGCCTAGGGGCGGTAGTCGTTCACACGGCGCCACGCTATGCGTTCCTGCAGGTCATGGTGGGCCGGCGGGAGGACGAAGATGTGGGCGACGTCACGCAGCGGCTCCAGACGCACGAAGTTACGGTCGGACCACTCGTAGGCAGCTCCACTGATGGTGTCCTGCACCGTGAAGTGATCGCCCGGGTGGCGGCCCACGGCGGCAAGATCCAGGAAGACTGTGGCCTCCTGTGCATTGCGCGGATCCAGGTTGACCACCACGAGCACCACGTTGCCGGTGGTGGGATCAGCCTTGGAGTAGGCAATGATGGCCTCGTTATCAGTGTTGTGGAAGCGCAGCGTGCGCAGCTGCTGGAGGGCCGGGTTCTCGCGGCGGATGACGTTGAGCAGGCGGATATAGGACTCCAGGGAGTCACCAGACTTGACAGCGGCCTGAAAGTCGCGCGGGCGCAGCTCGTACTTTTCCGAATCGAGGTATTCCTCGCTGCCCGGCTTGACTGCTTGATGCTCGTAGAGTTCGAAGCCGGAGTACACGCCCCACAGCGGGGAGAGCGTGGCAGCCAAAGTGGCGCGGATGGCGAACATGGCGCGCCCGCCGGTCTGCAGAGATTCGTGGAGGATATCCGGGGTATTGACAAAGAGGTTGGGGCGGCAGATATCGGCCTGCTCCACGTGCATCTGCGCGAACTCGGTGAGCTCGTGCTTGGAGGTCTGCCACGTGAAGTAGGTATAAGACTGCGTAAATCCAGCCTTGGCCAAACCGAACAGGCGCGGGGCGCGGGTGAAGGCCTCGGAGAGGAAGATGACTTCTGGGTGGGTCACGTGCACCTTGGAAATCAGCCAATTCCAGAAATTGGCGGGCTTGGTGTGCGGGTTGTCCACGCGGAAGGTGGTGACACCGGCCTCCACCCAGATCATGACGATGCGGTAGATCTCCGCGTAGATGGCATCCGGGTCGTTATCGAAGTTGAGCGGGTAGATGTCCTGGTACTTCTTCGGCGGGTTCTCGGCGTAGGCAATGGTGCCATCGGCCAACACCGTGAAAAACTCTGGGTTGGTCTTGGCCCACGGGTGATCCGGGGAGGCCTGTAGGGCTAGGTCCAGTGCTACCTCCAGGCCCAAGTCGGTGGCCTTCTTGACCAGCTGCTTGAAGTCCTCCATGGTGCCCAGTTCCGGGTGCGTGGTGGAGTGGTCCTGAATGGCCCAGGGTGAACCCACATCACCGGGTTCAGCCACCACGGAGTTGTTGCGGCCCTTTCGGTGCACCTTGCCAATGGGGTGGATGGGCGGGAAATAGACGGTATCGAAACCCATGGCGGCCACGCGCTCCAGTGCCTGTGTCGTGGTCTTAAACGTGCCGTGCACGGGGTTTCCCTCGTCATCCCATCCGCCGGTCGAGCGCGGGAAGAGCTCGTACCACGAGTTGTAGAGAGCTTCAGGACGCTCTACCAGGACCTCGTGGATGTCACCTTCCACCAGCAGGTGGCGCAGCGGGTGGCGGTGGAGGACGTCTGCGACCTTATCGGAGAGCGCGGTGCGCACGCGCTTATCGACGTCCACCGACTCATCCTTCAGCTCCTTCGCCGCCTGAAAGAGCAGCTCCGCCTTGTCACTCGGGCATTGGATTGCCGCTTCCTCGAAGAGCTCGGCACCGTGTAGAAGGTCGTTGCTGAGTTCTTGGGCGGATTGACCGGCCTCCATCTTCTTGACCACTGCGTTGCGCCAGGTGGACATCGGATCCGACCAGGCATCGATGCGGAAGAACCAACGCCCAGTGGTGGCTGGGCTAAATACGCCGTGGACTCGGTCTGGATTCTCCGGGTCCACCGTCATAGTAACGGCGGAGGTAGATGGGGATTCGGTGTTCCATACCGAGAGCGTTGCGGCGACGGCATCGTGGCCCTCGCGCCACACCAGCGCAGTGACAGGGATAACCTCTCCGACCACAGCCTTCGAGGCGGCATTACCGGAGAGGGAGGGGCGGACATCGTCGATACCAAGGCGTTGAGTCATGCCCATAGAATAATGCAGCTGTGTCAGTTTCACCGGGGAAGAAGGATTTCAGCCACAATGGTGGCTGTGAACACTCCAGAGCAATTGAGCCAGCAAGACCCTGAACTGATGGAAACCGACGAAGATTGGTTGATTGACTTCCGCGGCGTCGAGCTGCGACGCGGTGGGCGCACACTGGTGGGGCCCATCGACTGGCAGGTGGAGCTCGATGAACGCTGGGTCATCATCGGCCCCAACGGCGCGGGCAAGACCTCCTTGGTCCGAATGGCTGCCGCCGAAGAGTTCCCGTCCGCTGGTGTGGCTTTCCTCATGGGTGAGCGCCTGGGCAAGACGGATATGCGCGATCTGCGCGCCGCCATCGGTATTTCCTCCGCCGCCGTCCAACACCGCATCCCGGATAGAGAACGCGTGGATGATCTCGTTGTGTCTGCCGGTTATGCGGTCCTCGGCCGCTGGCGTGAGGACTACCAAGACATGGACTTCTCCCGTGCCGATGACATCTTGGAACAAGTGGGTGCAGCGCACCTGGCAGAGCGGACCTGGGGCACGCTTTCTGAAGGCGAGAAGAAGCGCGTCATCCTCGCCCGCGCGCTGATGGCCAACCCGGAGCTGCTCATCCTGGATGAGCCTTCCGCCGGTATGGACTTGGGTGGCCGTGAGGACCTCGTGGGCTACTTGGGGGACCTAGCACTCGATGCGGATGCCCCGGCAATTGTCATGATTACCCACCACGTCGAGGAAATCCCTTATGGATTTACCCATGCGATGCTCCTAGATGAGGGTAAGGTCGTGGCCAAAGGACTCATTAACTCTGTCCTGACGTCGGAAAACCTCTCCAAGGCTTTCCACCAACCCATCCAGGTGGACCGCATTGGGGAGAGGTACTTCGCCCGACGAGTCCGCTAACCCCTAGCACATAACCCCTAGTACATAACCGCAGTACGCCTTCTCGACGTATACCTCTCGAATTCTGCTCCTAGCTTGCAGACACGGAAAGTTGCATGAGCCAGTCCATCCACGACAGCCTTGATGCCATCGACCCTGGCGAAACCACGGGCTTTAACGGGGCACGCCTGGCCGCTACTGTCCTCTTGTTACGCGATACCGCGGAGGGCTTGCGCGTGTGGATCCAAGAACGCGTGCACACCATGCGTAATTACCCCGGCCACGTTGTCTTTCCCGGCGGCGGTGTAGACCCGCGTGACTTCCCACCGCGTTCTTGGGACTCCGGCGAACTATGGGCGGGCAGCTCGGTGGTCTCCATGGCACGGCGCATGGGCGTAACCAAGTACAAGGCACACGCCCTTGTCTTCGCGGCCGCCCGGGAGCTTTTCGAGGAGGCCGGCACGCTGCTGGCCATCCGCGAGGACGGCTTGGTTTCCGACGCCTCTCGCTACCACCGTGAGCGCGAGCTGTTAGAAACCCACGAGATTTCCTTCACCGAGTTCCTTGAGCACAACGGCATGCGTGTCGACGCCGACATGCTCTTGCCTTGGTCCCGCTGGGCCGGGGAAGACAACAACCACTGGTTCGACACCTTCTTCTTCATCGGTGTACTACCCGAAGGCCAAGAACCCGATGGAGATACAGGCGAAGCCGACGACGCCGGCTGGTTCGACCCACAACTGGTCCTCGATGGCTGGCGCGCCGGGTTGGTGCGCCTAGCTATCCCGACGTGGGCGCAGCTCAAGCGTTTGACCTCCTACGCCACGGTCAAAGAGGTCTTAGATGATGCCTCCTTCTCCGACCTGCGTCCGATTATCGGCGACCCGCGCGATGATGAGCGCTACCGTGAATACTTCACCACTTTCCCTGTCGACCGCATTTAAGTCGGCCTCGCCCGGCATCAACCGATACAGAAGAAACCTGCATGAGCTACACCCTGGACGAAGTTGCCTTCCTACGCGAGAACGCCGCTACGATCGATGCCGCCGCAGCAGACCTGGAAGGGACCAAGAAGGCGCACCTGCGGGACGTCGCCAAGCTGCAGGCCCAATTCGGTAATTATGGCCGCGCCGTAGCCGAGCTGATCCAAGCCCGCAGTTCCGGCAAGCTACCGGGGCAGTGGCTTATGGATCACGACTCCGCCCAACAGGCCACCCCACCCGCAGTGGCGGCTTATCGCGCGCAGTTCCTTCAGGAACGCAACGTGGACTTCGTCCACGACCTCACCTGCTCCATCGGCACCGAAGGCCAGGCCTATCGCCCCGGCGCTTATGTGGGCAGTGACCTAGACGCCTCACGCGTGGCCATGGCGCACCACAACATTGAGCACCCAGTTTTTCGCGCCGATGCTCTAACCACCACGACGACCGCCCAGGTCTGCATCGCCGACCCTGCGCGGCGACAGGGTGGCAATCGCATCACGCGCCTAGACCAACTCCTACCACCGCCAGCAGATCTGCTGGCCACCCACGGCGAGATGGCCATCAAGTGCGCCCCCGGCATTGATCATTCCGAATGGGAAGGCCTGGCTTGCGTGGTGAGCCTCGATGGCGGGGTGAAGGAAGCCTGCCTGTATACCCCGGGCCTGGGAATGGGGAAGAGGGCAGTGGTCCTCAACACCACGCCCGAAGGAATACACACTGACGTCATCGAGGATGACCTCGACGAAAACGAGCTGCCTGAGGCTGGGCCCATGGGGCGCTTCCTCATCGACCCCGACGGCGCCATCGTGCGCGCCGGGCTGGTGCGCCACTACGCCGCGCGGGAAGGCTTGCATCAGCTGGACCCGCGCATTGCCTACCTCACCGGCGACCGCCTTCCGCAAGGCATGTCCGGATTTGAATTCATCGAGATGGTCCCCATGAAGAAGCTAAAAGCGGCCATGGCGGCCCACGACGTCGGCTCGCTGGAAATCCTGGTACGCGGGCAAGACGTGAACCCGGACCAGCTGCGTAAGAAGCTCAAGCTCAAAGGCTCCACTGCCAAGACACTCGTGGTCACGCGCATTGGAACGAAGGGAGTCGCGGTGTTGTGCGGACCGCGAGTAGTATCGACCGAAGGTAATTACGCACCCTAATAGTTTCAAAATTTACGGAAGGGGAAGTGCCCACATGCCAGTCATTGTGGCTCTGGTCAAGCACGTACCGGATACGTGGTCAACCAAGACCCTCGAGGCGGACCACACGTTGGACCGTACCTCGGTGGATAACGTCATCGATGAGGTCAACGAGTACTCCGTCGAGCAGGCACTGCGCTTGCGCGACGATAACGCCGACGCCGGCTATGAGGTCGTGGCGCTTACGATGGGCCCGGCCGCTGCCGATGAGGCTCTGCGCAAGGCACTGGCCATGGGCGCAGACCACGCCGTGCACGTGACGGACGACGCCCTCGCCGGCGCCGACGCCCTGGCTACCGCCTGGGTTCTCAACGCCGCCATCAACAAGGTGGGAGAAAAGTTCGGTGAGGTCCAGGTCATCACCCTGGGCAACAACTCTTCGGATGCCTCCACCGGGCTTATCGCTGGCCTGCTGGCTGAGTATCGCCAGCTGCCCGCACTCACGGAGCTCAAGGCCGCCTCCCTGGCCGGTGCCACCGCTACCGGCACTCGCGAGGATGCCCACGGCCACTGGGAGCTTAGCGCCAACCTACCGGCGATCCTGTCCTTTACCGACAAGGCCGATAAGCCGCGTTTCCCCAACTTCAAGGGCCTGATGGCCGCCAAGAAGGCTGAGGTCACCACCCTCGCCGTGGCGGACCTCGGCATTGACGGTGTGCCTTCCACCACCACGGTCACCGCCTCCGCGCAGCGCCCGGCCCGCACCGCCGGTGAGGTCATCACCGACCCGGATCCGGCCGTGGCTGCCGCCAAGGTCGCGGACTTCCTGGCCGCCAAGAATCTCATCGAGGGTTAAAGGAGAAAAGATATGTCTCACGTTTATGTCCTAGTTGAGCACGAAGCAGACCAGCTCAGCCCCGTTACCGGCGAGCTCATCACCGCCGCCCGCGCGCTCGGCACCGTCTCCGCCGTCGTCGTGGCCAAGGATGCCGCCACCGCCGCCTCTTTCGATGCCGAGCTGGGCAACTTCGGTGCCGCCCAGGTGGTCCAGGCCACCGCCGCGGACTATGAGCAGCGCATCGTCACCCCGGAGGTCGACGCCCTCCACGCCTTGGCCGCCAATAACCCGGCGCCCATCGTGCTGGCCTCCACCCCGACCAACAATGAGATCGCCGGTCGCCTCGCCGCCCGCCTGGGCTCGGGTGCCTTGGTCAACGTCGACGGCATTAATGCCGACGGTACCGCCCACCACACCATCTTCGGTGGTTCCTACGAGACTTCCTCCACAGCCACCGGTTCTGTGGTCTATACCCTGCGCCCAGGCTCCGTGGTTGCCGAGCCGCAGCCGGTCACCGCAGCACCCGCGCCCTTCGAGCTGCCCGCCGCCACAGCAAAGGATGTCACCGTCACCTCCTTTACCCCGGCTGAGAAGACCGCTCGTCCGGAGCTGACCTCCGCCAAGGTCGTCGTGGCCGGTGGCCGCGGTGTGGGCGATAAGTTCGCCGACGTGGTGGAGCCGCTTGCCGACGTCCTCGGTGCCGCCGTCGGCGCTACCCGCGACGCCGTCGATGAAGGTTTCTACGATCCTGCCTTCCAGATTGGCCAGACCGGCGCGACCGTGTCCCCGAACCTCTACATTGGCCTGGGCATTTCCGGTGCTATCCAGCACACCTCCGGAATGCAGACCTCGGAGACCATCGTCGTGGTCAACCAGGACCAGGACGAGCCCTTCTTCCAGATCGCCGACCTCGGCGTGGTGGGTGACCTCCACGAGATTGCCCCGGCCCTGGCTAAGGAGCTCGAGGCCCGCAAGGGGGCCGGCAACTAATGCCTCGTTACCTCGATTACGCAGCCACCCAACCCATGCGTCAAAGCGCTATTGATGCCTGGGTCAATGCCTCCGGGGCCCTGAACCCGGGCTCGGCCTATGGTTCTGGGCGCAAGGCACGCTCCGTGCTGGACGACGCCCGCGAGACCGTCGCCGAGCTGTTGGGCTGCGAACCTATCGAGGTAGTTTTCACCTCCTCCGGCACGGAGGCCGACAACATCGCCATTCAGGGCCTGTTCCGCGCTGCGCAGTCTGCTTCCCCCAAAGCCGCGCAGCGCATCGTTTCGACCCCCATCGAGCACCCTGCCGTGCTCGAAACCGTGGAGAAGCTCCAGACTGAGCACGGCGCGACCGTAGAGCTTCTCCCGGTTGATTCCACCGGCCACGTCAGCGATTTAAGCGCCCTGGATACCCCGGCCGCGGTGGCCACCTGCATGTGGGCCAATAACGAGACCGGCGCCATCCAGCCGGTCGCGGACATTACCCAGCGCGCCGCCGCGCAGAACACCCCTGTGCATATCGACGCCGTGCAGGTTGCCGGCAAGCTACCCATCAACTTCCACGAGCTGGGTGCCACCACATTGGCGGCCAGCGCCCACAAGTTCGGCGGCCCGCGCGGCATCGGCCTGCTGCTTGCACGCCGTACCCCCGCCCCTCAACCCATCGCCTTCGGCGGCGGTCAAGAGCGCGGCATCCGCCCCGGCACCGTCGACGTGGCTAGTGCGAGCGCGCTTGCCGCAGCTCTGCGTGAGTCTGTCGCGGAAATGGAGCAGGAGGAAATCCGCCTGACTGCACTTCGCGACAAGCTCAAGGCCGGCATCGAATCCAGCATCGACAACGTCATCATTAACTCTGCCGAGCCAACCTTGGCTTCCCACCTGCACGTGTCCTTCCCTGGCACGGACGGCGACAGCCTCATCATGCTTCTTGACGCCGCCGGCATCGAAGCCTCCGCCGGCTCCGCCTGCCACGCGGGAGTTAACCGCATGTCCCACGTGCTCGAAGCGATGGGCATTGACGAAGAACACGGCCGCGGCTCCCTGCGCTTCAGCCTGGGACGAATGACCACTGAAGAGGACATCGACGCCGTGCTGGCCGGGCTTCCGGAGATCATTCGCCGCGCCCGCTCGGTCTAGAGCTGCGGCACCTAGAACATGAACTTCGGCCCGAAGTACACAACGATGGGCACGATGCTCAGTATTGCCAGCACGAGTGCGAGGACGGCGGTCTTCCGGCGCGACGGTGGCTCATCGGATGAGAGAGACTGGCAGGCCAGAAAGGCAAAGAGCGGTGCGAGAACCGGGGTGGCGAAGCACAGCCCAATGAATGTGAAGATTCCGGAGAAACCGAATAGGGCCGAGGCGGGTTCCTCGACGGCATCGGCGACGAATAGTGAGAGGAACCCAAGCACCCAGCCGCACAGAATGATGACGGAGCCCCACAGGGCGAGTTTCTCGTTGAAGACTCTTGCCAAGCCACAGCGCGGAGGCAGACCCGATTCCTGGGATTCTTCGAAGGCCTTGGGTGCGGTGGGCTCGGCGTTCTGATCCATGGAGCTGTCCTTCTTCGGTATCAGTCTGTGGCGCTGCCATCGGCTGAGTGAGCGGTAAGTCTGTTTTCGCGCAGTGTAGCAGTGGTTGTTGCTGGGTGCGGCCGTCGGGGACTGCGTTAAATCTGTGACAAACGAGTTTAAAGTTTCGCGTGTTGCATCTGTGACTAATGTTGTTAAAGAGGTAGTGTGGCGCGCATGAGCCATGCACGTCGCCTTGTTACCGCCGCCGTTACCGCAGTAGCGGCCGTGGCACTGTCCGTATCCACCGCCGTTGCCATCCCGTCCTACGCACCTTCTGGTGTGGATGTCTCCGGCAATAACCACATGTCCCTGCGTGGGATCGACTGGGATGCTGTGAAATCCGACGGCCAGTCCTATGCCTTTGTCAAGGCCACCGAGGGCGTTGGGTTTGTCAACAACCACTTCGTGCGCGATGCCAATGCCGCTGCAGCGGCTGGTCTGAAGGTCGGCGCCTACCACTACGCACGCCCGGCGGGTGACGCCAAGCAGCAGGCAGCCAGCTTTGCCTCCCAAATCGCGCTGGTGCCGACGCAGACCCTGCCGCCGGTGCTTGACATTGAGGTTGATGAGGGCCTGAGCGCTAAGCAGTTGGAGGAGTGGATTGATACCTTCATGACGGAGGTAAAGTCCCTGACAGGCCGCACCCCGATGTTGTACACCTACAAGTACTTCTGGATGGGTCAGATGGGTAACACCACGCGCTTCTCCGAGTATCCGCTGTGGTTGGCGGCCTACCAGGATACCGCGCCCGAACCGGTTGGAGGCTGGGACAAGCTGGCCTTCTGGCAGCGTTCGGGAAGCGGCCGCGTGGCCGGCATCGAGACCGATGTGGACATGAACCTCTTTAACGGTACTGAAGCCCAGCTGCACTCCTTCTCCGGTGGCAACTACATTGACTTCGGTGGCATCTTGGATGACTTGGTCATTCCGGGTTTGGACCTTGGTGATGACGCCGGTGTGCTGATTGCGGGTATCCTGGCCCTAGCAGCGGGTGCAGTAGCCGTTCCTGCCGTAGCGGATGCCGCGAAGGATGCGGGCTTGGACGTGGATCCGACCGGGCTTGTGAAGCAGGCAGAAAAGCTGCTCAACACTGGCGCTATTAGCACCGATGACCTCAAGGACATGTCCAATAACGACGCCAGCATCGGTGACCTGGCCATCTTCCTGGATAACGCACAGCACCTGCAGGACGTCGACGCGGATAACGTAAGCCAGCAGGATGTAGAGAATGCAGACCGCGCCGCACGCAGCGCTGGTCACGCCGCAGGTGTAGCCATCCCAGCGTTTGATTCCAAGCAGGTAGCGGACTTGCTCAATAGCCTGCGCTAATCGTTGTTGGTTGCCACGGTATCGCGCCGCGGGGCCGCGCCCTTAAAAAAGCGGCGGGTCCAGGACTCGTCGCGGAAGTGTGCAGGCACGGCACCGGAGAGTAACGGCTTGGCCAGTGCAGCGGCTTCGGGGGAGCCGTCCGCGGGTAGTTCGGTATCTGAGCCAATGAGAATGATGTTGCCGTAGCGCCGGCCTTTAAGCATGGGAGGGTCGGCGATAACCGCGACGTGTGCGAAGACTTCTGCCATCCCGGCTAACTCCGCCTTTGCGCCCTGGAGATCGGAATGGTCACCGCAGTTGGCCACGTAGAGGCCACCGGGGCATAGTGTTGCATGGGCGTGCTGGAAAAATTCTTGGGTGGTGAGGGGCTTCGGGGTTGTATCACCCGCGAAGACGTCTCGGATGATGACGTCGAAGCGGTTCGGCGGGAACCCTTCTGTGACCTCTCGCGCCTCGCCGGCGCGGATTTTGACGCGGGGCGCGGAAGGAATATCGGCCAGCTCACGGATGAGCTCCGCTAGCTTGGCGTCGAGTTCGACCACAGTGTTGTGGGAATCCGGCCACAGGTCAGCCAAGTAGCGTGGTAGCGAGCAACCACCGCCGCCCAGGTGGAGTAGGCGTTTGCCAGGTGCGAGATTCTCTACCGCGGCGGCGATCCAGCGCATGTACTCGAACTCTAGGCTGCGCGGCTCATCGGGGATGAGGTGTGAGGAAGGTACGCCGTTGACGTTGAGGATGAAGGCGCCGTCGTGGAAAGGATCCGGCTCGACGACGAGTTCGCCGGTGGAAATCTCGTAGGTGCCCGCGATGGAGTTGGTGGTGTTGCGCTTTCTGCCCATAGTGCCTCTTAGCTTAGGGAATAGGCTGCGTGGTTCGCGTGTTGGGGTATGAGGTACACCGCGACTAGCCTTGGTGGACAACAAAGCAACGAGAAGGGGAGAGCATGCGAGTATTGGTAGCCATGTCCGGCGGCGTCGATTCCTCGGTGGCTGCAGCACGCGCAGTGGAAGCAGGCCATGACGTCATTGGCGTGCACTTGGCCCTGCACAAGGATGCACAGCAGACCCGTGAGAAGGCACGCGGATGCTGCTCCCTAGAGGATTCCGCCGACGCCCGCCGTATATGCGACAAACTCGGCATTCCCTTCTATGTATGGGACTTCTCCGAGGAGTTCAAGGAAGCCGTCATCGGGGATTTCGTGGACTCCTACGCCCGCGGTGAGACCCCGAATCCGTGCCTGCGCTGTAATGAGAAGATCAAGTTCGCAGCCTTGCTGCGCAAAGGCATGGCGCTGGGCTTTGATGCAGTCGCCACGGGTCACTATGCCACCATCGACTCTGATGGCTACATGCGCCGCTCCCTGGATGAGAACAAGGACCAGTCCTACGTGCTGGGGGTGATCACCAAGGAAGAGCTGGACCACTGTTTCTTCCCGATTGGCGATACCCCGAAGCCGGAGATCCGCGAGGAAGCCAAGCGCCACGGGTTCTCCACTGCGTCCAAGCCGGACTCTTATGACATCTGCTTCATCCCGGACGGCAATACCCAGGCCTTCCTGGGGCGTTCCATCGGACTGCGGCCAGGCATGATCGTGGATACCGAGGGCAATGAGCTCAAGGAACACGATGGCGCGTGGAACTACACCATCGGCCAGCGCAAGGGTCTAGACATCAAGACACCGACTGCCGATGGCTCCCCGCGCTACGTCACCGACATCGACGCGGCCACCGGCACCGTCACCGTGGGATCGCGCGCCGACTTGGCCGTGACCCGCATCGAGGCTGACCGCCTGAAGTACCTGCACCCGGCGATGGAAGGTGACTTCGACTGCGAGGTGCAAGTTCGCGCCCACGGATCCGTCGTTCCCTGCCATGCTCACGTGGACCGCGAGGCTGACCGCATGACGCTCGAGCTTAACGAGCCACTCTCCGGTGTAGCCCGCGGCCAGGCCGCTGTGCTCTACTTGCCGAGCCCGGATGAGCTGGGAGATATTGTGCTCGGTTCCGGCACCATCTGCGGGACTGAGTAGATGACGGGATTCGCACTGGGGTCTATGCCCGGTACCTCCATCGCGGAGGCCGCAGACATCATCATGGGGGAGACCGAGCTTCCCGCTATCCCGCAGCTGCCCGAGCGTGGGTTGGGCTCCGATGCGGTGGGCCGCACGGCCAGCATGCTGGAGGCTATCTCCATCGACCGTGGCCCGCGTTCCTGGCGCATGACGGCACGCCCGCAGTTGCTCACCCGCCGCACAGGGGACCGCTTGGAGCGTGACCTCGACGAGGTCCAAGAGGTCTGGGGTGAGAGCGTGCCGCGCGTCAAGGTGCAAGCACTTGGCCCCTGGTCGCTGGGGGCGAGCATTGAGCTTTCCGACGGCCACCGCGTTCTCACCGACCGCGGCGCCTTCACCGAGCTTTCCGAGTCTCTGCTTCATGGTGTCCACGCCCACGCCGCGGATGTCGCGCGCCGCTTCCACGGGGAGGTCGTCGTCCAACTCGACGAGCCCCTGCTTGCCGACGTTGTGGCCGGGCGCATTCCTGGCACCACCGACTTCGATACGATCCCTGCTGTCCCAGACGAGGTCGCGTTTGAACTCCTGCAGTCCTTCGCCGCAGATTACCTGCACGCCCCGCCGCTGTGGTCCCTCGCGCGTGCCGCAAAGACCTTCCTCACGACCTTCCGCGGCCTAGACACCCCGCGTCACCTCGACGGCCTGGGTGAGCACTTGAATGCCGGCCACCGCATCGGTCTGGGTATCGAAGGTTCCGATTCCCGCGCGGAGGCCATCACGCTGGCCCGTCACCTTGACCGTATTGGCATGCCACGCGAGCTGCTCATCGATCATTTAGACGTCTACCCAGTCAAGGCCTCCGCTCGTTCACTGCGCTCGGTATCCGAGACCGCCGATATCCTGATTCGCGACGCCGGTGACCTTTAACCCAGTTGTTAATCGACTCGTCCCAGGCTGTCCGTAGCGGTGAAGTAGGCCTCCATATACGGGATGACGAACTGGAGCCTGCCATGGGCGGTGGGTTCGATCAGGTCGGCATCGATAAGCCTTTGGCGCGTCGCCGAGAGGGAGCGCACCGTCCGGTCCTGGTGTGCGGCAATGTTCTTGATTTCTGCCGTGCCGTCCTCCATGACCGCGCTCATCGCTTCGAGGAAGAGACGCTGCGCCGGCGGCAGCGCTAGGGTAGCGGGCTGGTGGACCTGAGCGCCGAGAACTGAGATCGCCTCGGCTGACACCGCCGCGACGTCGCGTTCCTCGATGCTGCTTCCGCCCTCACGCTGAGCCTTTCCCCAAGCCAGTGAGCCTACGAGCTGCACCATGTAGGGGTAGCCGCGGGACAGTCGCACCGCAGCCGCTACTGCATCATCGGTGAACTCGAGCCCCGACTGCGCGGCGGTTTCGGTGAAGGCTACCTCGGCGTTCGCGGGGGAGAGTGGCCCCAGAACGAACTTCTGCGCGCGGCGCAGGAAGGTCACGCCCGGCAGATCCAGCAGGCGGTTGACTCCCTGTGGAAGGCCCGCAGCCACGATGGCAACGTCGAGCTCATCGCGCACGAGGTCCTGGTAGGTCACGGCCAGGGAGGTGAGGTCGTCTGCGTCTGCGTCCTGCACCTCGTCGATGGTGAGCAGCACGCCCGTGCCTTTGAGTAGCGCTAAAAGCTCGCGCAGGCGAGTGTTGAGCGTGGGTTTATAGGCTTCCTCGGTGTTGTGCTGGATGCCGATGGTTGCCAAGCCACCGATACCCACTCGGTTGACTTTGTGTTTGTCTGCTGGAGCCAGCTTGTCCATAATGCGCGGGATGGTGGTGTCCACCAGTTCCTCCACCATGGAGCTGCGGCCAGAGGCGCGCAGAGTAATCCACCCGCGGCTAGAGGCGATATCTTCGAGCTCATTGAGCAAAACCGTTTTACCGATACCGCGGGCGCCGCTGATGATGAGCGAGCGGCCCGGGCTGCCCGGCTGGGAGTCGAGTGCAGCCCGGAAGGTGTCGAGTACTGCCGTGCGGCCGACCCAGAAGAGTGGTGGCACGCCGAAGGTGGGGCGGAAGGGGTTCTCATGTGGGGACATAAGCCCATCCTAGGACATTGGGAGATTTGGGAGACTTTTCTAAAGGTGGAGATTTGGGAGACTTTTTCGTCCCCCAAGTGGAATTAGGCGTCCCGCCCCGCCCGAATGGCGCCGACGATGTCAAAATCGCCGTTAATAGCTATGGGGTCACGCTGCGTGAGCTCTGCGAGCTTCTCCTGGACGCTGGGACGCGGCGAGAAAACAGGGCGTGAAGCCGTGGTTGTCAGGAGATCGCGCAGATAGTCTTCCAAAGAAACTCCAGCGGCGTTAGCACGCTTCTGAAGGGTGGCAATTACGGTGGGGGCGACGCCATGGATGTGGACCGTGCGGGGAGCGGGAGCAGTCATACCGTCAGTGTACGGGGGACTTAGATTGTGTTTGCGGGCTTCGAGGTCATAGCCCGCCAAGCCACCGCGCCGGCGTACACAGCACATGCGGCGACGAGGCCATACCACCAGAAGAAGTGGAGACCGTCATTCCAGGGCAAGGAGTTTCCGATGACGATTAGAACGAGGGCCGTAATCGCTACGGAAATAGCGCGATAGACCGTCTTACCTGGGGTGGTGAAGGCCTTCCATGCCGACTGAAGGAGAGATGCAATGATAATGATCATGCTGATGGTGAGGAACACGGTAACTCCTTAGGATGCGAGCTCGTCGAAAAGAGCTTGGGCCAGGTTTTCGGTGCCGGCGAGGGAATCGTTGTTGGCGAAAGTAGCGCGTTTGGTGGCCGGGTCGATGATAAGCATCGTGGAATAGCCATAGGTGCCGCCGTTGTGCCAGTACCCAGCTTTATCCTCGCTGGGAGGCTGCCAGCCATAGGCGATATCGCCATTGTCCATGAACCACTCGGCGAACTTGGCCATGTCACTTGCCGTGGAGCGGATAGCGCCCGCGGGCGCAGAGCCATCCATCTCCCACGGCTCAGCGTGGCGGCCGGTGGGGGTGAGGCCGCGTGGGGCGTCGTCAGGCACTGAGCCTGGCGTCATGAGGTAGGTTTCCGTCATACCGGCTGGCTCGAAGATGCGTTCTTTGAGCATCTGCTCATAAGGCTGCCCGGCAACGGTCTCGAGCATGTGGCCTAGGAGCCCATAGCCAAGATTGGAATAGGATTCTTCGCCCCGGTTCTTCAGCTCGGCCTTCGTGGCGGCAGCCATGATGTCCTTTACGGTCTCGCCTGTATAGGGGTTCGAACCGGTGACACCTGAGGCGAGACTGCTGAGGAGGTTCGTGCTTGCCAGTCGTGGTAGGCCAGAGGTGTGGTCGAGCAGTTCCCTCACGGTGACGTCAGCGACGGGCGCATCGCCGACGTCGAGGACCTCGCCCACCGTGGTGTCAGTTCTCAGCTTTCCCTCTTCGACGAGCTGGTGGGCCAGTTCGCCGGTGAACATCTTGGTCACAGACCCAATTTCGACCTCCGTGTGCTCGTCGCTGCCCAGTCCCGCGAAGGTGGCTTTGCCGTCGTGAAGCGTGAAGGCGGTCAGGTTGTGGAAACCGGATTCGGAGTGCTTTTCCAGCTGGGTGGCCAGGGCTTCGTCGCCGGTCCTTTCTGTGGCCAGAGCAATCCTTTGTGGCCCGGTGATGAGCAGGACGGATGCAACAGCAATGACGGCAACGAAGGAAAAAGTAATCTTGCGCATTAGTGGTCCTCGCTTGCAGTGATGATGGTCAGCAGGGGGATAACTCGGGCGGGGCGGATGGCATATTCGCCACCGGACTTTGTGGTCCAACTGGCATGGGTCAGTGCGCTCAAGTGGTGATAGGCGGTGCCTGTGGAGGAGACGATGTCCTCTTCGACGAGCTCAGCGGCTGTCGCGGGCGCGGCGAGGAGGCGGCGCAGGATTTCACCGCGGACCGGATGTGCGAGCGCGGATAGGCGCTCGAGGTTTTCTGTCCAGTCCTCGTCGGTGATGAAGTTGGTGGGGCGCTGCCATTGATAGGCATAGGTGCGCTTGCCGACGTTTATGTTGCCGCCAAAGATGACGGAGCCGTCGGGAAGCTGCTCGTTGGGTGCGAGGGCGTCGACCAGCCAGTAGGCCGAGCTTTCTCCAGTGGCGGATGCGGGGTCGGCGTCAGTGGGTGTGGTGCGCCCCTCAAGCGCGGCGACGCGCGTTTCAAGTTCGGCGAGGCGTGCTTCGACTGTCGTTTCCATGTTTTCTAGAATTCCAGAACTCTAGAAAACTGGCAAGGGGGCAGGCTTAAGAAATCATCGGCCATGCGGTGGAGACATCGGAGGCATCGCGCCCGCGGCCTTCCAGATACTTCTTGAAGGATTCGCGGTCCTTGTACCACTCCACGGCCTGGTACTCCATGAGCTCGTTGGTATCCATCTGTGCTAGCTCGGGGAAGTGCTGGCGCACCTGCTTCCAGGCCACGCGGGCGGCCGCGAGGGCGTCAGCAGTCGCCTCATGCGCGTTGCTCAACTCCACGCCGTAATGGGCGGAGACCTCCTCCAAGGTGCGCTTGCCCTTGCGCCACTTATCCTTAACGCGGTCGATGACGAAAGGATCGAACACTGGACCGTCGACCGTGAAGTCCCCGGTCAGTGCGCGCAGTACGGAGAGATCATAGGCGGCGTTGTAGACAATGAGCGTAAGCCCTTCATCCCAGGCCCGATAGATGGAATCGACCGTTTCCTTGAGTACCTCCTCGTGCGGGCGCCCCTCCGCGCGGGCCTTCTCGGTAGTGATGCCGTGGATCTTGGCGGCTTCCTCGGGGATTTCCACGCCGGGGTCAGCGAGCATTTCCCGCTTATCCACTTCGCGCCCGTCGATACGCACCAGGGCAGAGGTGACGATGCGGGCTTCTTTGGGCTTTACGGAGGTGGTTTCGAGGTCGAAGGAGAGCATGCGGGTGGCGTCGAAGTTCATGGACAACACTCTAGCGCCCGGCTCGGACATGCACTGTGGAAGTACTGCAGAATGACGGACGAACCTTTGCAGAATGACCATCCGCAGGTCACAGGCATGTCCGGCAGTCCCGCTACACTAGTGACTCGTGAGTGATGCAGTAGATATCCAACGCGAATGGTCCGAGCTTGCCCAGGAAGTGCGCAAGCACCGCGAGCTGTACTACAACGGCGAGCCGTCGATTCCGGATGCGGACTTTGACGCGCTCTTTCAGCGTTTGCTGTCGCTAGAAGCAGAGCACCCCGAGCTTCAGACTCCTGATTCACCTACCCAGCAGGTAGGTGCTGCTCCGGAGGGCGCTGTAGATATCGAGCACCTGGAGCGCCTGTACAGCCTGGACAACGTCTTCAGTGCGGATGAGCTGCAGGACTGGCTGGACCGCACGCCGGCTGAGGCTTATTTGACCGAGCTGAAGATTGATGGCCTGTCCATTGACTTGGTCTACCGCGACGGCAAGCTCGTTACGGCCGCCACGCGTGGTGATGGCCGCGTTGGCGAAGACATCACTGCCAATGCGCGCGTTATCCCGGACATTCCGCACGAGCTCACTGGCACGGATGAGTATCCGGTTCCCTCCCTGGTGGAGGTCCGCGGCGAGGTGTACATGCGCCCGGATGAGTTCGAGGAGATCAACGCAGCGCGACGTGAGGAAGGCAAGCCCACTTTTGCCAACCCCCGCAATGCGGCGGCAGGTGGGCTGCGCATGAAGGACCCGGAGGACGTCAAGAGGCGTCGGCTCCACATGGTTTGCCACGGTATTGGCGCACGCGAGGGTTTCCAGCCCACTTCGCAGCACGATGCTTACAAGGCCCTGGAGGCGTGGGGCTTCCCGGTTTCTCCCTATACCCAGCGGGTAACCACCGCTAAAGAGGTTCAGGAGCGCATGACCTATTGGGAGGAGCACCGCCACGACGCCTACTTTGAGATGGATGGGCTCGTCATCAAGGTCGATGACCTGGCCAGCCAGCGCGCGTTGGGCGCGACCTCCCGCGCGCCGCGCTGGGCTATTGCCTACAAGTACCCGCCGGAAGAGGTGACCACCAAGCTGCTCAACATCGAGGTCGGCGTGGGACGTACCGGGCGCGTGACGCCTTTCGCCATTATGGAACCGGTCTTCGTTTCTGGTTCGACGGTGTCCATGGCAACCCTGCACAACCAATTCGAGGTCAAGAACAAGAATGTCCTCATCGGGGATACCATCATCATCCGCAAGGCCGGAGAGATCATCCCAGAGGTTCTCGGCCCTGTATTGGACAAGCGCGATGGCAGCGAGACCGACTGGGTCTTCCCGGAGAATTGCCCTGCCTGTGGGACGAAGCTGGCACCGCAGAAGGAAGGCGACCAAGACTGGCGCTGCCCGAATACCCGCAGCTGCCCAGCTCAGCTAGCTGCACGCCTGGAGTACTTGGCCTCCCGCAAGGCGCTCGATATTGGCGAGCTGGGGGAGAAGGCAGCCGCAGATCTGATTTCCTCCGGAGTACTCAAGGATGAGGCGGACCTCTTCGATCTAGATGAAGAAGCACTCCTCAAGTCCTCGGTTTATACCACCCAGAAGGGTGCGCTCAATGCTTCCGGTAAGAAGCTGCTGGAAAACCTCAAGACGGCCCGTCAGGCTGAGTTCTGGCGAGTGCTGGTAGCGCTGTCTATCCGCCACGTTGGCCCCATCGCGGCGCGTGCTCTGGCTACGCGGTTCGGTTCGATGGAGGCGCTGCGCGCGGCATCGGTGGAGGAGCTGGCAGATACCGATGGTGTGGGCAGCATCATCGCGGAATCCTTCAAGCAGTGGTTCGAGGTGGAATGGCACGACAATATCGTGCAGAAGTGGGCCGCTGCTGGGGTCACGATGGAGGAAGAAGCCAGCGATAAACCGGAGCAAACGCTTGAAGGCATCACCGTCGTGGTGACCGGCACCTTGGAGAACTTCACCCGCGATTCCGCCAAGGAGGCCATCATCACCCGTGGTGGAAAAGCATCCGGCTCTGTATCGAAGAAAACGAATTACGTCGTGGTTGGAGAGAATGCTGGCTCGAAGGAACAGAAGGCCCGCGATTTGGGTCTGACCATCCTAGATGAAGATGGCTTCAACCGCCTTCTCGAGACGGGCGAGGCATGAAGCTAGCCGCTTTCGACTTAGACGGCACCATCTACTTTGACGGGCATATGCCCGACGAGGTACCGGAGGCGATTGCCCGGTGGCGTGCTGCGGGCAACCTCGCCGTTGTGGCCACCGGTAAGTCGCCGCACTCGGCGCGGCGTGCTCTTGAGCCCTTTGGCGTCGAATTCGACTATTACCTGCTCTGCAACGGCACCGTCATCATGAATAGTTCCTATGAGCTGCTCTATGAAAGCCATGTGCCGCCCGGGGTAGTCCGCGCTGTGTATGAGCGGGTTCGTGATATCCCGAAGCTCGACCTGTATTGCACGCGCCTGGAAGGTCCGGACGGGCACCTCGTCCGCAACGTGGCCGGGGTGCACAACCCCATCATCAGCGAGCCTGTACCGGTCGCGCCCGAGCGCATCGAGGAAGAAGTCTTTCCCCTCGTCGCTGCGTGGACGCCGGACGATCCAAGCCTGCAGAAAGAGATCGCGCAATGGGTTACTGAGCGCTTTCCCGTCGGCACCGCGATGAACCGCAACTTCTTCGACATCACTCCGCCCGGCCACGACAAGGGGTTCGCCTTGACCTGGCTGCTTCAACGTCTCGGCCGCGAGCGTTCCGAGATTGAGCTGATCACCTTAGGCGACGGACATAATGACCTGCCCATGCACGCGCTTGCCGATATCTCCCTTACCTTCCCCTGGGCGCAACCCGAAATCCAAGAGGCGTGCACCGCGGTGGTGGACTCGGCCGTGAAAGGCCTAATAGACTACGGCTCATGAAGATTGCGGCTTTGGACATGGATGGCACTGTTTACGTCAACGAAGACATAACTGAGGCAGTAAAGGAAGCCATCGCCGCATGGCGGGCCGCTGGCAACCTCGCTATCTCTGCGACGGGCAAGTCCATTGCCAACGCCCGGAACACACTCGAGCCATTCGGGGTGGAGTTGGATTACCACGTGCTCTACAACGGCACCGTCATCACGGATGGTGACTACTCCATCCTCCACGAGGAACACCTGCCCAGCGATACCGTGCAGGCCATCATCGACCGTTTCACTGGGCTGCCATTAAATATCTACCTGACGGGCTTGACTGGGGCTGACCAAGTGGCGTGGGACGGCCTGGCTGGCCGTGAATCTTCGATGGTGGCGAATACGGAAGTGGTGGATCCGGGGGACGTCGCCAATCGCAGCACCGTTCTCATGTCCCTGTGGATTCCGGGCGACGCCGAGCTACGCCACGAAGTCGACGAGTGGGTGCGTGCGAATTGCGATGTTGAGTCCTCGTTCAACTGCGATTTCTACGACATCATGCCGCCTGGACACAACAAGGGCGAGGGCTTGACGCGGCTGCTTGGTCACCTCGGCCACGAAGAGGCTGAACTCTACACCTTCGGCGATAGCTTCAATGATCTCTCGATGCATTCCATCGCCACCGAGTCCTTCACGTTCCCGGGAACACACATCATCGACGAGGTAGACCACGTGGTTCCTGACGTCGCCGCGGGCCTCAGCTTATTGCTCGACCGCTAGGTCGAGCTAGGTGAGGAAGGCGCCCAAGATGGCGCCCAAGTCACCCAGGTGCTCGACCTCGGAGGCAAGGTAGTCCGGCCCGCCAACGCGGCCCATCACCACGACATAGTTCGTGCCTACGAGGGGAGCGGCCGCCAGTGCGGATTCGATGAGGGTCCACGATTCCGGGATCCACGTGTCCTTCTCCGGATTGAGCACGCGGGCGGAGGTGATGTTGAGGTCGGTGGGGATCGAGCCGTCGTCGGCAGGCGCGGCGTCAGAGGCGGCAATGCGGCTGATCTTCTCATCGTTCGCAATAACGATGGCCCAATTGGAGGTCAGTGCCTTGGGAATTGCCGCGCAGACTTCCTTCATCGCGGCGGTTACGTTGCGCTGCGAGGCAACCTTCGCCAGTACATGGATCTGCCCGCGGCGGTCAACGCGGCCGCTGAACGGACGGATGGAATCAATTTCTACGCCTTCCACGGCCTGGGCTGCCGTGATGATCTCATCTGCCATGGTGGACTGGGGGAGATCGAGCACGATGTCATCCATGACCGTCCCGTCAGGGAAGTTTTCTACGATGTCGACGGAGCGAATATCGGCCTCGATGTTGCCCATCGCGTTGGCGAGGAGGCCAAGGCTGCCGGGAGTGTCAGGGAGGAGGACACGGACGAGGTACGACATATCGTTCTTTCTGGGGAAGATAACTAGGTAGGGAATTCTTGATATGAAAAGTTTATAGAACTTGATCGATGGTACCCAACGTATCGAATACTATTCAATAGCTCGTGTTGCGTTTAGGGGAGGAGCGGTGGTGGCGTGGCATCAGCCGTGCAGTACCATGGGTGCTTAGCTATCAACCGTCTCAATGAATAAAAGGATGGAGTTCGCGTGTCTGATATTTCGCGTGACGAGGTCGCGCACTTGGCAAAGCTGTCGCGATTGGCCCTGAGCGAGGAAGAACTGAAACAGTTCGCCGCGCAGATCGACGAAATCGTGGATTCCGTGTCCGCGGTTGGCAAGGTCGAGGCTGAAGGTGTGGAGCCGATGTCGCACCCGCACTCCGTTAACGCCCCCATGCGTGAGGACGTTGTCGTGCGAACCCTCACTGCCGAGCAGGCCTTGGACCAGGCCCCCGCAGCTGATGAAGATCGCTTCATGGTTCCGCAGATTCTGGGTGGAGGAGACGAATAAGAATGGCACAATTCATTGCGCCCACAGAGGGCATTACCGCGCTGACCGCCGCCGAGCTGGCTGAGAAGATTCACTCTCGCGAGCTCACCTCCCGCGAAGTTACTCAGGCCTTCCTGGACCGCATCGCGGAGACCAACGGCGAACTCAACGCCTTCCTGCATGTTGGTGCTGAGGAAGCACTGGTGGCTGCCGACGCCGTCGATAAGTCCCTCGACGCTGGCGAAGCGCCCGCTTCCGCGTTGGCCGGTGTGCCGCTAGCCCTCAAGGATCTGCTGGTGACTACCGACGCCCCCACGACCGCCGCCTCCAAGATGCTGGAGGGTTGGGTGTCACCTTATGACGCTACGCTGGTGACCAAGCTGCGCGAGGCCGGCATTCCGATCTTGGGTAAGACGAACCTCGATGAGTTTGCGATGGGCTCCTCTAACGAGAATTCTGCCTACGGTCCGGCTCACAATCCGTATGACACCGAGCGCACCCCGGGTGGTTCCGGTGGTGGTACCGCTGCGGCTCTTGCCTCCGGTCAAGCCCCGCTGGGTATCGGTACTGACACCGGCGGCTCCATTCGCCAGCCTGCCGCTTTGACCAACACCGTGGGCGTGAAGCCGACGTACGGCACCGTTTCTCGCTATGGCCTCATCGCTGCTGCAAGCTCTTTGGACCAGGCAGGCCCGACCGCGCGCACGGTCCTAGATACTGCCTTGCTGCACGAAATCATTGCCGGCCACGACTCCTTCGACGCCACCTCAGTGGATAAGCCGGTCGCGCCGGTAGTCGCGGCCGCCAAGGAAGGCGCCAATGGAGATCTTTCCGGCGTCAAGGTCGGCCTGATCAAGCAATTCGAGCGCGACGGCTGGCAGCCGGGCGTGATGGAGGCCTACCACGCCGCGGTTGAGCAGCTGAAGTCTCAGGGCGCAGAGATCGTCGAGGTTGACTGCCCGCACTTCGACGATGCTCTCGCGGCGTACTACCTCATCATGCCGTGTGAGGTCTCCTCCAACCTGGCCCGCTTCGACGGCATGCGCTACGGTCTGCGTGTCGGCGATGATGGAACCCACTCTGCGGAAGAGGTTATGTCCCTGTCCCGCGCGGCTGGTTTCGGCCCCGAGGTTAAACGCCGCATCATGCTGGGTACCTACGCGCTGTCCGTCGGCTACTACGACGCCTACTATTTGCAGGCACAGCGCGTGCGTACCCTCATCGCCCAGGACTTTGAGCGTGCTTTCGAGCAGGTCGATGTCCTCGTATCCCCGACCACCCCGACCACGGCCTTCAAGCTGGGGGAGAAGGTTGAGGATCCGATGGAGATGTACAACTTTGACCTGTGCACCCTGCCGCTGAACCTCGCTGGCGTGTGTGGCATGTCTGTCCCTTCCGGCATGGCATCCGACACCAACCTGCCGACCGGCCTGCAGATCATGGCCCCCGCATTCCAGGACGACCGCCTGTACAAGGTCGGCGCCGCCTACGAGGCAGGACGCAAGTAGCCCGCAGAATCGTATTCGCTGGCACACCTGAACCGGTGACTTTTCACGGAGACGTGGGAGGCCGCCGGCCCTCGTCGTTTTATTCGACGGTGAGGTTTAGAAGGGGATGTCGTCGGTGCTGGCATCT
>NZ_KV803657.1:0-340 GCF_001811145.1 Corynebacterium sp. HMSC062A03 | reverse complement strand
ATATCAGGTGTCTACCAAACAGGGGTCAGGTCCCACTGCGGACCTGAATTAGGTCAATCCCGTCGCGTACTGCGGCGGGATTCGTCGTTTTACCGTGGGGCAATCGGCAAAGCAGTTAAGGAAGTCGAAAAACATGGTATGAACTGTGGATTTGTTCAAGTATGGGGGTGTGCGTATATTAATTCGAGTCGCCGCAAGACGCCGGTGACAAGGAGATTAACTCCCAGTTGACAAGATTTAAACTTGTTGGCTAGAGTATGAACTCCAGCCGCTCAGAGCAATGAATAAATAGCTTCAGTGCAAAGAGTGTGCGGATGATGTTTGAGAACTCAATAGTGTG
>NZ_KV803656.1:0-221 GCF_001811145.1 Corynebacterium sp. HMSC062A03 | reverse complement strand
AACACACCACACGGACTGGCTATCCAAAAATTACATAAAGAAAAAATCCAAAAACCAACCCCCAACCCGACGGGGATATACAAGGAGGCTGGCCCAGTCAGAAGATTTTAAACAATACGCCCAAACAACTTATGTTATTTACAATGACGCCGCTAAAAGGAAAAGCGCCATCCGGCATACACCAACCGTGCCACACATACGGCACAACACGGCCAGAACAA
>NZ_KV803655.1:0-58879 GCF_001811145.1 Corynebacterium sp. HMSC062A03 | reverse complement strand
ATCGGTTTATCCACACGAAATGTCCCTTAAGCCCTGTTTTGCGCATGCAGTGGAAATGCAGCGGCGTTTTAGCGCCCCGCCACCAAGAGGTGAAACAGCCACTCAATCAGCTCGAAACCTTGAATCCCACCGTTCATTGCCACAGAGATGGACTTGCCACCCTAAGGAAAAGCCGCAAAACTAAAGCGCCCCCCAACCGACCATGATCGTCGACTACTCTAATCGATGAGCTGGATACTTTATCGCAGCTCATTGGCCAGTTCACTCCAGACATAATTAGCCATTCCCTCGTACGAGCACAGACGACCGAATTAAGCCTTAAGTTTTACCCTTGCTTCTTGGCCTCTAGATATCCCGCCTGCTGGACTAATTCATCGCTTCACAACGTGCACGTCCACACCACCGAAGAGGCTAAAACAGTTGACGACGATCTCCGGAGCACTGGCAGGTAGATCAGCGGGGTCAATAGCACCACGGTCAACCTTGATGTCGTGACCACCGAAGAGACCGATGCCGCTAACTTGAACACGGAAGCCCTCAGGAATCCATACGTCGACACCACCAAAGATTCCAACCGCTTGGATGGTGGTTACGTGTTCTCGAAGTGCAGCACCGCGCAGGTCAACGTCTGTCCCACCAAAAATACCCATTGTGGTGTGGCGAGAGGCAATGGGAGTACTTCGAACCGTGGTACCACCAAAGATGCCCAAGGAAAGGCTCTGCGCACCACTCACGGATGGTTCGATTTGAGCTAGTGCGCGGTCAACAGTCGTAGCAAGCTCACTACCAACAGAGTTCAGCTCGTGAGTGCTCTTCGAAGCGACCTCGTGGCTGCCAAAGAGTACCCTTCCGGGCTCCTCAAGGAGATCTGAAACGAGGTCGAGCAACTCGCCGCGCGTCGTCGCGTCGGCGCATGTAGAAGAACGTTCCTCAAATTCGGCGACGCTGAGTTGGCCTACAGACATCGCATCAGCCAAGACTTGAGAAGCTGTGGTGCGCTGAGAATTAGTGCATTAAATGTCGCGTGGTTCCATGGCTTTACCTTACGTGGAACCACATGAATGGGCAGGGCAACTAGAAATACGCGCCTGCCCATTCATCTCATTTCGCTATAGCTCAATGCCTGGGTCAAAGTCCGGCAGGCGTTCCCCCACACCGAGGAGCTCGGCAATAGCGGCAACAGCACGATCTGCGGCCTTACCGTCGCCATAGGGGTTAACAGCGTTAGCCATAGAGGTGTACGCAGCGTCATCGTCAAGTAGCAGTTTGGCTTCCGCCACGATGAGACTACGGTTGGTGCCCACAAGCTTCACAGTGCCGGCAACAACAGCTTCAGGGCGCTCAGTGTTCTGGCGCATGACTAGGACCGGCTTACCCAGAGCCGGCGCTTCCTCCTGAACTCCGCCGGAATCAGTGAGGATGATGGTTGCACGGTCAAGCAGTTTGGTGAACTGATCGTACGGAAGCGGATCCGTGATGAGAACATTGGGCAAGGACTCGACTTCCGGAAGCACAGCTTCACGAACCTTCGGGTTCAGGTGTAGCGGCAGGACAAAGTTAATGTCCGAGTAATTTCCCGCAAGGTCCTTGACTGCGCCGCCGATTTCCTTCATCGCTTCAAGGTTTTCGCGGCGGTGGGTGGTCACCACAACCAGACGCTTGTCGGATTCAGCCACTGCTTGCAGGGCAGGATCCTCAAACGCGGTATCCCAGCTGGCTGCCTCCAGAAGAGCGTCAATAACGGTGTTACCAGTGACCGCAATGTCCTTAGAACGCACGTTCTCACGGCGCAGGTTTTCCATTGAACCTGCCGTCGGGGCAAGGTGTAGCTCGGCTACCTGACCAATCAGCTTACGGTTGGCCTCCTCCGGGAACGGAGAGTGAATGTCGCCGGTGCGCAGACCTGCTTCGAGGTGGACGATCTTCACACCACGGTGGAAACCAGCAAGTGCTGCAGTCATTGCAGTCGAGGTATCTCCCTGGGAAATAATGACATCAGGCCGCTCCACATCAATGATTTCGTCGAGCCCCATGAGCGCACGAGAGACAATCTCATTAAGGCCCTGACCGGGCTTCATGAGGTGAAGGTCCAGCTTTGGTTCAATACCAAACATGGTGTTGACCTGCTCCAGCATTTCCTTGTGCTGGCCAGTGGAGACGGCTACAGATTCAAAACGCTCGTCCTTCTCCAGCGCCTTGATGACCGGTGCTACCTTGATGGCCTCAGGGCGGGTTCCGTACACGGTCATAATCTTTGGCTTAGACATAGACATCCTTCGTTTTACCGGGAGAGAATCTCCATAGGAGTCTACAGCGCTAATGCTTCGCGCACACGGCTCGGCTTCGAGAAGGTAAGCGCTAGTCCTCGCTCACGGTGACTTCGCGCGGCTCTTCGAGCCCAGCAGTACGGGGCTCAGCTGCCGCCACGCTGGCGGTGAGCAGCGCTGACATCGCTACGGCTGCCGATGCCGCATACGTATGCTTAGAAGTCTTCACAGGTATTAAGTTAACTGAAGCGAATGCATTATGGGAAGAGTTCACGTCATATCTATTCCCTATCTCTACTCCCCGTTACTGGTGGATTCACTGCCCCACCGCCACCTGCCCAAGATTGCTTAGGCAGGTAGGCTGTTCATGAGAATTGCACGTTGCCCGTACGTTGTACGCAAACGCTGGCTATTGCGCCAGCTTGAAGTAAGGGGATGACTAGTTTCCAATGATCCAATTTGTTGTGGGTGCTGCCGCCGGATACGTCTTTGGAACCAAGGCTGGGCGCAAGCGCTATCACCAAATTAAGGGCGCCTACGAAAAGGCCATCAACTCCCCCGCCACCAAGGCAGCAGTGCGCTCCGCGCGCAAGGCCGTGGCCAACCGCTTGGACCCAGAACCGCGTATGCGCGAGCTCAAGGATTACAACAAGGGGCGCCGCGGCAAGCGCGGCGCCACGGATGGAGTGCAGCCGGATCGGATTTACGAGCCGGACGAAGATTAACGCGCACGCTCGAACGCGTGCGCGGGGGTGTGGATTAGTGCGTAGTGCTCGCTAACGCACGCCGCGGAAGGCGCGGTCATTGAGCTCGCGGCGGGCTTGCTCGAGGGCAACGAGGTCGGCGAAGAGAGAGTTGTAAGACTCTTCGTCGTCGGAGGGGCGCATGCGGCCGAGTTGGGCCTTGAGTTGGGCTACTTGGTCGCCCACGCGGGCTTCTTGGAGGCGGGAGAGAACGGAATCGGCGTAAGCCTCAAGGTCGGTATCGGGGTTGCCGGTCTCCCCTAGCTTGATGGGTTCCACGGCGAGCTCAGAAACGAAGTTGCGGGCCATGAGGTCCGGCATCTCACCCGCCACGGCGGCCAGCCATTCCACACCGGGTTGTTCGGCACCGGCGGTCACGCCGCCGAGGGTCGAGATGGCGCGGCGGATGGTGCGGTAGGCCTCGTTGGAGTATGCATCCTCCGTAATCCCGTCGAAGTAGCTGCCGGCGATCTGCGGGTACTGCAGGGCCAGCTTGAGGGCCTCACGTTGCGGCCACAGGTGCGGCTCGCGGGGGCCGGGGATGTGCATAACGGGGGCATTAGACTGCGAGGGCGCAGAGGAAGTCTCCTCCAGGGAGGCAAAGCGCGGGCGCTGTTCCTTCTTCGGCTTGCGGGCCTCCTGGCGTACCTGCCGGAGTACTTCCTCCGGATCGGGCCAGCCCACCCAACCGGCAAGGCGGCGGGCGTATTCGCGCTGCAGGGGTTCATCGCGAATCTGGGCCACCACGGGCACCGCACGGCGCAGGGCTTGAAGTCGGCCCTCGGCAGAGTCAATGCTGAAGTCCGAGATGACGGAGCGGATGACGAACTCGAACATGGGGATGCGGTCCGCTACCAAATCGCGCACGGCGGCGTCACCACGCTCAAGGCGCAGATCGCAGGGGTCCATGCCGTCCGGGGCCACGGAGACGAAGGACTGGCCGGTGAACTTCTGCTCGCCCTCGAAGGCACGCATGGCGGCCTTCTGGCCGGCCTCGTCACCGTCGAAGGTGTAGATGAGCTCGCCGTGGAAGTAGGAATCATCCAACATCAGGCGGCGCAGCACCTGCAGGTGGTCCGCGCCGAAGGCGGTGCCACAGGAGGCCACGGCCGTCTTCACGCCCGCGGCGTACATAGCCATGACATCCGTATAGCCCTCCACCACCACGGCCTGGTGCTGCTCGGCGATGTTGCGCTTGGCCAAGTCCAGGCCGAAGAGCACCTTGGACTTGTGATAGAGCATGGTTTCGGGCGTGTTCATGTACTTACCCAGCTTGTCATCGTCGAAAAGCTTGCGTGCGCCAAAGCCGATGACGTTGCCGGATAAGTCCTTGATGGGCCACAGCAAGCGCCGGTGGAAGCGATCGATGGGGCCGCGCTTGCCCATCTTGGAAATGCCGGCGGCTTCGAGCTCCTCAAAAGAAAAGCCCATGCGCAGCAGGTGCTTGGTGGCGGTATCCCAGCCCTCCGGGGCATAACCGCACTCAAACTCGTAGATGATTTCCTTGGAGAAGCCGCGGTCCAGGAGGAACTCACGAGCAGTGGCGGCCTGCGGGGTTTCTAGCTGCTGGCGGTAGAACTCGTGCGCGGCCTTGTTGGCGGCGATGAGACGGCGGCGGGTGCCGGGCTTTTCATCGCGCGCACCGGTGGAACCACCTTGGTAATTGATGTGGTAGCCAATCTTCTGGGCTACGGCCTCGACGGCCTCTGGGAAGGAGACCTGCTCCATCTCCATGAGGAAGCTGAAAACATCCCCACCCTTGCCAGTGGAGAAGCAGTGATAATAGCCGCGCTGCGGGCGCACGTGGAAAGACGGGGTTTTCTCATCTTTGAAGGGGCTCAAGCCCTTCAAAGAGTCATAACCAGCGGGTTTGAGCTGAACGTACTCGCCCACGATTTCATCAATAGGCGCGCGTTCACGGATAGCTTGGATATCGCTGTCCGGAATTCTGCCTCGTGCCATGCGTACAGACTACCCCGCCTATAGGACACACAGGTACCCACGGCTGGGTGGGGCCAGGCCACCTAGTCCCACATCCGCAAACACCTCGCGGTGGGGATTGAAAAAAGGCCTGGTATGGATTTCTGTTTCAGGCCTGATAGCTGCAATGATGGGGGCCATGTCCCAATCCTCCCCCTCCAACAAATCGCTGCCGGCCATCATCGGTGGTGCGGTTCTGGTCCTCGTCGCGGGCTACTTTGGCATTGACCTCGGTAGCTCCAGCGATGGTGCGGACCAGAAGGCAGCGCCGTCTTCCTCTGCTGCTGGCGCCTCCACTGCGGCGGGTGCATCCTCTCCAGCTGGTGGGGATGAGGGGGACGTCGCAAATCAGGGCGAGTCAGACCTGCCGACCTGCGCCATGGATTCCCTGCCGCAGGAGGCCCACGAGACCGCCGAGGCCATCCTGGCCGGCGGGCCCTATGACTATCCGGATAATGACAACGTGCGTTTCGGGAACTATGAGGGCGTGCTGCCGCAGCAGGCGAAGAACTACTACCGCGAATACACCGTGGAAACGCCGGGGATTGGGCACCGCGGGGCCAAGCGCATTGTTACCGGCGGCGGCAGCGAGACCGACCCGGATGTCTGGTACTACACCGATGACCACTACGAAAGCTTCTGCAGTATCCCGGACGCGGAGGACTAAGGCATGCAACGCATTCTCATCACTGAACCCATCCGCACGCGCGAGGACTTCTATGGCGCGCTCGGCCGCCTGCGCGGCTGCACCTCCGGCGCCCCGCGCAACCTTGATGCCCTGGCGGACTTCCTGCGCGAGCAACACATCGTGGCAATTATCGCCGCGGACTTCGACATGGTGGAAGAAGACCTGGCCCCCATCAGCATGGTGCTGGAGGACCAGGGTGTCGCGCTAGTGCGCTAGTGAGGTGATGGCCCGGCGGGTTATGACCCGGCTGCGGTTATGGGCTGGCGGGTGGTGGCCCACCGGGGCCTTAGACCTTAGAGGCCGAGGGCGCGCTTGATGGTGTCGCGTACCTCAGGCGCGAGGTAGTTCAGTAGGCCGGCGATGACGGCGGTGGCGCCTGCCGCACCGAAGAGGGCGCCGAGGATGGCGGAGAGGACGCTGCCCGTACCTCGGCTCGAGTTATTGCTCGAGCCGCTGCTGGAGCTGTTGCCGTTGCTGCTCGAGTTGTCGCTGCTGCTGTCGCCGTTGTCGGTGTTGTTGCCTTGGTTGCCGGCGGTGACTTCCACGACGCGGGAGGCCAGGGCCTGGTTGCCGGCGGAGTCGGTGACGGCGTAGGTGATGGAGTACACGCCCGGCTTGGCGGTGTCGATGTTGCCCACTACCTTCACCTTGTCGGTGAGGTCACCGTCCTTATCGTCCTTGGCGGTCACACCGTCGAGGAGGTTGGCCTTTTCGCCCTTGGTGATGGTGAGTTTGTCGCTGGGGACGGTGAGCTCAGGGGCCTTGTTATCCTTCTCCTGCTGCTCCGGCGCGGTGAAGACGCCGAACTGGCGCACGATGCCAGGCTTGGTGTCCTCCTTGGAGGAGGCGTCAGCGGAGGTAGCGTACCAGCCATAGGCCTGGCCGGCCTTGACGTCCTTGTAGGTCACGCTGGCAGGCCAGCCGGACTTGGCGGTGTCTTTGCCAATCACCTTGCCGGTATCGGTCAGGGCGAGCATGGAGTTCGTCGCAAAGCTGGTCTTGCGGGTCTGGAACTGGATCGGAACACGGAACTCGTCCTCGTGGCCGTTGTAGCGCTGGCGGTCGTCGTACTCGGTGGCGTTGTGATCGTCGAGAAGCGGCGAATACGTATCCACGATCATCTCCGAATTCTTCAGATCGAATTGCAGGAGGCGCAGGTAGCTGGAGCCAAAGCGCAGGCCGGTGTCGCCGTCATAGTCGCCGATCTCCGTCAGGCCCAGCTCATCGGAACCGACCTCGTAGAACTGGTAATCCGCGAGAAGCTCCACCACGTGGTTGTTGGTGTGGCCAACGTCCTTGCGCGTGACAATGGATACGCCGTGCTCGTGGCCGGCCAGCACAAGCGCCACGTTGGGGTTCTTCTGGACGACGTTCTCATAGACCATCACGCCATCGTGAGAGAAGTCCGAGCCGCGGCCATCCGGGCTCGCGGAAGGCTTGAGGTAGGCGTGGGTGAGCAGGATGGCGTTGCGGTCGGAGTACTGCTTGAGCACCTTATCGGCCCAGGCTGCTTCCTCCTCAGTGACGTCATAGCCCAGGTGCAGGGCGATGAAATCCATGCCATTGGTGGAGAACAGGTCATAGTGGTTGTCGTTATCGCCCTCAGCATAGGGGTGGTAGGAAGCATCCTGCTCAGCCCACTTACCCTTGCCCTGCTGGGCCTCGTAGCGCTCCGGACCGAAGTACTCGTTGTAGAGGTTGCCGGCGCCGACATCCGCGCCGCTTTGGTTGTCGTGGTTGCCGGGCAGCACGCCGTTGACCACGCCGGCGTCCTCCAGAATCTTCTGGGCGTTGGAGGCTACCTCGAATTCCTTCTTGGCATTGGGGCGGTCATTGTCCTTGCCAATCCAGTTCTCAATGATGTCGCCGGTATGCGCGGAGTAGGCGATCTTGCGCTCGTCGGCGTTATCGGCAATCCACTGGGTGGCCGCGGTGTAGCTTTCTTCCCACTTCTTGCGCTCCTCGGCGGTGGCCTTTTCTACCGCGCCTTCGGAGAGGTACTGGGTATCGGTGTGGTGGGCGATGGAAAAATCATAGTCGCTGCTATCGGCGAACTGCTCGTTGACGGGCTCGTTGAGGTCATCAGCAAAGACGTCATAGCCCACCAGCATGGTGTGGATGCTTCCGCCGTCGACGAAGTCCTGGTTAACTTCCGCGCTGAGGCTTACTTGGGCGTCGGCCGCGCCGCGGGTTTCGGCAAGCTTCTCCCAGCTATTGCTCTTGGTATTCCAGGCCATAAGCCGCACCGAGCGCTTGGGGTCCACGGTGCCGGACCAAGCGATGTCGTGTGCTTTCTTCTCTGCGTCCTTGACCTTGAGGTCAAAGCGCTGGAAGGGCATGTGCTCCGTGGAGGTAGTCTCCTGGGCATCCTCGTTGTCAGGGTTGAGGGCCTTGTTAAAGTCCTCGCCGTCTTCGTACTTAAAGTCCAGGATCTCCGGGATATCCGTGAAGGTGCCTTGGAAGCCCTTCTCCGCTACAGCAACATCGGCTTCGGTGAAGGTGGTCTCCACCTCCCCGCCGCTGGGGTTATCCGCGCGGGCGGAGATGGTCACTCCCTCGCCGCTCGGCGTGGAGTCGGTGCCAGCGGCCCCCGGGAGGTTGCCGGAGGTGAAATCGATGGTTTGGGAGATGGGGTTGCCAAAGACATCGCGGCCCTCGGCCTGGATGGAGTGGTTTCCTTCCTTGAGGCCAGCTCCGATTTCTTGCCCCAGCTCGATGTCCTCGCCGTCCAGGGTGTAGGTGAGCTCGCGGGAGATGAGGGCATCGTTGTTGAACTGGACGTCGAAAGTCACCGGGCCCGTCAGGTGCTGACCCGCGCTCGGGGTGGAGCCGGTGATCTCCGCCTTCTTATCGGTGCTCAGGTTGGAGCCCTCGTAGAGGGCGGAAATCTCATCTTCGCCCAGCGGATCGGAGAAGATGCGGGCCTCGCTGACCACGGCATCGGAGTAGAACTGGGCGGCGTTATCCCGGCCGGAATCCGCGCCGATCATCACGGCGGTGGAATTGGACTTGGGCTTGGTCACCTCGCCGTTGATCTCGGTGTTCTCAGCCACCTTGGCGCCGTTGACGTAGAGCTCGCTCTTGTTTCCGTCATAGACGCCGACCGCGTGGTACCACTGGCCGGGTTCTACCTGCTGCTGGGCCTTCTTGTAGCCATCGCTGCCGTTGACGGTGAAGGTGAGCTGGTCGCCGTAGATGACCATGGCCCAGCCGCCGGCTTCCTTGTTGGCGCAGAGGCTCTTTTCGTTGCCGTCGAAGTCCCCGTCATAGCGGAAAACGCACTCGACGGTGAAGCCGTCCTTGATCTGGTCAAACTTATCCCCGATGTCGAAGCCGACGGCATCCTTGCGGCCATCGAAGTGAGCCACGGGGCGCTCAAGCACGCTGTCTTGCTCCACAGTGGGCTCGCCGATCTTCAGCGGCTCGGCATCAGATGCGGAGTTGCTGATGGTCCCGTTCTCAAGGGAGAGATCCAGGATGTCTGCCTTGGGCAGGTCCTGGGCAGAGGCGAGTGCGGGAGAGACGAGGCTGGAGCCAACGAGGCTGATAGAGGCAATGAGCGCGGCTTTATGCAGCTTTTTCTGAGACACAAAAATTCCTTGACAGTTAATGCAAATGAAGAGACTTCCGCTGCGGGCAGGCTTCAAAGGGGGCCTGGCGGCACGCGGACCTGCCTGAGGTTAGGTGGCCGGTTTTAAGAAGAGTTGTCGGCTATGTAACGCCCAAGTGAACGGTGTTCAACTATCGGGTGACAGGCGTCTCTTGGGATGCCGTGCCGTTGTGTGAGGCACGGCGCTGCTGGGCTTGATGCTGGTCTGCTGCTGACTGTTTGCCGGCTAGCTGAGGAAGCCGAAAAGGTCAGCGCTGCGCTGCGCCAGGCGCTCCAGGCGGGATTCGGTCATGGAAGCAATCTGGTCGATGATGGCGCGGTCACGCTCCAGATCGGTATCGGCTTGCTTCCACCACAGAGCGAAGGTGGCGTCCAGCGAGCCCGGCGCGCCGGCCACCAGGTAGTCGTAGACGCGGTAGATGCGCTCGCGCTGGCGGTCCTGGCGAGCTAAGTGGGCGGGCTCATCCATGACGTAGAGCACGGCGATGGTTTTCAGCAGCGTTACCTCCGCCACGGCACCCGGTGGGACGGCGAGGCCGCCGTGCATGCGGCCGAGTAGGCCGTCGTTAGCCGCGAGCGTGGCGGAAACGGTAGCGCCAACATAGCGGCCGACAAGCTCCGAGGTCATCTTCTTTAAGTTGGCATAAGAGCGCAGGGAGTAGTCGAAGTTGCCGATGGCGTTGATGACGTCCAGCTGGCGCAGGCGGTCGGCGGCCTCGAGGAGCTCATCGGCATTACCACCGAAGGCTTTTGCGCCCTTGTCCGCGAGGTTGGCCAGCTCCACCAGGTCCCAGAGCACGTTCAAAGAGATGCGGCGGGAGATGATGCCGTCTTCGACGTCATGGACGGAATAAGCGATATCATCCGACCAGTCCATGACCTGAGCTTCCATGGACTTGCGCTGGTCTGGGTGGCCTTGGCGCAGCCACTCCAGCACGTCCGCGTCTTCGTCGTAGGCGCCGTATTTGCGGTTGGTCGTGCCATCCGGGTTGGTCTTGGTCCAGGGGTATTTGCAGGCGGCATCGAGTGAGGCGCGGGTGAGGTTGAGGCCATAGCTGCGCGGGCCCGCCGGAGAATCCAGCACTACCTTGGGCTCCAGCTTGGTCAGGATGCGCAAGGTCTGGGCATTGCCCTCAAAGCCGCCAAGGGCCACCTCGTTGAGGGCATTCTCGCCGTTGTGGCCGTAGGGCGGGTGGCCGATGTCATGGGTCAGGCCCGCCATATCGCACAGGTCTGGGTCCAGGCCTAAGCCGGCACCGATGCTGCGGGCAATCTGGCTGACCTCCAGAGAGTGTGTCAGCCGGGTGCGCGGGGTATCGCCATCGCGCGGGCCCACCACTTGGGTCTTATCCGCCAAGCGGCGCAGGGCCGCGGAATGCAGGACGCGGGCGCGGTCGCGGGAAAAGGCGCCGCGGTGTTCCTCAGATTTGAGCAGGGCCGAGCCCTTGGGAGTCTCGGAGGCAAGGCGGGCGACGTCTTCTGCGCGATAGGAATAGCTCACGGTGTTCCAGCTTAGGCGGAGTCCTGGCCATCCTGGGGCTGCCTCGCGCCAATGACGCGGTGGCGCAGGGCCTGGTTGGGGCGGATGAGGCGCTCGATGCGGTAGAAGGCCGCGCGCACGCCTTCGGTGCGCTCCTCCCCCAGCAAGGTGCGCAAGCCCAGGTAGGCCAAGCCACCGCTCTCGTGGGCCAGGTAGCGCCACCAGGGGATGGAAAAGCGCGGGGAAGGATAATAGGGCGTGCCCAGCACCGTGGCCGCAATCCCCTCTTGGCGGGCGATGAGGAAGGTGCGCAGGCGGTGGAGCGGATCGGTGATGATGACGGCCTCTCTCACACCCAGCTTGTCGCGGGCAGCGGCCAGCTCGCTGCGGGTGTCGAGGCCTTCTTCGAGGGCGGTGACGTTGAGGGGCCCGTCGGCAAGCAGGCGTTTCGCCACCCCGGCTTCGGTGAACCTATCGCCGGGCAGCTTCCCGCCGACTGTGATGATGGGCAGGTCGTGCGCGGCGGCGTACTCGGCGGCACAGCGCACACGGCCGGACAGGATGCGGGAGGGGCGCCCGTCGTATTGCGCAGCGCCGAGGACAATAACGTACTTCACTGTCTGACCACTCTAGCGCTAGGTGGGAAGGTATCGTGGTGCGCATGACTACTGCTGCTCGTTTTGGTCGCGCCGCCCTTGCTGCTCTTGTGTTGGGGTTGGCCACTGCTAGCCCCGCTATGGCTGCGGATTTCGTTCTTGCCGCGCCGGAGGCGGCCTCGCTCACGGATAAGGTAACGGATGAGGCGGGGGTGCTCTCGGATTCGGAAAAGGCCGAGTTGGAGGACAAGATTAGCGCACTGCAGCAGGAGCACCACGTGGTCATTTTCGTGGTCTTTGCCTCCTCGCTGCCGGAGGGCGCGGAAAGCTATGCGGACAGCATTGTGAAGTCTAAGGGCCCTAATTCTGCGGCCTATGTGGTGGGCGTGGATGATTCCACCGTGGGCGTGCAGACGGGCAATGACTGGCCGCGCGGGCGCCTGGATGTGATGTATGAGGCGGCCTACGCCAAGCTTGCCGACGGTCACCAGTTCGGTGCCTCCGCGCTCGCGCTTGTCGACGCTGCCGCGACCGGTTCTTCGGGTTCCTCTTCTGGCTCAGCTGGTTCATCCAGCTCTTCTGATTCCGATGGGTCGGGTGGTCTATGGCTGGCTGGCGGCGCAGGTGCCCTGGCGTTGGCCGGCGGTGGCATCGCGGTGGCAAGCCGGCGCAAGACCAAGAAGGACTCGGCGGCTACGCTGGAGTCCGCGCGCCAGATTGAGCCGAGTAATACCGCACAGCTGGACCGCTTGGATGTGGACACCTTGGAGAAGCTGGCACAGGAAGAGCTGGTCTCCACGGATGAATCGATCCGCCGCGGCAAGGAGGAGCTGGATATTGCGGTGGCCGAGTTCGGCCCCGAGCGCACCCGCCCGTTCACGCGCGCAATGAACCACTCCACGCTGACGTTGCAGAAGGCTTTCCAGCTGCAGCAGAAGCTTCAGGACAACCTGCCGGAATCGACGGCGGAGCGCCGCCAGATGCTGGTGGAGATCATCTCCTCCTGCGGGCAGGCCGATGATGCGTTGGATGAGCAGGCGGCGGACTTTGCCAAGATGCGTGACTTGCTCATTAACGCCGGCTCTAAGCTGGATGAGCTGACTCAGCGCACCGTCGATCTGCGCGGGCGCCTGCCGCAGGCCCGCACGACTCTGTCCACGCTCAGTGGTTCCTACTCCGAGGAGGTGTTGTCCTCCATTGCGGATAACCCAGAAATGGCGGAGGTCTCGCTCGACGAGGCCGAGGAGCTGCTTTCGCGCGGCCGGGAACTGCAGTCCCAGCCCGCTGGCCAACAGGGTCCTTTAGTGGGCTATATCCGCGATGCCGAGCACGCCTTGGAGGTCTCCGACCGCCTCCTCAATGCCGTTGAGAATGCGGAGAACTCGATCACCGCGGCGCGCGATAACCTGCCGGCGCTCATCGATGAGGTTGAGGAAGAAATTGCTGAAGCACAGCACCTCGAGCAGCGCGGCAAGGCCCAGGGCTCCCCTGCCGATTGGTCCGCGCTGGAGTCGCTGCTCGTTCAGGCGCGGGAGGCGCTCAGTGCGGCTCGCCAGCATGGCCAGGCAGACCCGCTGGGTCAGTACACAGCGCTGACGGCTCTCGATAGCAAGCTGGATGAGCAGCTCGATACCGTGCGCGAGACCAACGCCACCCGCGAGCGCCAAATCGCGCTTTACCGCCAGCAGATTGCTGCTGCCGAGTCCGCCATCCAGGCAGCTGAAGACCTGCTGTCCTCGCGGGGTCGCGTGGTGGGCCCCGATGCGCGCGTCGCGCTTGCCGATGCCACCCGCCTCTTCGCCCAAGCCCAGAACTCCGCCTCCAAGGACTTACGCGCGGCGCTCAACTACTCCCGCGATGCCGCTTCTGCCGCGCAGACCTCGCTCAATCGCGCGAAGGAAGACCTGGAGGCTTACCGCCGCCAGGAGCAGCGCCGCCAGGCCACTGATGCCGCGGGCAACATTCTGACTGGCATGGTTATCGGCCAGATTCTCGGCGGAGGCTCCAGCGGCCACCGCGGTGGTGGCTTCGGTGGCGGTTTCGGCGGAGGCTTCTCCGGCGGCGGGGGCTTCGGCGGCGGTGGCTTCGGCGGCGGTGGTGGAGGCGGCTTCCGCGGCGGCTCCTTCTAGCCGCCCCTACTTCCCCTTTCCGCGCCTAGGCCTCGAAGCCCGCGGCCCACACCCGGCATCTCATAACCGGGGCGGCCCCATAAGGCATCTCGCAAAAGGCGCCTTGCAAAAGGCTGCAGTCAAACGGTTTACCTGGGGGCAAGTAAACCTTTTACACCGAGCTAGATGGTTCGTTTGGGGGCAAACAAACCTTATGACTGCAACCATCTGACGCGAGCCCTCTACCGGCATACCAAGCCGAGCAAGGAAGCTAGAAGAGCTCCCCTTTTAATGAAATCACCCAAGTTTCCACGCCAGTTCTGACTATATCGCGGAAGGTGGGTTAGGTGCGTAGGGGGCGGGTGGAGCCGTCGAGAAGCAGGCAACAGTAGCTGATGAAGACGGCGTCGGTGAGGGGGAGCTCGCCCACCGCGACTTCGAGGCCGCGGCCCCGCGGAGTGGTGCGGGCGACTTCGGTGGCGGTGCCCGACGTGGCGGAGTCTGGGATAGCGAGAATACGGCGCTGCCGGCGGAATGGATTCGTGCGCTCAAGCAAGTACTCGCGGCCCTGACAGAGCGCGCGCAGCTTATTCACCGTAAAGCTGGCCTGCTCCGCCGAAAAGTCGGCCCCACGCACTGCGAAGCGGCGCGCGCCCGGGGTGTGCTCAAAGGCAATGGTTTCGCCCGGGCCTGACAGCAGCAGGCCCGTCGGAGTCACGCGGGCGATGACCTCGCCCGCGCCATCCACCAGCGCCTCATCGCGCCACACCCAGCGCTGCATCAGAGAAGCACCGCAACAATGGCGACGATGGTCATGAGCAGCAGCGTCGCGATGATCGGAATCGCGGTTTTCTGCGTCCGGGCCTCCAAAATGACCCGCGTAAACCAGCTCAGGGCAGCAATCTCCGAGTGGCTGAGGCCATCGGAATCATCGCTGTCCTCGCCTTCGAACTCGAGGATGGCCTTGCGTACGCCAGAGTTCTTGGAGGAAAATTGCGCGATTTTAAGGCCGTCGTGGTCTTCAACAATCCAGTCGCCACCAGCCTCGTTGATGAAGGCAAAGGTGCGCCCGTCCAGCGAGGCCTCCAAACGCTTATCGCGCTTGGGGTTGCCCGCCAGGCGGTAGACGCGGTCATCCTCCAAGGTCACTGACGCGCCCAAGTCATCGAGGCCTAAGCGCCAGTGCTCGCCTTCCACATCCGCCGAGCGTTCCTGGAACATGCCCAACGACGCCGGCCCCTCCCCCACGAGGAGGACCGGGTTCTGGCGGTCACTGCGGTCCCAGCTGGTGTAGTGCATTAGCAGCCAACCAGGCGGGCGGCCAGGTAAGCCTCAAGCTCGTCGAGCTTGACGCGCTCCTGCTCCATGGAGTCACGCTCACGCACGGTGACCGCGTTGTCCTCGAGGGTGTCGAAGTCATAGGTCACGCAGAAAGGCGTGCCGATCTCATCCTGGCGGCGGTAGCGGCGGCCGATGGCACCAGAGACATCGAACTCCACGTTCCAGTTGGCGCGCAGCTTGTTGGCCAGCTCGCGGGCCGGGGTGGACAGCTCTTCTTTCTTGGACAGCGGCAGCACGGCCACCTTGACCGGAGCCAGACGGCGGTCCAGGCGCAGCACCACGCGCTTATCGGTACCACCCTTGGCGTTCGGGGCCTCCTCCTCGTCATAAGCATCGATGAGGAAGGCCATCATGGCGCGGCCCAGGCCGGCAGCCGGCTCAATGACGTACGGGGTCCAGCGCTCGCCAGCCTCCTGGTCGAAGTAGGACAGGTCCTCGCCCGAGCCCTTGGTGTGCACGGAAAGGTCGTAGTCCGTACGGTTGGCCACGCCTTCCAGCTCGCCCCACTTGGAGCCCTTGAAGTTGTAGGCGTATTCCACGTCCACGGTGCGCTTGGAGTAGTGGGAGAGCTTCTCCTGCGGGTGCTCGTAGAGGCGCAGGTTCTCCTTCTTGATACCGAGGTCGATGTACCAGTTGAAGCGGTCATCAATCCAGTACTGGTGCCACTCTTCGTCCTCGCCCGGTTTGACGAAGAACTCCATCTCCATCTGCTCGAACTCGCGGGTGCGGAAAATGAAGTTACCCGGGGTGATCTCGTTACGGAAGGACTTACCAATGTTGGCGATGCCGAACGGCGGCTTCATACGTGCCGAGGTCATCACGTTCTTGAAGTTCACGAAGATGCCCTGCGCGGTCTCCGGGCGCAGGTAGTGCAGTCCCTGCTCATCATCGACCGGGCCCAGGAAGGTCTTGAGCAGACCGGAGAAGGCCTTCGGCTCGGTCCAGTCACCCGGCTGGCCGGTCTCCGGATCATTAATATCCGCAAGGCCGTTGGCCGGCTCATGGCCGTGCTTTTCCTCATAAGCCTCAATCAGGTGGTCGGCGCGGTAGCGCTTACCGGTGTGCTTGGACTCCACCAGCGGGTCGGTGAAGACCTCAACGTGGCCGGAGGAGACCCACACCTGGCGCGGCTGGATCACAGATGTATCGACACCCACGACATCATCGCGGGACTGCACCATGTGGCGCCACCACTGGCGCTTGATGTTCTCTTTGAGCTCGACGCCAAGCGGGCCATAGTCCCACGCAGAGCGGGAACCGCCATAAATTTCACCTGCCTGGTAGACCAAGCCGCGGCGCTTACACAGGCTGACGACGGTATCAATGACGGATGCCATAGCTAATGGGACTCCTCTGGTAGGGGACAGTCTTTATACAGTGCGGCCTAGTCTAGCGTGCCCCTTAGCACCGCGTGCCTTCACCCCAGAAGTGTGGTGCATTTTATACACATTTCCGCATTCTTCAGCTATAGTGCCCATAGCTCTCTTTTTAACTCTCCACCGATAGAAATGACTGAAGGTGAACGGCGTGACCAACACCCAGACTGACACCCCTCCCCTCGATCTGGCGGCGGCTGCCTCCGTCATTAGCGCTTTGGATTCACCGTTGCGCATCGACATCATCCAGCGCCTGGCCGAGCGCGATCACTACGTCCACGAACTGGTCTCCGCGACCGGCAAATCGCAGCCACTTATTAGTCAGCACCTGCGGGTTTTGAAACGCGCGAACATCGTCGACAGCGAGCGCACCGGCCGCGAAGTCCGTTACTCTTTGGTGGCCCCTAAGGTGCTGCCTTTGCTTCGCGACGCCTCACTGGCCACCTCTTAATGGAAGTGTGTTGATAAACTAAGCCACATGGCCATCCACGACAGTATTCCCAAACTCGGCGCTCGCAATACCCGCCAGCGCACCGCCGTCGTTGAGGTCCTGCGCAGTCTCGACAAGTTCGTCTCTGCCAAGGACATTCACCAGGCGCTTCTCGACGGTAACCAGAAAGTCGGCCTCACCACCGTCTATCGCACGCTCCAATCACTCTCGGAGATTGAAGCTGTTGACGCGCTCCACATGCCCTCCGGCGAGACCCTCTACCGCCATTGCGAGAGCGATGCGCACCACCACCACTTGGTGTGCACCAAATGCGGCCGCACCGAAGAAATCGATGGCGGCCCGATTGAAGAGTGGGCCTCCTCGGTAGCCAAGGAGCACGACTTCGAGCTCACCGGGCACGATGCCGAAATCTTCGGCATCTGCGCCGAGTGCCGCGCGGCGTCTTAGACACGCCACTTTTCCTGCCACATCGAGGATATCTTCATCCCCCTCGACAGCACTACACAGCTCGCGCGCTACTTGACGCCGCCGAAGCGGCGGTCACGCCGCGCGTACTCCTCCACCGCGGCGAACAAGTCTTCCGGAGTGAAATCCGGGAAGAGCTTGTCCTGGTAAATCATCTCTGCGTAAGCCGACTGCCACAGCAGGAAGTTGGAGGTGCGCTTCTCACCGGAGGGGCGCAAGAACAAATCCACGTCTGGCATATCGGGGTCATACATCACCGAGCTGACCGTCTTCTCATTGATGGAGCGCGGGTCCAGCTCGCCGCGGGAGACTTGCTCGGCGAGTTTCCGGATGCCGTCGACAAGCTCGGCGCGACCACCGTAGTTCACGCACATCACCAAGGTCATCTTGGTGTTGTCCTTAGTCAGCTCCTCTGCGGCCTCGAGCTCCTTGATCACAGAGCGCCACAGGCGCGGGCGGCGGCCGGCCCAGACCACGCGCACTCCCCTCTCGTTGAGCCAGTGTCGCTGGCGGCGCAGCACATCGCGGTTAAAGCCCATGAGGAAGCGGACTTCCTCCGCGCTGCGGCGCCAATTCTCGGTGGAGAAGGCATAGGCGGAAAGGTAAGGAACACCGAGGGAGAGGCAGGCATCGACGACGTCGAGAAGCACAGCTTCTCCCCTACGATGGCCCTCGGTGCGCTTCATGCCGCGCTCCTCTGCCCAGCGGCCGTTGCCGTCCATGACCAGCGCGATGTGGCGCGGCAGGAACTCCTGCGGGATAGCGGGCGGATGAAGAACTCGGTTCGGGTCAGGCGTAATCACGGGTTACAGTCTACTGTTCCATGATCCCCAACGCGCCAACGCTTCGCTCAAGATGCCATTGCAGGTGCGCGCGGGTGAGGCGATGGGCCTCTTGGGCTTGGGCGTTCGTCGGCTGGCTGGGGTGGTCATGGGCGATGAGCCACATGTGGTGCAGGGTTTCTGGGTCTACCTCGGCGGCGCCTGGTGGGCGGCATTGGTGGCAGGCGGCCCCGCCCACGGCTGGGTGGAAGGCGTGGTGCGGGCCGGGTCTTTGGCACTGGGCGCAATCGAAAAGGCTGGGAGCCCAGCCGGCGTGGGACATGGCTTTGAGAAGGAAGGCATCGAGAAGCATGAGCGGATCGCCGTGCTGAAGCTTGTCGAGGACATCGACGCAGGCCTCATAGAGGTAGGGATCGCCGGGGGCATCAGCGGCGGCGAGGCGCTCGGCGGATTCAAGGGCAGCACACGCGGCGGTATAGCGCTCGTAGTCCTCGATGATGCGCGCGCCGAAGTAATCCACGGTATCGGCCTGGGAAATGGTGTAGAGGTTACGCCCGGGATAAAGCTGAACGTCGAGGTTAACGAAGAGCTGCAGGCGCGAGCCGAAGCGCGACTTGGCGCGGCGCACTCCCTTGGCCACCCCGCGCACGAGGCCGTGACGACGGGTCAAGAGCACGATGATGCGGTCCGCCTCGCCAAAATCATAGGAGCGGATGACAAGGGCGCGGTCGCGGAAGTTTTCGCGCATGTGGAAGTTCTCCGGCTTTTAGAAGCCCAGGCGGCCCAGCGCCTTCGGGTCCGACTGCCAATTCTTGAGCACCTTAATACGCAGGTCAAGGTAGACGTTTTGGCCAAGGAGCTGAATGATTTCCTTGCGGGCGGTACCCACGATGCGGCGGAAGCGGCGGCCGTCCTTGCCTTCGATGATGCGCTTCTGGCCGGGGCGCTCCAGGTAGAGGATGGCGTGGACGTTGAGGACGTCCGGGCGCTCCTGGCTAGGCAGAATCTCATCGACCTCGACGGCAACCGAGTGCGGCAGCTCGTATTTCAGGCCGGAGAGCGCAGACTCGCGGATCAGCTCGGCGATGCGCTTGGACTGGTCTTCGTCGGTGACGTGGTCATCGGGGTAAAACTTGGGGCCTTCGGGCAGGTGGTCCACGATGACCTGGGTCAGCTCATCCAGCTGCACGCGCTCGGTGGCGGAAACGGGGATGACCACGGCATCGGGGTTCTCTTCCGCGAGCAGCTCGTGCAGGGCAAGCAGCTGGGCGCCGACTTGGTCCTTGGACGCTTTATCTAGCTTGGTGACGATGCCGATGATGGGGGTCTTCGGCGCGACCTTGCGGACGTTCTCCAAGATCCAACGATCACCGGGGCCAATCTTTTCGTCCGCGGGGATGGTCAGGCCGATGACGTCAACGTCTGCATACGTGTCTTTGACTACCTCGTTGAGGCGCTCGCCGAGCAGAGTGCGCGGGCGGTGCAGGCCAGGTGTGTCGACGAGGACGATCTGCGCATCCTCGCGGTGCACCAGGCCGCGGATGGGGTGGCGGGTGGTCTCGGGCTGGTCCGCCGTGATGGCGATCTTCTGCCCCACCAGCGCGTTGGTCAGGGTGGACTTGCCGGTGTTGGGGCGGCCGACGAAAGACACGAAGCCGGAGCGGAAGCCCTCGGGCGTGTCGGTGTACTGCGAGTAGTCGGCTGGGTTGGCTTCGCCCTCGGCTGGTAGGTCGGCGAAGGCGGCATCGAAATCAGTGCTCATATTGCCTCATATCATAACGCACGCACCGGTGGTTCCTTCGCGCTGCGCAGATGGTTCCAGTCAGACGGTTCTAGTCATAAGGTTTCCTTGCCCCCAAACGAACCATCTAGCGACCTGCAGAAGGTTTGTTTGCCCCCAAGAGAACCTTCTGACCCGAACCATGTGAGTAGAACCTTATGGCTGGAAACCACATCGTTGAAGGTGGGCCACGAAAGCAGCGGTGCGCGAGGGTGAGAGTTGATGGCGCGAGCGTATCCGCCGCATGGCGACTGCGAAAAAGCTTGCGCCACATGGCATCTTCCAGGAGGCATCTGTTAAAAGGCGTTTTCACGCCTAAAAACGCCTTTTGCGGCGTCCAGATGGCGTTTTTACTACCAGAGACGCCTTTTGGGAGATGCCGTTTGCCGGGCACCTTTTGCGGGACCACAGCGAAGGCTGACGGCAGGGCCACGTAAGGCCGAGACTCAGACTGGTGCGCGAGACCGCCAAGCCTCAAGCTGCAAAGGCGCGCGGGCAGCGGTCACGGATTGGCGGCTAGAGCTCCTCGACCTGGAATTGCAGCTGCGGGTGAGCGAAGGTGTCCTGCGATTCGATGAGGAGCAGCTCCTGCGAATCCGCCTCGTAGGTGTTCTGCAGCAAGTCGAAGACCGAAGAAGCCGTGCGCTTGAGCGCTTCCTTCGCATCGTGGGTTTCCACGTAGTGGCCGGTGAAAAGCGAGGCCGTGACGTCACCCGAACCGTTGCGCTTGAACGGCAGCTTGGGGGTGCTCACCAGGAAGGCGCGCTCGCCATCAACGGCGAGCATCTCAATCTCGTCCTCGCTGGTCTCTGGGCGCTGCACCGAGGTCACCAGCACAGTCTTCGGACCAATCTCCTGCGCGCGCTTCACCGCGGCAAGCGTTTGCTCCAAGGTGCCCACCTCGGAGTCAGTCAGGTAGCCCAACTCGAACTGATTCGGGGTGATGATGTCCGCGACCGGAACGACCTTATCGCGCAGCAGCGGCGGGATTTCATCGGAGACGAAACAGCCAGACTTGGCGTTGCCCATCACCGGGTCGCAAGCATAGAGGGCCTTGGGGTTGACCGCCTTGATGCGGTTCACAGCATCCACGATGGCACCGGCGATGTCCGGACCGCCCTGGTAGCCAGACAAGATCGCATCAATGCGCGGGAAGGCGCCGCGCTTTTCGATGCCATCCACAATCGCCGTGACCTCTTCCGCCGGGATCATCGGCCCGCCCCAATCGCCGTAACCGGTGTGGTTGGAGAAGTTCACCGTGTGGATAGGCCATACCTCATGGCCAGCGCGCTGAAGAGGAAAGACTGCTGCGGAATTGCCCACGTGGCCGAAGGTGACGTGGGACTGGATGGAGAGGATATTCATAACTCTCCATTGTGCTACGCCCCACCACGCACCTCAACGATTAGCCCCATTTAAGCAAACGCACTGCCTGTGTTTGTCCGCAACAGACACAGGCGGTGGGCCCACTCACATCCGGATTACAGGCCGCCGCCGGGAACTTCCTTATCCAGCTCCGCGCGCTCGGCGGCATCCGGGAAAGCCTTCGGGCCAGAAGGCTTGGGCTGGTAGCTCACACCACGGGCCGCCAAGTCCTCATACCAGTCCGCCAGCAGCTCGTTCTGCAGGCCGAACATTTCCTTCTCTTCCGCCGCAGTGGTGTGGTCATAGCCCAGCAGGTGCAGGCAACCATGCACGGTGAGCAGAGCCAGCTCGTGGCCCAGGGAGTGGCCGGCGGCTGTGGCCTGGCGTTGGGCAAACTCCGGGCAGAGCACGATATCACCCAGCATGGCCGGTCCGGCCTCCGCTGCGTCGGGGCGCCCGCCGGTAGCACCCGGGGTGAGCTCATCCATGGGGAAGCTCATCACGTCGGTCGGGCCTTCCAGGTCCATCCAACGCACATGCAACTCCGCGATGGTGTCTAGGTCCACCGCGGTAATGGTGCACTCGGCATCCGGATTCACGTCGAGGCGGCCGAGGGCATAGGAGCAGACGTCGATCAGCATCTCCTCGTTGACGCCGTCATAGCCGGACTCGTTAATAAACTCGATGCTCATTTCTTCTCCTCCTGCTCAGCAAAATTGTCGTAGGCCTCCACGATGCGCCCGACCAGCTGGTGGCGCACCACATCAGCAGAGCCCAGCTCCGCGAAGTGGATATCCGGCACGCCCTTCAGGATGCGGCGCACCAGGCGCAGACCGGAGACCTGGCCACCCGGCAAGTCCACCTGGGAGATATCACCGGTCACCACGATGGTGGAGCCAAAGCCCAAACGCGTCAGGAACATTTTCATCTGCGCCGGCGTGGTGTTTTGGGCCTCATCGAGGATGACGAAGGCATCGTTGAGCGTGCGGCCACGCATATAGGCCAAGGGGGCGACCTCAATGATGCCGGCTTCCATGAGCTTCGGAATCATCTCCGGGTCGATCATGTCCCGCAAAGCGTCGTAGAGCGGGCGCAGGTAGGGGTCAATCTTGTCGTTGAGCGTGCCAGGCAGAAAGCCCAGCTTCTCCCCCGCTTCCACGGCCGGGCGGGTCAAGATAATGCGGCTGACCTGCTTGGCGCGCAGGGCCTGCACCGCCTTGGCCACCGCCAGGTAGGTCTTACCGGTACCGGCCGGACCAATGCCGAAGACAATCGTGTTCTCATCAATCGCCTGCACATAGCGCGATTGCCCCACCGTCTTCGGACGCACGGCCTTGCCGCGGCGCGAGACGATATCGGCCGCGAGCGTCTCAGACACGGAGGCCGGGGCATCCACCGTGACCAGGTCCAGGGTGTGCTTCACGGTATCGGTGCTCACCGGGTGACCGCGGCGGGCAATCGCCTCGAGTTCCTCCAGGACCTTGCGCGCGCGGGCTACCTCATAATCGGGGCCGGCGGCAGTAATGGTGGTGCCGCGGGCAAAGAGGTCCACGCCCACGAGGTTGCCCAAAACGCGCAGGTTATCGTCCGCCGGGCCGAGCACCGTGGCCAGGTAGGCGGAATCGAGATCAAACTTGGTGGTGATAATAGGCACGCCCAAAAGGCTACCAGCGCGCGGTCAGGGTGCCGATGCTGGCCAAGGCCACCATGCTTGCCGACGCCGTCCGCAACACCTCCGGCCCCAACTTGATCGCCGTCGCACCGGCGTCCTGCAGGCGGGCCAGTTCCTCCGCGCCGATGCCGCCCTCCGGCCCCACCAGTAGGTAGATGGTTCCGGCGGAGTCGAGGTCCTCCAGGTCCTTGAGCCGCACTTGAGCTTCCTCGTGAAGAACCAAGGCGCGTGCACCCGAAATCTCCTGGCATAGCTGGCGGGTAGTCAGCGGGCCGCGCACCGCGGGTACGCGCACTCGGCGCGATTGCTTCGCCGCCGCCACGGCTGCAGATTCCCACTTCGCTAGCGCCTTCGGGGCCTTCTTGGCATCCCATTTGGACACGCAGCGATCCGCCTGCCAGGCGATGATCTCATCCGCCCCGGCCTGGGTAGCCAGGTCGACGGCGAGTTCGGCGCGCTCAGACTTGGGGATAGCCTGGACCACGACCACCCTCGGGGAGGGTTCGGGGAGGATCGCGAGGTCGTCGACAAGCGCGACCAGCGTGTCCTTGCCCTGCGTATCAGTGATGGTGGCGGTAGCGCGGCGCCCGGACCCATCGATCAGGACCAAGTGCTCCCCTGGGCCCATGCGCTTGACGGTGACCGCGTGGCGGCCCTCCGCACCATCGAGGCCCACCGGCTGGCTGACCTCCGCGAGGGAAAGATCCGGGTGGAGGAAGACGGGTAAAGACATTAGCGGCGGAACTTATCGCGGAAGCGGCTAAAAAGGGATTCGCCCTGGCCATCCCCGGCATGGTGGACCTCGGTGCCTCCGTGGCCGGCGGCGCGGACCTTTTCGAGGGCCTCGCGGGTCTTCTTATCCAGGTCCGTCGGGATCACCACATCCACGTGAGCGTGGAGGTTGCCGAATCCGTCGGTGCGCAGGCGCGGCATGCCCTTGCCCTGGAGGGTGATGGATTCGCCCGGCTGGGTGCCCGGCGCGATATCGATGGTGAGCTCCTCGCCGTCGAGCTGCTCGACGGTGCAGGAAGAGCCCAGAGCTGCATCCACCATGGGCACGCGCACGGTCAGGTGCAGGTCATCAGCATTGCGCTCGAAAACGGGGTGCGGCTCGGTGTGTACCTCGACGTAGAGGTCACCAGCGGGGCCGCCGCCGTGGCCGACCTCGCCCTGGGAAGCCATGCGGATGCGCATGCCATCACCAATGCCGGCGGGGATGTTCACCGTAATATCGCGGCGCTTGCGCACGCGGCCATCGCCACCGCAGTGGCCGCAGGGATCGGTGACTACTTCGCCGAAGCCATAGCACTTCGGGCAATCGCGGGTAGTCATCATGTTGCCCAGCATGCTGCGCTGGACCTCCTGAACCTGGCCCATACCGCCACAGTGATCACAGGTCACCGGCTTGGACTTGGACTCAGAACCAGAGCCCTCACAACGGTCACAGACCACGGCGGTATCGACCTTGACCTGCTGCTTCACTCCGCTATAAGCCTCTTCGAGGGTAATCGTGGTGCGCAGCAGCGCGTCATCGCCGGGCTGCACACGGGAACGCGGGCCGCGGGAGGCCGCTCCCCCACCGAAGAACTCGGCGAAGATATCCCCGAGGCCGCCGCCACCGAAACCACCAAAGCCGCCGCCCTGGGCCGCGCGCTCCTCCATGGGGTCACCACCCATGTCCACAACCTGGCGCTTCTGCGGATCCAGCAGAACCTCCTGTGCAAGGGAAGCCTCGCGGAACTTCTCCGCGGCTTCTTCATCGCCCGGGTTGACGTCCGGGTGGTACTTGCGCGCCAGCTTGCGGTAGGCCTTCTTAATCTCGGCATCCGACGCCGACTTTTCTACACCAAGAATGCCGTAGTAGTCACGAGCCACGTACTGTCATCCTTCTATATCTCGTTGATTCTAAATCTAATCCGACGGGCCAGCTTACTCGCCCGCCAAAATTTCACTCACATAGCGTGCAACGGCGGAGACCTTGGAGATTGTTCCCGAGTAATCCATATACGTCGGACCCACCACACCTAACCCGCCAAGTGCTGCGGCCTCCGAGCCTGTGCCGAATCCATAGCGCGTAGCTACGACAGAGGTTTGGCGCAGCTCATCGGCTTCGTTTTCCTCGCCAATGGAGACTGAAACATTGCCCAGGTCCGGCACGCGGGCCAGCAATTTCAGCACCACGACCTGTTCTTCAAGAGCCTCGATGATAGAGGGCAAACCCTCGGTCAGGGCCACGCGGGTGAGATTGGACGTACCCGCCATGATCAGGCGATCGGAGGGCTGCTCCACGAGGGTCTCAATCAGCGTCGTCGCCGCCTTGAGGAGGTGGGGGCGGATATCGGCCGGGGAGTCGTCGACAAGCGCGGCCAGCTCCACCGAGGCTTCCGTGAGCGTTTTCCCCTCCAGGGCGGTGTTGAGGATATCGCGCAGGCGGTGGGTCTGCTCGGGGTCGATGACATCATCGAGCTCCACATTGCGCTGATCGACGCGCCCATTATCCGTAATCAACACCAAGAGCAGACGCACCGGTGAGAGTGCCACGACCTCGCAGTGCTTCACGCGGGAGACCTTGAGGTTAGGCATCTGTACGACGGCCGCTTGCTTAGTTACCTGGGCCAACAGCTGGACAGAGCGGCGCAGCACGTCTTCCAAATCCACGCCGCCCTCGAGGAAGGTGAGCATGGCGCGGCGCTCGGCCTTGGAAAGCGGCTTAACATCGTGCAGCGTATCGACGAACTGGCGGTAGCCCTTCTGCGTGGGCACGCGCCCGGAGCTGGCGTGCTCTTGGGCGATGAGGCCTTCGGCTTCGAGCACGGCCATGTCATTGCGAATCGTCGCCGAGGACACGCCCAGCTGGTAGCGCTCGAGCAGGGCCTTGGAGCCGACGGGCGATTGCGAGGCGATGTAGTCCGCGACGATGGCGCGCAGGACCTCTTGGCGGCGGGCATCGGTGGAGCTAGACATGTCTTTAAGACTATCCGTCCTGGCGGGCAAGTGTGGAAGCTGGTGCCAATCTGCCTCGGTGCGCTGGTAGCCCGCCACCACTTCCCGCAGGTTCCAAAGTGCGTTCTTAGAAGCGTCCATCATGCGCTTCCAGGTGGCTCGAAAACTGATGGTCCCTTTAGTCTGGTCTCTTTTGAGGACAAAGAGACCATCTGCGGGCCCATTTCCTGCGATAGATGGTCCCTTTTCGCCGTAAACGGACCAAATTAACGGGACCAAACTAAAAGGACCACTTAAAAGACTAACCGTATCGAAAGCGACTAACAGGTTTCTCGACGTGGAGAGAGAAACTAACACCGACTAACACCGCTATCAAACTTTCCGACGAAAGGAGAAAAACTAACAAATTCCCAGCGGGGCTAACTTTAAGTCACTATGTCTCCTCGGTATCGAAAGGCCAAGGCTTGGCCACTTCTTCGCGGCTTCGCGGTTGCATCACACAGATGGTTCTACTCAGATGGCTCAGGTCATACGGTTTACCTGCCCCCAAACGAACCTTCTAGCAGCCTAAGGAAGGTTTGCTTACCCCCAAACGAACCTTCCGACCGGAGCCTTTCCACTGGAACCATGTGCAGAAGGCAGGGCAGGCCACGATCAGGGTACGGCCGCTAATGAGCCAGCTGATGCGGACTCGGAGGTCGGCCCGCCGGCGGGGCAAGCCGCTAGCGGGCGGTGTTTTGGGCGGTGTCTTCAGCGACGAGGAGGTCCGTAATAATGCCATCCGCGAGCAGGCGGCCTGCCTTGGTCACGCGAAGGCGGTCACCGGCGCGCTCAAGCAGGCCGCGCTCGATGAACCGCGCGGCCACGGGCTCCGCCGCCGGCGCGAGCCAGGACGCAGGAATGCCCTCGCGCAGGCGCAGTCCCAGCATGATGCGCTCGGTATGACGGTCAACCTCCGTGAGCTGCTCGCGCTCCTTGATGGGCAACTCGCCCTCGCCTACCGCCTTGATGTAGGTCCGCGGGTTCTTCACGTTATAGAAGCGCTCGTTGCCTAAGTGCGAATGCGCGCCCGGGCCCGCACCCCACCAGTTGCCGTCCACCCAGTAAATGCGGTTGTGCTGACACTCCCCGCCCGGCTTGGCCCAGTTGGACACCTCATACCACTCAAAACCTTCGGCCTCGAGCGTGGAGGAGATCATCTCATAGCGCCGGGCCAGCACGTCCTCATCCGGTGCGGGCAGGAGGCCCTTGGACACCTTGCGGGCCATACGCGTGCCATCCTCCACGATGAGCGAATACGCACTTATGTGGTCCACCCCGGTCTCCAGGGCGCGCTCCAAGGTCAGGGCAACGTCGGCATCTTCTTCAGTCGGCGTGCCATAAATCATGTCCAGATTGACGTGCTCAAAGCCCGCAGCGATGGCTTCGCGCGCGGCATCGAAGGCGCGGCCCGGCGTGTGGGCTCGCTCCAACACGGCGAGCACCCCCGGCGAGGCGGATTGCATGCCCAGGGAGAGGCGGGTGAAGCCGGCGTCGAGAAGCCCGGCGAAGTACTCCGGCGAAGTGGATTCCGGGTTGGATTCCGTGGTGACCTCCGCGCCCGGGGCGAGGCCAAAGGTATCGCGGACCTTCGACAAGACACGGCCCAGGCCCTCAGCACCCAGCAGACTCGGCGTTCCGCCACCGATAAAAACGGTCTCGGCTTCGCAGCCCACCTGCGCCGCCGCCATCTCTAGTTCTTTCTCCAAAGCACTTAGATAATCGCTGGTCAGGTCCCCTCCCAGCTCGCCGGGGGTGTAGGTGTTGAAGTCGCAGTATCCGCAGCGCGAAGCACAGAAGGGAACGTGAATGTAGAGACCAAAGGGATCCATGGGGAACAAAATATCCGACAGAACCGTTAAAGCGGTAGTCTATAGTGCAGATTTGCCACCCCGATTAGTGAAGAAAGGCCTCTTTTAAGTGGAACCTCCGAGTCGATGTCCCCGCCGCCTACGTAAGGCGGTGGGGTAAACCGTGTTATCTGCCATCCTGATGATTGTGGCGGGTTTCGCCGTCATCGCTCTCATTATCGTGGCCAACGCCTATTTCGTGGCGCAGGAATTCGCCTTCATGTCGGTGGACCGCACGCAGCTGCGCCAGCGCGCAGCGACAGGGGATAAGTCCGCGGAGCGCGCCTTAAAGATCACCCAAAAGACCTCCTTCATGCTTTCCGGCGCGCAGCTGGGTATCACGATTACAGGTCTGCTCATTGGTTATGTGGCCGAGCCCCTCGTAGGCCAAGGTTTGGGCCAGCTGCTCGGCGGCGTGGGCGTGCCCACGGGCGTGTCTGTCGCCATCGGCACGGTGACAGCGCTGGCGGTGTCGACGGTTCTCACGATGCTCTTCGCCGAGCTCTTCCCGAAGAACTACACCATCGCCGCACCCATGAAGTCAGCGCTGTGGTTGTCCGCATCCACGATGTGGTACCTCAAGATCTTCGGCTGGCTCATCCACTTCTTTGAGTATTCCTCCAATGCCCTGCTCAAGGTCTTCGGTATTGAGCCGGTGGAGGATGTCGATTCTTCGGCCACCACCGATGACCTGGAGTCCATCGTGGATGCCTCCCACGAGGCTGGCGACTTGGATGAGGACACCTACCTGGTCCTCGACCGTCTCCTCGACTTTCCCGAGCACGACGTGGAACACGCCATGATCCCGCGCTCGCGCGTGGATGTCATCGAGCCGGAGACCACCATTGGTGAGGTGCGCGAGATGATGTCGGAGAACCACACCCGCTACCCCATCATCGACGATGAGCACAATCCCATCGGCGTGGTGCACCTCTACGACGTGCTGGGCAGTGAGCTGCCATTGGCTACCCCGGCTCGTGAAATCATGAAGGAACCCGTGGTGGTGCCGGAGCTCATGCCGCTTCCCGACGTCGTCACGGAGCTTCGCGATGCCGACGAGAAACTCGCCTGCGTCATCGACGAATACGGCGGCTTCGTCGGGATCGTGACCATGGAGGACTTGGCCGAGGAAATCCTCGGCGATGTCACCGACGAGCACGACCTCGAAGAGACCGAGGAAATCACCGAGCAGGACGAGACGCACTGGATCGTCGACGGTGACACCCCCATCGACGAGGTCGAGCGCGCCATTGGCCACGACCTGCCGGAGGGCGATTTCGAAACCGTCGCCGGTCTGCTCATCGCGCATTCCGGCACGTTGCCGGACGAGGGTGAAAAGCTCTCCATCGAGCTCGAGGCCGAACCGGAAGATTGGGTCGATGGTGACGAAGCCCCCATCCGCACGCTCAACGTGCGCGTCGAGGAAATCGACCGCCACGTGCCCTCCGTCCTGGCACTCGAGCTGGTAGAGGAATTCCCGGAAGGAGAGGATGACTAATGACTGATACCTGGTGGTTTAACCTCCTTATCACTATTCTCATCATCGCTGCTTCCGCGTTCTTCGTGGTCATCGAGTTTTCCCTCATGGGTGCGCGCCGCAACCGCTTGGAGGAGACTGCGGAATCCTCGGCGGCTTCGCGTGCGGGCCTACGCTCGCTGAATGAGCTGACCGTCATGCTGGCCGGCGCCCAGCTGGGCATTACCGCCGCGACCTTCGTCCTCGGTGCGGTGACCAAACCTTGGGTCCATCACCTGCTTATGACCCCACTGGAGGCCCTTGGCCTGCCGCTGGGCGTTGCTGACGTCATTTCCTTCCTGCTGGCCCTTTTCGTGGTGACCTTCCTGCACCTGGTCATTGGTGAGATGGCGCCGAAGTCCTGGGCCATCGCCCACCCGGAGACCGCCCTTCAGCTCATCGCGGTGCCTGCCCGCGGCTTCATTTGGCTCTTCCGTCCGCTGCTGCTCTGGATCAACAAGATGGCCAACAAGCTGGTGACGATGACCGGCGAGGAACCTGTCGACCGCGCTGGTGCGGCCGGCTATGACGCGGAGACCCTTCGCCACTTGGTCGAGCACTCGCGCCTGACGGGCACGCTTGACGATGACTCCGCCAACCAGATCACCGGCGTCATCGAACTGGAAGCCGCCACTGCGGCCCAGTTGGCCCGCGAGCACGGCTCGGAAATCCTGCCGCTGTCCTCCGATGCCACGGTGGCTGAGCTTCATGATCTCGTGGTGCGCAAGTCCATCATGCGTGTGCTGGTCTACCCGCGTACCTCGCGCATCCCACGCATCGTTCACGTGCGCGATACCTTGCTCGCGGACCCGGAAACTCCGGTGCTGGATTTCTCCCGCCCCGCACTGGCGGTGGGCTCATCCTCCACCGTGCAGAAGACGCTGGACCAGATGCGCGCCCGCAACGAGCAGCTCGTCATGGTGGGCAAACCCACCAAAGACAAGACCGTGTGGATCCTCACCTGGGATGACATCATGGGCCAGCTGTGGCCGCAGATTACGGAGCAGTTGGACCAGGCCGCGCCGGCCACCAAGAACCCAGGGGCTTAGCGCGTACGCGCTAAGCCCCTGGCACACGAAGCTAGACGGTGGCACGCAAAGTTATTCGTGCCACACTAGCAGCGAAGAGCGCCGCCGAGAGAGGGAATCTCGGCGGCGCTCTTCTTAGGTAATCCTTGTGTGTTGGCAACAAGGAAGTCTGTGATGCGGCGACTATGCGGTCGTGGCGGCCTTCTTCTGACGCTTGGCGCGCACGCGGGCAACGACGGCGTCAATACGCGCGCGCTCCTCCAAGAAAGGCGGCGGGTTATGCCCGCGCATGGTGCGCACATAAGCAGGGTGCGCCTCCACGACAGTGTGGCGCCAAGCCTGCACGGCGATGAGGGAGGATTCACCCGCGCGCTTGTACAGGTTCGGCAGGGAGACCACATCGAGGTTGCGAGCCACGGCGTCGGTTTGCGCCAGCACGTACTCGACCAGCTCGCGCAAGTAGGCGGCCACCGCGGCGGTGCGGCCACGCAGGGTTTCTGCCAACTCCGAGACCACAACGGGCGGGCCGGAGATGGGCAGGCCTTCAGCGAGTGCGCGGGCGGTAAGCTGCTTCGGCTCCTCCACATCATTGTCGCCGGAGGAGGCAGCGGAGATGGTGCCGGACTTCAGGCCGGAGACCAGCGCGTGGCGCAAGCCGATGAGCTCGCCGACACAACGCCCAGAATCCACGCGGGCGTCTTCGACGATATCCCCCAGCTCGGCCAGACAGTCGAGGGCGAGTTCATCGTCCCAGTCCTCGATGGCCTCGATGAGGTGCTCGATGTAGTCAACGACTTCATCGCCGATGTTATAGATTTCTTGGGTCAGCTCACGGTGGCGCAGCTCGGCTGCGATCTTGTGCATAGGCTGCCCTTTCCGTGAGAACCTCTAGTTGAGGTTTAGAGTTTTTCTGACCCCGCTGACTCTATTAGAGATCCTCCCATTCGGCTGCGCGACACTCCGAAGGAATTCACAGACTCCATCCAGCCTTATTTCTTGCCGGCGTAGAGGCGCTCGATATCCGCTGCGTAGCGCTGCGCCACGACATAGCGCTTGACCTTCATCGTGGGGGTGAGCTCGTTACTTTCCTCGGTGAGGTCCTGGTCGAGGATGACGAACTTCTTAATACCCTCCGCGTGGGAAACGGTGGCGTTGACCTGGTTAATGGCGTCCTGAATATCCGCGCGCAGCGCCGGATCGGCAGCAACCTCACGCATACCCTTGGTCGCGGAGATGTTGTGATCAGCCTTCCAGCGCTTGAGCGCATCCTCATCCAGGGTGAGCAACACGCCGACGAACGGCTTGCCGTCACCGACCACCATGGCTTGGGAAATCAGCGGGTGGGAGCGCAGGATATCTTCCATCGGGCCAGGAGAGACGTTCTTGCCGCCAGCGGTGACGATGAGATCCTTCTTGCGGCCGGTGATGACGAGCTTGCCATCCTCATCAATCTCCCCCAGGTCGCCGGTGTTGTACCAACCGTCCTGCAGGGCGTTCTCGGTGGCTTCCTCGTTCTGCCAGTAGCCCTTGAAGACGATATCGCCCTTGATCATGATCTCGCCGTCGTCGTTAATGCGCATCGTCGTTCCGCCCAGTGGCGGACCAACGGTACCGATGGATTGATCGACAAAGTCGACGGCGGCGGCCGCGGCGGTCTCCGTCAAGCCATAGCCCTCATAGATGGTCACGCCAATGCCGCGGTACCAGTGCAGCAAATCCTGCGAGATGGCCGAACCACCGGAGATACAGTACTTGACTTCGCCGCCCATGGCCTGCCTAATAGCGGAGTAGACCAGCTTGTCAAAAGCCTTGTGCTTGGCCTTAAGGACACGGTTAGGCCCCTCCGGAGTATCCAGCGCCTTCGAGTACTCGATAGCGACCTTCTCCGCGCGATCGAAAATGGCGCCCTTGACCGCAGAGGAGCCGTGGGCCTTGGCGGAGGCACCGTTGCGCACCTTCTCAAAGACGCGCGGCACGCCCAGGATCAGGTTCGGGCGGGAGCGCGCGAATTCGATGGTGATGGTGCTGAAGTCGGACCAGTGGTTCTGGGAGGCACCGCCGATGGTGACCGCCAGCGACACCGCGCGGCTAAAAACGTGTGCCAAGGGCAGGAAGGTCAGAACGTGGGAACCCGGCACGGCGATGGCGCCAATGGGGTTAGTCAGCAGACCGCGAGCTTCCGCGAGCCAGTTGCGGTGGGTCAGCATGCAGCCCTTGGGGCGCCCGGTAGTGCCGGAGGTGTAGACCAACGAGGCAACATCATCGGTAGCCGTGGCCTCGATGCGCTGGTCGACGGTATCGTCACTGACATCGCGACCTTCAAACTTCAGCGTATCGATGGCGGAAGAGTTGATCTCCAGGATGCGGCGCAGCTGGGAGGGAGAGCCGTGCAACTGTGGGGTGCCATCCTCTTGCAGCTTCAGGTGCTTGACCAGCTCGGAGTGCTCGCGGGTTTCCGTGATGGCGAGGATGGCACCGGAATCCTCGATAATCCACTGGACTTGGGACATCGACGAAGAGGGGTACACCGGAACGGAGATAGCACCGGCCGCCCAGATGGCGTAGTCCAGCAGGGACCACTCATAGCGGGTGGTAGAGATAAGGGCTACGCGGTCGCCCTGCTCCACGCCGAAAGCAATGAGCCCCTTGGCCACCGCGTAGACCTCTTCCACGAACTCTTTGGCGGTCACGTTGACCCACTCATAGTTCGCAGGGCGGGTAAACAGCACGCCATGTGGGCGGGCGTGCGCCGTAGCCATCATCGCGGTAAGGCAGGTTTCGCCGTCCTTGATCTCGAACTCCGCCTTCGTATGCGCTTCATTCAAAGTCACAGTTGTGTCCTTTCCCACAAAAATTAAATTCCAGCCCACTCTACCAACCGGATTTCTCCCGCGCGCAGCAAGGGCGTGGCACAATTGGGGGACGTGACTACCCGTGATCTGCTTCAAGAACTTGCCCAACGCCACGGCGTGGCCTGCGAGTACACCGCCCAGAACGGACAGCCCGTGTACGTCAGCGAGGAGACAATTACCTATACGCTGCGCGCACTCGGCGTCTCTATCTCCGACCGTCCGGACGATGAAGAGCTAACCCAGGCCTTGTTCGAGGACTACCTCGAACGCGCCTCCCGCCCGCTGCCGCCCTGCGTGGTGGCCCGCGAAGGCGCCGAAAAGTCCTTTGCCGTCCACGTCCACGACGGCGACCCCGTCACCGTGACCATCGAGCTGGAGAACGGCGAGACTCGGCCGACCTACCAGGATCCGAACGACGCCCCGGCTGCCGACGTCGCCGGAACCATGTGGGGCGAGGCCAGCTTCCACGTCCCCGGTGACCTGCCCTTAGGTTTCCACAAGCTGCACTTATCCTCGCCCGGCATCGGCGAGCACGAGTGCCCGCTCATCGTGGTGCCGAACCATCTGAGCACGGCAGATCGCTACCTCGACCGCCCCGCAGCAGGCGCGATGGCGCAGCTGTATTCGGTGCGTTCCGAGAAGTCTTGGGGCATGGGCGATTTCGGAGACCTCGCCGAATTGGCGGAGACCTTGGCACCGGATTATGACTTCCTCCTTATTAACCCGCTGCACGCGGGCGAGCCGATTCCGCCAGTGGAGGATTCGCCCTACCTGCCCACCACCCGGCGCTTCATCAACCCGATCTATATTCGCATCGAAGATGTCCCAGAGCTGAAGCTGCTCAGCCCAGAACTTCAGGATGATGTGGCCGAGCTCGCCGCCGAGTTCCGCGAGTGCAACCGGTCGGCAGAAGAGATTGATCGTGATTCCATCTTCGAAGCCAAGCTGCAGGTCCTGCAGGAGCTCTTCAGCAAGGGGATGACCCCGGAGCGCCGCACCGCTTTTAGTGAGTACCAGCGCCGCGAGGGCCGCGGCCTGCGCAACTTCGCGCTGTGGTGTGCAGAGACTGAGCTTTCGCGCCACAGTGGACGCCGCCACGCGCTGAGCCTCGACGTCAACGACTTAGCCGAGTTCTACTCGTGGCTGCAATTCCTCTGCGATGAGCAGCTGGATGCCGCCCAGCGCCGCGCGCTCGAGGCCGGCATGAGCATCGGCCTCATCACCGATATGGCCGTAGGTATCCACCCCGCTGGTGCCGATGCCGTGAATCTGGCGGAATACCTCGCCCCGCAATGCTCGGTGGGCGCCCCGCCGGATGACTATAACCAGCAGGGCCAGGACTGGTCCCAGCCACCGTGGCACCCGGTCCGCCTGGCGGAAGCCGGCTACGAGCCATGGCGTGATTTGCTGCGCACAATGCTGGGCAATGCTGGTGGCCTGCGCGTCGACCACGTGCTGGGCCTGTTCCGCCTGTATTGGATCCCGCGCCAGTCCACCCCGCTCAACGGTACCTACGTGACCTATGACTGGGAGGCCATGCTCGGCATCCTCGCACTCGAGGCTGAGCGCGCCGGTGCGGTCCTCGTGGGCGAGGACCTGGGCACCCTGGAACCGTGGGTCCAAAACGCCTTGCGCGATATGGGCGTGCTGGGCACCACGATCATCTGGTTTGAGCACGCCAACGAAGGCCCTACCCCACGCCCGCAGGATCAGTACCGCCACATGGCGATGTCCTCGGTGGGCACGCACGATCTGCCGCCGACGCTCGCCTACCTGCGCGGCGACCACATCGAGCTGCGTGCCCGCCTAGGCCTTTTGACCCGCCCCGTGGCGGAAGAAGTAGCCGAGGACCGCGCCTGGCAAGAAAAGGTCAAGGATAATCTGCAGGCCTATGGCATGTTGGAGAACCGCGAGAGCGAAGAGGACGTGCTCGTCGCCCTGCATCGTTATGTTGCGGGAACTCCCTCGGCGCTGACGGTCACCAACGTGGTGGACATGGTTGGTGACGTGCGCGCACAGAACCAGCCGGGCACGACGAAAGATCAATACCCGAACTGGTGCATCCCGCTGTGCGATACCGCCGGCAAGCCGGTGCTCTTGGAGGATCTACCGAAGCAGGAGCTCTACCAGCGCCTCGCCCAGGCCGCCCAACGTCCGGGCACCCAACGCTAAAGCGTCGTCCCTCTAAAGGACGACGCCGACGATGGCCACCACGACGATGAGCGTGATCATCAACCAAAGGGTCACGCTCACTCGGGATTTGGGTAGTGCGCGCTTGCGGTGAGAAGGCTGTGAGCGCTCAGGGTCCCACAGGCCTTCGCGGTGATCATCGGGAGTCATGGTCATTTATCCTAGTCCGCCCCTCCACGAGTGTGTACACGCGGTCGATGGCCCACATCAACCCCCACCCCATCACGGTTGCGGCCGGCACTGCGGTGACGGCAAGCACCGCCATTTGCGCCCACACTGGCGCCTGCACGAGCCATTCCATGCCCTCAGGGTAGCCTGTTCACCATGAGCAGTGCACCTTTCGACGTCACCTGCCCCGCGGGCACCATCACCGGCTACCTCGATGAGGACGTGGCCCACTTTCACTCCATCGAGTACTCCCATATCCCGGGGGATTTCGAGAACCCCGAACCTGCCCCACCCCGTGACCAGGATGCACGCACCCCGCACCCGGAGAAGGTCGCGCTCACCATCACCGCCCCCGCACCCGGCAGCCGCACCACGTCACTGGCGCCCACGTTGGTCTATATCCACGGCGGCCGCTACGAGCACGGCTCCCACGAGGATCCCCGGGCAGCGGGCACGCCCACCGCACAGGCAGGCATCGTCCACGTGCAGCTGGGCTACCGCGTGGGCCTGCCGGGGCTTGCCCGTTTCCGTGGTGATGAGCCCGACCGCTACCGCGCCATCGAGGACCTGCAGCTGGGCTTGGAATGGATCCAGCGCAATATCGAGGCCTTCGGCGGGGATCCCACCAACGTCACCATCTTGGGCCAGTCCGCCGGCGCCAACGCCGTGCTGTGGCTGTGTCGGCGGGACCACTACCGCGGGGCCTTTCGCCGAGCACTAGCGCTCTCCCCGGGCTTCCCGCGGGAGACCTTCGAGGAGCGCAGTGCCACCCTGCGTCAGGTGATGAAGAAGCCCATCACGCGTTCCTCGCTTGCGGCGATGAGCCAAGAGGAGCTTGCCGCCGGCTACGCCAAGTTCCGCAAGAAGTACAGCCTCGATATGGCGCTGGGCCCCACGCCACTGGAGTGTGGGCAGCTTGCCGACGTCCCCCTCATCCTCGGCAGTACCCGCGACGAGTTCTACAACATCCCGGCCACACGGAAGATTGACCGCTCCCCGTTCCGCGGCCTCATCCTGCGCTATGCGGCGCCGCGCTTTGGCTTTCCCCGCAATGGTTTCCAACCTTGGTATCAGGTGGCGCAGCACATGGACAAGGAGCGCCCAATGGGCCGGATGGTGGGTGATGCCATCATCCGCCGCTGGGCTGCAGAGGTAGCGGAGAAGGCACCGGGTAAGACCTGGATGGTGGAGTTCATCCGTTCCTCGAGCCCGGCCCTGCACTGCGAGGAGCTGCGCCCGCTCTTCGGCAGAACGCCTCTGGCCCAGTGGCTACAAGATTTTGTGCGCACCGGCGAGCCCGGCTTCGAGGCCTACCGCCCCGAGCACGCTATCTGGGAATACAACTTAGACAACGACGAGCATCGGGTGGCCTACGCCAGCTTGGATTATATTTCGGCGGCCTTCGCCCAGGATGGCAGCCTGCTCTAAGCCAGAAGGGCCGCGCGCAGCGGCTCGTGGGTCAACTCCTCCACCATCCACGGGCTAAAGGCGAAAGGCGTGGCATCGACCGCGGCGAGCACATCGCGCACTGGCGCCCACGCGAAGGAATCGACTTCGCCGGGGTTGGGCGCCGGATCATCTTCAGTTTCGAAGAGATAGACCGGGCAGATTTCATTCTCCACCACGCCAGAAGAATCCACGGCACGGTAAGCAAAGTCCGGGAGCACCAAACGCGGCGTGCCGCTCAGGCCAAGCTCGAAGCGGCCGCGGCGGACGACGGCGGCGGCAGTCTCCTCATCCGGGCCCGGGTGCCCGCAGAAGGAATTGGTCCACACGCCAGGCCAGGTCAGCTTGGACAGGGCGCGGCGGGTCAGCAGCAGCTGGCCATCGCGCACCACCCACGCAGAAAAGGCGAAATGGAGCGGGGTATCCGCGGTATGTACGGCGGCCTTGTCAGCGGTGCCGGCGGGTGTGCCCTCCGGCGAAGCGAGAACGACGAGTTCCGTCATAGATTGAGGTCTCCTACATAGCGCACGTTGCCAATGCTAAAGCGCGCGTTCCAGAGGTTGCCTGGGGCAACGTTATAGACATATTGAAGGTTGGTGGACGCACCGGCGCCCAGCGGGTGATCCAGGCCCGGCGCGGCCACATCCGGGTGGACAGCGGGGTCAACATCAATCGAATCCACGGTGGCCCAGCCGCCGTTGCCGTCGGCACGCTCGAGGGTGGGTTCCGGGAGGGCGTCGACAGGCATCGGCACCTCGTTGAGGTTGTGAATCTTCACAGTCAGCACCGTTCCGCCACCGCCGGAGTACAGGCCCTGCAGCTCAAATTCCACGTTGAGGCCCTCGTCCTTAACGGGGGCTGCCAAGTCGGAGGTGACCTCGTGAGCGTCCACGTCCTTGGCCTCAAAGGTCGGCGGCTCCGAACTGGAGACCACGATGTTGTCCTGCGGACCCACGTCCGGCGGCTGGAGGATACTGCAGCCTGACAAGGCAGCCAGGCACAGCGGGGCGCACGCTAGGGGGAGGTATTTCTTCACCGCGGATCCTTTTCCATCACGATTTCGGTTTCTCCCCTACCTTAGTCGACGGGTTGGATATTCCTATTAAGGGCGTAACATCGGCCGGCGATGAACTCTATTCTCCGCATCGTCCGCAGCGCCTCCGCTCTGTGGCCTTTCTATCTTGGCGTCCTTATCACCGCGTCAGTCACCGCGATTCTGTCGCTGCTGACACCTTTCATCCTCCGCGAAGCCACCGATACCGTCGTCGCAGGCGGACCACTGCGCACCATTCTGTGGTGGGTCGTAGCACTCTTTGTGGCGGACGCGCTGGGCAACGTGGTGAAGAATATCGGCGGCTATATCGGCGATGTGATGGTCGCACGCCTGCGCCAGATTCTTTCGACGCGCTACTTTGCCAAGCTGCTCTCCGTGCCGCAAGGTTATTACGACAACCAGGTTACCGGCACCATCATTGCGCGCTTGGACCGCTCGATTGCGAATATCACGCAATTCCTGCAGTCCTTCTCCAATAACTTCTTCGTCATGCTCATCCAGGCCGCGGCGGTGCTAGTCATCACCGCGGTGTACTACTGGCCGCTGGCCATCCTGCTGGCTGCGCTCTTCCCCATCTATATGTGGCTCACCGCGCTGACCTCGGAGCGCTGGCAAAAGTTTGAGGCCATTAAGAACGAGAACATCGACGTGGCCAATGGGCGCTTCGCGGAGGTCATCGGACAGGTGAAGGTGACCAAGTCCTTCGTCGCCGAGGCCCGCGAGCTAGCTTCCTTCGGTTCGCACTACCGCACGGTAGTGGATACGACGAAGCCGCAGTCGCGCTGGTGGCATTCCATGGACACCGCGCGCGGCGCGGCCATGGCGCTGATCTTCTTAGGCATCTATGGCCTGATTTTCTGGCGCACCTTGGAGGGCCACTTCTCCATCGGTGACATGGTCATGCTCCTGCAGCTGGTGAACATGGCCAAGCAGCCGGTGTTCATGATGAGCTGGATCGTGGATGTTAGCCAGCGCGCCATCGCCGGCTCCAAGGACTACTTCAAGGTCATGGAGGAAATCCCGGAGCCCACCGTCAACCCGCAGCTGGTCGCCGCCGCTGAAACCTCCGACGTGCCGGAGCTCGACCTCACCCCGGCTAAACCGCTGCACCCCACCGAAGGCCCGGTCTTCGCCTTCGAGGACGTGTCCTTCTCCTATGAATCGGATAAGCCGGTCGTCGCCGACATCACCTTCGCCGCCCAGGAAGGCCACAAGGTAGCGCTCGTCGGCGAGTCCGGCGGCGGCAAGTCCACCCTGGTCAACCTACTGTTGGGCCTCTACCAGCCCACGGAGGGAAAACTAACGGTACTGGGCCACGACGCTGCGGAGCTTACCGCGGAGCGCCTGCGCGCTTCGGTCGGCGTGGTCTTCCAGGAGTCCTATCTTTTCTCCGGCACCATTCGGGAAAACATCGCTTATGGCAAGCCGGGCGCCACGATGGAGGAGATCGTGGACGTCGCCAAGCGCGCCAATGCACACGGCTTCATCGAAGAATTCCCCGATGGTTACGATACCGTCATCGGCGAGCGCGGCCTCAAGCTCTCCGGCGGGCAGAAACAGCGCGTGGCCGTGGCGCGCGCCATGCTGAAGGACGCCCCCATCCTCGTCCTCGACGAGGCCACCTCGGCGCTGGACACCAAGGCTGAGCGCGCCGTGCAGGCAGGCTTGGATGAGCTGATGAAGAACCGCACCACGCTCATCATCGCGCACCGCCTGTCCACCATCGCGGACGTGGACACCATCATCACCCTAGACCGCGGCCGCATCTCCGAGATTGGTTCGCCGGCCGAGCTGGCGCAATCGGGCGGCATCTACGCCGAGCTGCTGCGGCTGACCCAATCCGCCTCCGCCGCTGACCGCCAACGGTTGAAAAAATACGGATTCGTCCAAGCCACCGACGAGTAAGGTGGGGCGCATGCATTTCCCTAGCCTGAAAGAACTCTCTGCCCGCGGCACCCGCAAGTGGACCGTCTATGACGAGGACATCCTTCCGCTGTGGATCGCTGAATCAGACTTCCTCACCGCACCGGCGGTCAAGGAGGCCATCCAAGAGGCTGTCGACGCCGAGTCCTTCGGCTACACCCCGGCGCCCAAGGCCTCTGAGCTCAACGCGGCACTGGCGGATTTCTATGAAGCGCGCTATGGCTGGCGCCCAGAACACGTCTTCTGGATCGGGGACGTTGTCCGCGGCCTGCTGCTCGGCGTGCAGTACTTCACCGAGGGCGCGGTGGCCGTGCCGGTCCCCTCTTACCCGCCGCTGCTGGAGCTGCCGGGGACCGCTGGGCGCGAGAAGATTGAGACCTCGCTGGAGCTCGACGATATCGAGCGCGCCTTTAAGGCCGGCGCCGGCTCCATCCTGCTCTCCCACCCCTATAACCCGCTGGGCATCGTCTTTGATGAAGACTGGCTGCGGGGGCTCGTGGAGCTGGCAGATAAATACGATGCCCGCATCCTCTCCGATGAGATCCACGCCCCGCTCGTCTACGAAGGCCGCCACATCCCGCTCGGCGCCTTGTCCGACCGCGTTATTACCGTCACCGCCACGTCCAAGGCGTGGAACACCGCGGGCTTGAAGTGCGCGCAGGTGATCTTCTCCAATACTGCGGATGTCGAGCGCTGGAACTCGCTGACCGGCGTGGCTAAGGACGGCACCGGCACGCTCGGTGTCTTGGCTGCGGAGGCTGCCTACCGCCACGGTGGGGAGTTCCTTGACGAGGAGATTGAGTACCTGAAGAAGACCCGCGATTGGCTGGTGGAGGAGTTACCCAAGCGCGTTCCAGGCCTCAAGACTTCCCACCCGCAGGCCACCTACCTGCTGTGGTTGGACTTTAGCGAGACTGCCATTGGGGATAACCCGAAGCCTGCGGCCTGGGTGCGCGAGCACGCCAAGGTAGCCCTCAACGAGGGTGTCACCTTCGGCACGGGCGGTGAGCATCATGCCCGTCTTAATTTTGCAACCTCCCGTGAGCTGCTCGAAGAGGCACTCGACCGGCTGGAGAAAGCATTTAGCTAAAATTTACATCTCATGTCATGGGCATTATCCTTAGAAAAATGTCCATTAATGACGTTCAGGCCCCCGCCCAGTCCGCTTCGAAGACGAGCTCCCCCATCGGCATCGTCATCGTTGCCTCCCTCATGCTCTTCTCCATGTTCTTCGGAGCGGGCAACCTCATCTTCCCGCCGGAGGTCGGTGTCTCCTCCGGCACCAACTTCTGGCCGGCCACCATGGGCTTCCTCGCCGCTGGCGTAGCCCTGCCGGTCTTGGCGGTGATCGCGGTGGCCATTTCCGGCCAGTCCGTGCGGGATATCGGAAACCACGGCGGCAAGATCTTCGGCGTGGCCTTCTCCGTCATCGCCTACCTGGCCATCGGCGCGTTTTACGCCCTGCCGCGTACCGGCGCGGTATCCATGGAAACCGCGATTACCCCGCTGCTTGGCTGGGAGGGAACCTTTGCCAACGGCGCCTTCAACGTCGTCTTCTTCCTCATCGCTTTAGCCCTGGCCTGGCGCCCCAACAACATCATTGACACCTTGGGCAAGTTCCTCACCCCGGCGCTGGTCATCCTGCTCGCCGCCCTCATTACGTTGGCCACACTGGCCAACCCCCGCGTTCCCGGCACCCCGACTGAGGAGTACGCCTCCGCGCCCTTCGTCACAGGCCTCTTCGAGGGCTACAACACCATGGATGCCATCGCGGGCCTGGCATTCTCCATCGTCATCGTGACTTCGCTGCGCTCCAAAGGTTTCTCTACTGACCGTGCGCTGCTGCGCGGAACCATCACTTCCGCCGTCATCGCCGGCGCGCTGCTTGCCGCTATCTACCTGGGCCTGGCGTGGATCGGACAAACCATGCCGAATGGTTCCTCCTATGATTCCGGCGCCGCCTTGCTTGCCGACGCCTCCAATCTCACCATGGGCAACGTCGGCCAGGCCGTCTTCTCCGCCATCGTCATCCTGGCATGCATGACCACCGCCGTGGGCCTGATTTCCGCCACCTCGGAGTTCTTCGCCCTGCTCGTGCCGAAGACCACCTACCACTTCTGGGCTTGCCTATTTACCGCGCTGTCCATCGCCTTCGCCTTCCAAGGCCTGGATACGGTGCTCGCCATCGCGGTTCCCTTCATCGTGTTCTTGTACCCGCCGGCTATCTCCCTGATCGCGCTGACGCTTCTGCAACCAGCAGTTAAGAAGTGGGTCACCTTCTACTGGGGCTTCCGCCTGGCGCTGTGGGTTTCCGTCCTGTGGTCCGCCGCCACCTCCTTCGGTGCCCCGCTTGGCTTCTCCCCTGGCCAAGACGTTGGCCTGGGCTGGGTGGTTCCCACGCTCCTCGCATTCGTCATCGGCGTTATCATCGACGTTGTATCTACATCCTCGTCGAAGAAAAGTGAGTAGTTCATGACGCCCCGCGCCGCCCTATCCATCCTCGATTTCTGCACCATCTACCCGGGGGAATCTCCTTCCCAGTCCATGGCCAGGTCGGTCGAGCTGGCGCAACAAGCGGAGGCCTTGGGCTTTGAGCGCATGTGGTACACCGAGCACCACAACATGCCCTCTATTTCCTCCTCCGCCCCGGCGGTTCTCATCGCCCACATTGGCGCGAAGACCGAGCGCATCCGATTGGGCTCCGGCGGCATCATGCTGCCGAACCACGCGCCTTATGTTATCGCCGAACAATTCGGCACCCTCGCCGAGCTCTACCCCGGCCGCATCGACTTGGGCCTGGGCCGCGCACCCGGCACCGATATGAAGACTCTGGGCCGCGCCCTGCGCCGCGATAGAAATGCCGCCGAGCGCTTCCCTGAGGATGTCAAGGAGCTGCAAGGCTACCTTTCTGGAAAATCCCTCGTCCCCGGCGTGCAGGCCATCCCCGGCCACGGCACCAACGTGCCGATCTACATCCTGGGTTCCTCGCTCTTCGGCGCCTCGCTGGCCGCCAAGCTCGGTCTGCCTTATGCCTTCGCCTCGCACTTCGCCCCGCAGCACTTGGAAGCCGCCACGGCCTATTACCGCGAGAATTACCAGCCTTCCGAGGCCCACCCCGAGCCCTATGTCATCGCCGGCGTCAACGTCACCGCGGGGGATGACGCCGAGGAGGAATTCGAAAAGGTCTGCTTCCGCCGCGTGAAGGCTTTCGTCAGCCGCGGCAGGCAGCTCAGCGACGACGACGTCGCCCGCATCATCGACTCCCCTCAGGGCCAGCAGATCATCAGCATGCTGCAGTACTCCGCCGTTGGAAATGTAGAGCACGTGCGCGAGTACCTCACCGACTTCCAGAAGTTGGCTCAGGCGGATGAGCTCATGATCTCCCTGCAATCCACAAGCCACAAGGCAGCGTTGGGTAATATGGCAAACCTGGCACAAGCGTGGCAGATGTAGGCGTACGCGCAGGCGCGCGTACGCACATCTTTGCCCGTCACAGCGTTGTTCTACATAGAGGAGAATTTCGGTGGCCCTTCGCCGTACACAACAACACAGCATGATCGCTGATTACCTGCGCAACCTCATTCGCAGCAAGAAACTTTCTCCTGGTGATTTCCTGCCCAGCGAGGCCGAGCTCTGCGAGCAATTCTCCTCCTCCCGCGGCCCCGTGCGCCAAGCCGTCGCGGCACTGCGCTCGGAAGGCCTCATCTCCTCCGGCCGCGGCCGCCGCTCTGTCGTCCTCGGCCGTTTTACCTCGGAGTCCTTCGACTCCATTTATTCCGTGACGCACTGGCTGCGCGAGCGCGGCTTCGAGCCCGGCGCGTCCACCTTGTGGCTGGGGCGCTGCCCTGCTTCCGAGCAGGAAGCCGAGTTCTTGCGGGTAGAGACAGGTTCCCCCGTAATCTTTGTGCACCGCGTGCGCAGCGCCAACGGCATGCCCATCGCCATCGAGCGCATGTTCTTCCCACTGGACGTGGGCAGCCACATCCTCAACTTCGATGCCGACAACGAGTCCATCCACGATCACCTACGTAAGCAGGGCGTAGACTTCGACAACGTCAATCGCGAGCTCTCCCTCGCGTCCGCCAGCGAGGAGGATGCGCGCTCCCTTAATGTCGAGCCCGGCACCCCGCTGTGGCGCCTGCACTTGGACATCTCAGATCACTCTGGTCATCCCGTCGAGTGCACCGAAATCCTGTACCTCGGGGACCGCCTGACGCTGGGCATGACGAGCGTGCGCGGAAGCACCTCCCCGCTCGAGGTCAAGTTGTCGGAAGGATGATGAGAGCCTGGCTTGGTGCGCTGGGGCTGGTCGTGGGGGCGTCGCTAAGCGCGTGTTCTGCCGGCTCCACGGCAGTGGTTGATTCTGACTCCTCTGCGCTGACGCTGGCCACCACGACGCCGGCGACCTCCCTGGATTTCACCACCGTCGGCGGCGCCGCCATCCCGGCAGCACTCATGAGCAACGTCTACGAGACCCTGGTGCGCATCTCCCCGGAGGGAGAGATTGTCCCCGGGCTCGCCGAATCCTGGGAGGTCGAGGCCACACGCTATACCTTCCACCTGCGTGAGGCTTCCTTCTCCAACGGCGAGGCTTTCACCGCGCACACCGCCGCGTGGTCCATCAACGCGGTGAAAACGGAGTGGACGAACGGCATTAGCGCCCAGATGGACGTGGTGGAATCCGCCACGGCTGTCGACGATCACACGCTCCTCGTCACCCTTAAACGGCCCTCCGCCGGGTGGTTATGGTCCATGGGCACCGCCATCGGTGCTATGCGCACTCCCACCGAAGCGGTGGGCACCGGCCCCTTTGCCGTCGCGGGCTTCTCCCCCAACGAATACATCGCGCTGCGCGCCCGCCCAGACTACTGGGGCACCCCAGCGGAAGAAGACATCACCATCCGCTACTTCCCGGATTCGCTGACCGCGGTTAACGCCCTGCGCTCCGGCGGGGTTGATGCGGTGTGGGGCGTACAGAACCCGGAGCTGCTCGACACGCTCGATGACTCCATCGAGACCGCCGTGGGCACCACGAACGGCGAGGTGTTGCTGTCCATGAATAACCAAGCAGCACCTTTCGACGACCCCCGCGTGCGCCGCGCCGTGGCCTATGGCATCGACCGTCACGCGGCCAACGAGATCCTCTGGGAAGGCCGCGCGCAGGACACTGGCGGAGCACCCGTCCCGCCGACTGACCCCTGGTTTAGCGGGAAGGACTACTACCCCTATGAGCCTGCGCGCGCCCGCGCGCTGATGGAGGAGGCCGGAGCAGTAGGCACGCCGCTCACACTCACGGTACCGAGCCTGCCCTATGCGCAAACACTCTCCGAGTTCCTCTACTCCCAGCTGGAGGAGATGGGCTTTGAGGTCACGCTGGAAACCGCAGAGTTCCCCGCCGTGTGGCTGAGCCAAGTTATGGGCGCGAAAGACTATCAGATGTCGCTCGTCGCGCACGTCGAGCCGCGCGATATCCCCACCATCTTTGGCAACCCGGACTATTACCTCGGCTATGATTCGCCGCAGGCCCGCACGCTGTTGGAGCAGGATGACATGACAGGGGCCGTGGACCAGATCATGGAGGACATGCCTGCCCTGACGCTGATGAACATGCCCAATATCGTGCTCTACCGCGAAGGCCTGACCGGCCTGCAGCCGAACCAAATCACCGATGCCATTGAGCTGCGAGGCGTGCGATGAGAATACTGCGCTTCCTCGGCACCATGTGGGCTGCCTCCATCATCATTTTCCTGCTCATGCGGGCCGTGCCCGGCAACCCGGCGCGCGTGGCTTTGGGCGTCAACGCCACCGATGAGGCCGTGGAAAAGCTAACGCACTCCATGGGCTTGGACCGCCCGCTTCTCGTCCAATACCTAGAGTGGATGAAAGGGCTGTTGACCGGCAACTTCGGCATCTCCCTGTCCTCGCAGCAGGACATCACTCCGCTGGTGATTGACCGCGCGCAGGTTACGCTGTTGCTCATCGGGCTGGCCATTGTCCTCGCCCTAGCCGGGGCTATTCCCATGGGCATCCTGCTCGCCCGCTTTCGCCTCCCTGTGCTCAATGCGGCCACGCAGCTGGGCATCGCGGTGCCCAGCTTCTTAGTCGGTATCCTGCTGGTCGCGGTCTTCTCCGTGCACCTGGGTTGGCTGCCGGCGAATGGCTGGCAGCTGCCGCGCGAGGGTTTAAGCCACCTCGTCCTGCCGGTCATCTCGTTAGCACTGGTGCAAGGCGCCATGCTCACGCGCTACGTGCGCGCCACCCTCCGCGAGGAGATGGACAAGGACTATATCCGCACCGCCCGCTCCCTGGGTGAATCCCGCACCGGGGCGCTGGTCCGCCACGGCCTGCGCAATGCCGCTTTGCCGGTGCTCACTGTCACCGGCGTGCAGTTAAGCACCTTGGTGGTGGGCGCGGTGGTCATCGAGAATGTCTTCGTCATCCCGGGTCTGGGCTCGCTGCTTCTCGACGCCGTCTCCACCCGCGACCTCACCACCGTCCAGACCCTCATCATGGTTTTCGTGACTTTCACGCTGACCGTCAACCTGCTCACGGACCTGGCCTACCGGGTCATCGATCCGCGGCTGAAGGAGGCGCGATGAAGCCCGGCTATATTCTGGTGGGCCTGACTGTCCTATTCGCCCTGGTCTCTCTGGTGTGGACGCCCTATGACCCGAACCTCATCTCCCCCGACCGCCTGGCCGGCCCCAGCCTGGAGCACCTCATGGGCACCGACCGCTTCGGGCGCGATACCTTCTCCCGCATCCTCGCCGGTGCCCAGATCACCGTGCTGGTGGGAGTGGTAGCGGTGGCCATCGCTGCGCTCATCGGGGTGCCACTCGGCATCATCGCCGGGATGCGCGGTGGTGGCTTCATCATGGCGGCCACCGACCTGCTACTCGCCTTCCCGGCGCTGCTGCTGGCCATCGTCGCCGGCGCGGTGTGGGGCTCGTCGACGCTCACGGCGACCATCGCCATCGGCATCGCCGGCATCCCTTCCTTCATCCGGGTCACGCGCTCCGGCACGCTGCAGATTATGACGCAGGACTATATCGCGGCCGCCCGCATCTCACGCGTGCCGCCGGCGCTCATCGCGTGGCGCCACGTCCTACCCAACCTCGGCGGCATCGTGGCTATCCAGGCCTCCGTCTACTTTGCGCTGGCCGTCCTCGCCGAGGCTGGCCTGTCCTACCTCGGCCTGGGCACCGCCCCGCCGACCGCCTCGTGGGGACGCATGCTGCACGACGCCCAGCCCCTCCTGGCCACCCACCCCCTCCAGGCGCTGTGGCCAGGGCTGGCCATCGCCGGCACCGTCCTCGGATTCAACCTGCTAGGAAGCCATGCTGACCGTCACTGATCTGCGCGTGGGCCCTGTCGGCCCCATCTCCTTATCCATTGCACCCGGCGAACGCGTCGGCCTCATCGGCGATTCCGGCAGCGGCAAGTCCCTCACCGCCCTAGCCATCATGGGGCTGTTGCCCGACCACCTGCAGGCCACCGGATCCATCCGCTTCAACGGCCAGGAGCTGCTGAGCATGCGCGACCGTGACCTGCGCAAGCTGCCGCTGGCCATGGTCTTCCAAGAACCCATGACCGCGCTCGACCCGTTGATGAAGGTCCCCGGCTTCAACCGCTTCCCGCACCAGCTCTCCGGCGGGCAACGCCAGCGCGCGCTCATTGAGATGGCCATGGCCCGCCATCCCAAGCTCCTCATCTGCGATGAGCCAACCACCGCCCTGGATCCCTTCACCCAGGAGGAAATCCTCTCCACCATCGTGGATGCCGCGGACAGCGAAGACACAGCGCTGCTGTTTATTAGTCATGACCGGGACGTCGTCAAGCGCGTGTGCGACCGCGTCGTGCGCATCGGTGAGCTCACCGCTCCCGACCTCACCCCGCCGCCCATGCCCACCCTGGGCGAGCCCGTCATCGAGCTCAAGAACGTGACCAAGACCTACCGCGGGGTGACCGCGCTGGACGACGTCTCCCTCACCGTCCGCGAGGGCGAGCGCCTCGGCATCGTCGGCGGTTCCGGCTCCGGCAAATCCACGCTGCTCAAGCTGCTCACGGGGCTAGCGGAGCCGACCTCGGGGACGGTGGCGGTGAAGAAGCGTGTGCACATGGTCTTCCAAGACCCTAAGGGCTCGCTCAACCCGCGCATGCCTATCTGGAAGATCGTGGCCGAGGGCGGCGGGACGCGCGAAGAAGCCGAGGCGGTGCTGCGGGAGGTCGGCATCGAGGGCTTCGAGCGCTATCCCCGGGACTTCTCCGGCGGGCAGCGCCAACGCATTTCGCTGGCGCGCGCCGTAGTGGGCAAACCGGAGATTCTGCTGGCGGACGAGGCCGTGTCAGCGTTGGACGCCACCTCGCGGGCCCAGGTCCTCGAGCTTCTACAGCGCGTAACGAAGGATATGACGCTGGTTTTCGTCTCCCACGACATCGACGTCGTGCGCCACTTATGCCCCACGGTGGCGGTCCTGCAGGACGGCCGGCTCGTGGATCGCGGCGAAACGAGTAAGGTGTTCTCCCGATATGGAACACCCACTGCCGCAACGTCCTAATGCACTTCAGCTCTTTACCGCCTTTAACACCTCCGCGCGCCGCTGGCCCGGTGCCCTGCGCGCGGCGTTGGCGATCATTATCCCCGGCGGGATCGCTGTAGCGACGGGCCACCCGGATGCGGTGCTGCTCATTTCCGCCGGCGCCTTCTCCGTCATCTACGGCGAGGGGCACCCCTACCGCACGCGACGCCGCGTGATCCTCACCGCTGGCGGACTGCTCACGCTGGCGGCCACGGCCGGTTCCCTCGTCGGCGTGCATGGGCTGGCGCTGTCCGCGGTGTTTACGGTGGCTCTAGCAACCATCGGCGCGTTCGTGCAGAATGCGCTGCGGCTGCCGCCGCCGGGTTCCTTCTTCATCGTGATGGTGGCCGGTGGTTCCACGATGCTGCGTGGGGTCTCGCCGTGGGAGGTGGCCGCGTGGAGCCTGGCCGGCGTGTTGGCCAGCTACGTGCTGGGCATGCTGCCGCGTTTCCGGGATCCGCACGGTCCGGAGACCCGCGCGGTGGCCGCGCTGGAGAAGGCCGCCGATGCCTTCGTGAACTCCGATAGCGATTTCCTGGCTCGCCACCACCAGGCGCAGTCCGCCATTTCCACGGCGTGGCAAACGCTTGCCGACGCCGGCGTCATCCGCGGCGGCCGCATCCGCCACCCCGCCCAGGCGGAGCTGGTGCACCGCGCGCTAGCCGCGCAGCAGCGCATCGTGGCTCACCACAAGCAGGTCGGCGGCAACTCGGATGAGCTCTCTGATTCCCCCACCTACGTGGACCCGGACCGCACCAGCATCCCACACACCAAGCCGACGATGCGCTACCGCTTCTACCGCGCCGCGGTGGGCAATTCCCACGCGGTGGTGACAGCGGAAAAGATCGCGCTTGGTGGCCTGGCCACCGCGTTCATTGGCATGGCGCTGGGGCTCAACCGGCCGGACTGGGGCGCGGTCTCGGTGCTCCTGCTCTTGCAGTGGGGGCCGGACCGGGTTCCGGGAACGATTCGCGGTGTGCAACGTATGCTGGGCTCCGTCTTAGGCGTGTGTGTCTTTGCGCTCATTGCCTCTTTCAGCCCGCACGGCTGGGGGTTGGTGCTCGCGTTGGCCTTCTGCCAGTTCTGCGCGGAGATTCTGGTGGTGAAGAACTACGCGCTATGCGTCATCTTCTCCACTCCCCTGGCACTGCTGATGGGCAATTCTTCGGAGCACATGGCCCACACCATCGGCTCGCGTATGGCGGAGATTGGGCTCTCCGTGGTCGTGGCGATGCTCTTCTTGTGGCTGTGGAAGCCGCGCGCCCAGCTGACCAACCACTACCGCCTGCAAACGCGCTGTTTCGAGGCGATGGCCGCCCTGCTCGGCGCACTACTCATCAAGACCCCCGAGGAAGCGCTGGCACAGCGGCGCGACCTGCACTACGAGTTGCTCTCGGAACGGCGCAGCATCCAGTCGCTGGCGACCAATCACTCCGATATCAGCGAATTCTGGGAGCGCCACACCGCCTTGCAACCGGCCGGCTACTTCCTCTTAGATTTCTGCGTGGTCAATCCGCTGTCGCAGCCCAGCCGCGCGGAGCTGGACACGCTCATCGCGAAAATCACCGCAGCGGAAATGCGGTCCTGACCTCCTAGCACGGGCAACCCCCGGTTGCCCGCGAATTATTTCACCGATAGCAACAGGTTCGGGTCGAGTACGTGTTCCTCCACGCGCTCGAAGCAAGCGAAGGCTTCCTCCAGCTCACGGACATTCTCATCAAAATTAGGCAGCGACATGGCATTCCAATCGACGCAGAAATAAGTGCCTTCATCCTAGCTCACACCACTGTCATTGTGCGCACCTGCGATAATGGTGAGGGTGAACACTCGAAAATCTACAGGTCCACCCGTTGGCATCTATCCTCACGACATGCACCCCGGCTTGGTTCCGGGTATCGGTGTGGAGGATCAACGCAACGCTTTCGCCCTTGACAAGGTCCCTTTTTTCAGCACCGCTACTTTCATCGTAGCCTTCATCGTGTGGGGAATTAGCTCACCAGAATCCGTCTCGGCCGCATCCTCCACCGCTTTTTCCTGGGCCATCACCAACGCCGGCTGGCTGCTCAACATCACCATGATGATGGCCGTAGCCACCATGCTCTACATCGGTTGCTCCCGCCTAGGCCGCATCAAGCTCGGTACTGATGACGAAGAGCCCGAGTTCGGTTGGTTCAGCTGGGTTGCCATGATGTTTGGCGCCGGCATCGGCGTCGGCATCTTCTTCTACGGCCCCTCGGAGCCGCTGTCGCACTACCTCACCCCGCCGCCCCACACAGTCGACGGCAACAGCGTCGAGGCCCTGCACCAGGCCATGGCCCAGGCGCACTACCACTGGGGAATCTCGCCCTGGGCGGCGTACGCCCTGGTCGGCGGAGCCATCGCCTATTCCTCCTACCGCCGCGGGCGCGTGCCTCTGGTGTCCTCCATTTTCAAGCCGCTGTTCGGCTCCCGCGATACCGACGGCCCGCTGGGCAAGCTTATCGACGTCCTCGCCCTCGTCGCCACGCTCTTCGGCACCGCCGCCACACTGGGTCTTTCCGCTATCCAGATCGGCCAAGGAGTATCCATCATCCGCGGCGCCGGCCCGCTGACCAACTCCGTGCTCATCGTGATCATTGCGGTCCTTGGCTGCGGCTTCATCATCTCGGCGGTCTCGGGTGTCTCCCGCGGCGTGCGCTATCTCTCCAATTTCAACATCACGGTGACACTCGGCTTGGTCATCTTTGTCTTCTTCACCGGTCCGACCTTGCTCCTGCTCAACCTCGTGCCCTCCGGCATCGTGACCTACATCGACCAGCTTTTGCCGATGATGGCCAAAGGCCTGTCCTGGGGCGATGAAACAGTCGAGTTCCAGTCCTACTGGACCGCCTTCTACTGGGCATGGTGGATTGCCTGGACGCCGTTCGTCGGCATGTTCGTGGCCCGTATCTCCCGCGGCCGCACGCTACGCGAATTCACGGCCGTCACCGTCTTCGCTCCCTCCCTCATCCTCATTTTGGCCTTCACCATCTTCGGCGGCACAGCCATCACCTTTAAGCGCGAGAACCTGCCCAACTTTGATGGCTCCGCCTCCGGCGAACAGGTGCTCTTCGCCATGTTCGACAACCTGCCGCTGAGCAGCATCACACCCTTCATTTTGATCCTGGTGCTGGCGGTCTTCTTCATCACCTCCGCCGATTCCGCTTCGGTCATCATGGGAACCATGTCCTCCAAGGGAAACCCTGCCCCCAACAAGTTCATCGTCATTTTCTGGGGCCTGTGCATGATGGGCATTGCCGTAGTCATGCTGCTGACCGGCGGCGAAGACGTACTCACCGGCCTGCAGAACCTGACCATCCTGTCTGCCCTGCCCTTCTGCATCGTCCTGCTGGTCATGATGGTGGCCTTCATCAAGGACCTGCGCTCCGACCCGGTATTCATCCGCCGCGCCTACGCGCGTGCCGCGGTGGAAAACGCCGTTGTGCGCGGCATCGAGGAGCACGGCGATGACTTCGAGCTATCCATCGAGCACGCCGACGAGGGCCGCGGTGCCGGCTCCGACTTCGACTCCTCAGCGCACCGCTACACGGACTGGTACCAGCGCACCGATGAAAAGGGCGAGAATGTAGACTACGACTTCGACACCGATACCTGGGCCGATGGCTACGAGCCAGACACCGAACAGAAGGAAAAATAAATGGGGTTGCCTGAAAACGTCGTCCTCGACGGCTACACCCTTATCGAACAGCACGAAGTGGACCACGAGTTCCTCATTAATGGCTCGCCGCTCGCCGTGGATACGCCTCTGCTTTTCGCACTCACGATTGTTGGTGTTCTCCTCGTGGCGGCCAGCTTCTTCCTGCGCAGTACCCGCCGCTTTATCACCGGCCTCCTCGGCGCGGTCCTGACTCTCACGAAGCTGTGGTGGATGCCCATCGCGCTTGCCCGCCAGTTCGACGACGGCCAGGTCTTCGGCTATACGCTCAAGTACTACCCCCAATACTGGCCCGTAGCATCCATCATCGTGGTCGGCATCGCGTTAATCGGCCTGATCTCCGCGTTTTTCTTCCGGCGCTAACGCGACTCCAACACCGCGATCGCAATGTGCACCCGATTGGTACCGCCCAGTTTGTCCAAGATGTGCTTGATGTGGGTTTTCACCGTGGTCACGGAGACGTAGAGCTGTCCGGCAATCTCTTGGTTGTCTAGGCCCTGGGCCACCAGCTCCGCCACCTCGTTTTCGCGCTGGCTTAAGCCCTCTAGCGGGCAGGGCTCAACCACCTCCACCTCTGCCGGCTCCGGCGCAGGACGCTTGAGCGCCAGAAGGTTCTTCAGAGCCTGCGGGCTCAGCAGCTGCTGCCCCGTGGCAGCGGCCCGAACCGCAGAGACCAGGCCCTCCGGCTCGATGGTCTTGAGCAAAAAGCCCATTGCCCCAGCATGCAGCGCATCCACCATGAACTCGTCGGTATCAAAAGCGGTGAGCATGACCACCGGTATATCCGGCGCGCTCGCGCGCAGCTGCCCTGCCGCCTCGATGCCGTCCATGACGGGCATGCGGATATCCATGAGGACAACATCGGGCCGCAGATCCGTCACGCGCGCCACGCCGTCGCGGCCATTGCTGGCCTCGGCCACCACCTCGATGTCTGCGGCGCCCTCCAGGATGAACCGAATGCCGCGGCGCAGCGCCTGCTCGTCATCGACTAATACCACTGAAATCATTACGCGTGTGCCTCCTCAGGGAGTTCGAGGACCCAGGTGAAGGTGGAGGCGTCGTCAAGCACTGTGAAGGTGCCTCCCGCCAGCCGGGCGCGTTCCTCCAGCCCCAACAGGCCATTGCCGCCGCCGGACTTCGGCTGGTGCGTCACCTTCTTATTCTGCATGGTCACCCGCACCTTATCCTCCTCGTTCTCCACGGTGAGCCTTACCTTCTGCCCCGGCGCGTACTTGCGCGCGTTGGTCAGGCCCTCCTGCACGGCGCGGCCCAGCGTGTGAGCTGCCATCGTGCTAAGCCTATCGATGCTCTCATGCGCGTCCCCTTTCTCATAGCGCACCTTCGTTCCCGCCGCACGAGCGCGCTCGATGTGTTCTTCAATGGTGGCACGCGGATCCACGCGGTCGTCCACACGGAGGGCCTTGATAACCCCGCGCAGGTCCTCCACGGCGGCCTTGGCCTCCGACTGGATGGTGTCTGCCGCCTCGGCGATGCGCTCTGGGTCGGCATCCTTGCGGTAGCTCAGGCCACCCGCGTACACGGAAATGAGGCTAAGCCTGTGCGAGAGGGAATCGTGGATATCGCGCGCAATGCGGTTGCGTTCCTCCAGGCGCGCCCGCTCTTCGCGGGAGCGCAGCTGGTCCTCGTTGAGCTCCGCCAGGCTGACCAGCGTGACCTCGCGCTGGCGGCGCTGCGCGCGCACCGAGCCCGTAATCCAGGCAACGATAAGAAAAATGCATCCATAGAACACGTAACCAAAGGTCGCGAAGATGTTCATCCGAATGTAAGGCACAGAGATAACGGTCACACACGAGGCCACGAACACCGCCGTCCCCGCCAGGGACCACCGCAGTCGGCCGCGCGAGATGATTGAAATCAACACCACCAGCACTGACAGCGACAGTGGGCGAAACCCGCCCAGTACCAGGACGAACAGAGCCGCAACCAGCACCACCGGGTGGCCGGGGTACTCCTCGTGGATGTTGCGCTCCCGCCGCGAGTGGTGCAGGGCGAAGGGCAGCAGAATCCAGGTGGCGAAGCTAAATAGACCCATCAAGCCCATAACAAGGGCTTCCTGATCCGTCCCCTCGAAGTTTTCGATATGGGGGATCCATGCCGCCATATCCGCCACCACGCAGAGCAGAATGAGCAGCACCGTGATCCACAGTGGTCGCGTCTTGCTTGTCATTGTTGCCACGATAGTTCTCCCTGCGTTCCGGAAAATCCTCCCTGCGGAGGATACCGGCACCCCGGGCACGGTTCATAGCCTAAACCGCATGAGAAGAACACAGACTTTATATGAACTGCTCACCGCCGCCGGGCTCGTGAGCGCTGCTTATGGTTTCTCCCAAGGTGCTTTCGTCACTACAAGTGCGCTCGCCGCAGTGTTGTACGCGACCGTGGCAATTGGTCTCACGCTGCTGATTCTGCGCAAGTACCCGGGCATTGCGCATGGCGTGGTGTGGGGCATCGCGGTCACCAGGGTCGCAGCTTCGCTCAACAAATGCATGAACGACCTCCTCATCCGCTTCTTCCCGGAGTGGCTGGTCGAGGCCGGTATCGCCCCGCTCCCCGAAGAACTACTCAAATTCCTCGGCGTCCTCTTCATCTGCTCGTGCATCATCCGGCCCCGTCATTGGGCGGACTACGTCTTCGTCGGGGTGGCGGTAGGCATGGGCTTTAGTGTGGGCGAGAATGTCGTCTACTACGTCAACTTGACGCTGGAGAACCTGGATTCCGATATCAAGGGCACCTTGATGGCGGTCCTTGTCCGCTTCATCGCGAACCCTCTCATGCATTCTTTCTTTACCGGAATTGCCGCCTATGGCCTCGCCCGCAAGCAGCCGGTGCGATGGTTGCTCCTTGCCATGGCGGTGCACTTCGCTGCCAACTTTGGCCCGTCTGTCACTATCGCCCTTGAGAACGCCCTGTGGCCCGTCTTTGCCGCCCTCATCATTCTCATTTCTCTGTGGGGCGCCACGATTGTCAGCATTGTCAAGATCCGGAAAATCCTCCCTGCGGAGGATACCGGAGCAAAATCGCAGCTCGTAGGGTCGAAATCATGAAAAACACACTGATTTATTCCTGCATCGGCGTCCTCGCCGCAGTACCGCTTGCCGACGCCCTCCTCCCCGACCCCACTCCCGACACCACGCCCGTGCGCGGTATCCCGGGGCTTGAATGCCCGGAGGATCCGTACGCCTCCTCGCAGACCTGGAACTGCGGGAGCGCGACCATCATTTCTGAGGAAGGCAGCTCCTCCCACGAGGTGGACACGTACCTGCCGCGCCAGCACCGCTCTTTCACCGGGACGCGCGCGCTCACCGACGCCCCCATCACCACCCAGGCTGCCGAGCTTTACCGCGTTTCCGACGAGGACGGAATCACGCTGGCTGACCCGCACAACGACACCGTCTCCTTCCTCCACATCGACGGACCGAAGGCACGTGACTTCGCCGACCGCGTTCAGAAGGAGGATGCATGAAGTACCTGTACTATCTGCTGGCCCTCGGCGCGCTGGCCGTGTCCGCCTTCCACTGCACCCGCGAACCCTTCCTACCCGCCAGCGCGCTGACTGCTGTGGTCTTCGCCGCCGTACTCGTCTCCCTCACGCTGTTCCTCCTGCGCCGCCGCCCAGGAATTGCGCACGGCGTGGTGTGGGGCTTCGCGGTCTCCGGGCTCGCCGTGGAGCTCAATACGAACATGACGCACCTCCTTGCCCGCGCGGGCCTGGACTGGCTGGGCGCTGCCGGGTACGCGCCGCTCAACGAAGAAGTGCTGAAATTCCTCGGCGTAGTGCTCATCTGCACCTGCGTTATCCGGCCCCGCAACTGGCTCGACTACGTCTTCGTGGGCGTGGCCGTGGGCATCGGTTTCACTGCGGGTGAGGACGCTACCGCCTTTACGCGCATGACGGTGGATAACCTCGATTCGGATACCGCCGGCGCGCTCTCAGCGGTGGTCATCCGCCTGGTGTCCAACCCGCTCTCCCACTCGCTATTCACCGGGCTTAGCGCCTATGGCCTATCCCAGAAACAGCCTGTGCGCTGGCTCATTGCCGCCATCGCGGTGCACGTGACGAACAACCTCTTCCCGTCGCTAAGCACCGCGTTCGACGACGCCATCTGGCCCCTCCTCGCCGGCATGGTCGTCGTGCTAGCCGTGTGGATAGCCACCATCTGGGGCGTTATTGCGCTGCGGAAGAAGGCGGCTGTGCATCCAGCCCTGTCCCCTGCACCGGTGCGCGCATAGCCTTCGTCGCCGGGGAGGGATGGGCGTCCTCGGCGGCGAGGCGCTCAAAGGCCACCGCCGCCAAGGCCGCAGCTTGATCCCCCAGAACGGAATCATCGAAGCGCACCAGCGGCGAGTGGTTCCACTCGCGCATGTGCTCCGGGGTGTGCGGATCTCCCGTACCGAACCACATGAAGGTGCCCGGAACCTGGGATAACACCGCGCCGAAGTCCTCCGAGGCCATCATCGGCGTATCCATGGTCAGCACGTTTTCCGCCCCGAACATCCCGGCCCACAACGACGCCGCGAATTGGTCCTCGCGTTGTGAGGTCTTCGTCGCCGAATACAAAACCTCAAAGTCCACCTTTGCGGTACAACGGTGCGAGGCCGCCACGGAGCTTGAGACCTCGATGATCATTTGGCGGACGGCATCGATGTGTTCGTCGCGAAGCACGCGCACCGTCGCGCCCAGCTCCGCCTTGTCCGGGATGACGTTGACCGCGCCGTCGCCCGCGCGCAAGTTGGTCACCGTGATGACAATCGGCGAGTTCGCGTCGAAGCGCCGGGTCAGCGCCACCTGCAGCGCCACCTGGATCTCCGCCAAGGCCGCGACGGGATCGATAGCATCATGTGGGCGCGAGCCATGCCCACCTTTGCCGTAGACGGTAATCCCTAGGTTGGACGACGAGGCCATCATCGGGCCGGCGATGTGGTGGAAGGTGCCCCGATCCTGCGGGCCGACGTGCAAACCGTAGGCGGCGATGGGGCGGCGGCCAGCAGCGTCGAGCACGCCCTCATCGATCATCGGCTGCGCACCACCCGGGCCTTCCTCGCCCGGCTGGAACATGAAGATGACATCGCCCAACAGCTCCTCGCGGTGGCGGCAGAGCATCTTGGCCGCGCCGATCAGCCCGGCCGTGTGCAGGTCGTGGCCGCAGGCGTGCATGTTGTTATTCGTCGAAGCGAAAGGGCTGCCCGTCTGCTCGCGCACCGGAAGACCATCCATGTCCGCGCGCAGCAGCACCGAGACGGGACGCTCTCCGCGCTTGCCGCCGCGCAGCACCGCGACGACGGAGCTTAAGTCGCGCCCGAGCTGAATTTCCAAAGGCAAGCCTTTAAGAGCTTCGAGCACCTTCTCCTGCGTCCGCGGCAGGTGCAGCCCCACCTCCGGGTTCTGATGCATATCGCGACGGAACGCCTGCAACTCCGGAAGCAGCTCCCAGCCTTCCTCCACGAACACCTGGCTGGCCAACCGCTCTCCGAGCTTGGCGGAAACCATCGGAAGCGGTGGCAGTTGCTGACGGTGGCGCGGGGCCATCTTCATGGTGTCATCCTTTCCGAGCATGTGCGCCGAGCATACCGGAAACTGTATTAAAGTAACGGTCTATGAAGCTTCTCTCTGCGCTTTTGAGCAGCGCACTTCTCATGTCTTCTGCCCCTGCTTACCAGGAATCCAGCCGCGATGAGCAATCCTCTCGATGGGGCGTGGACGCAACGTTCAGTATCCTCAACGCCATGGGTTCCTCCTCGCACCTTCTCACTGATCTGTTCACATCGGAACAGGAAGGGTATCCGTACCCGGTGGATGCGTCGATAAGCACGGCGTCCGTTGTCTCCCGCGCCCCGACCGATGAGCCTGGCCGGGAAAAGTGGCTCGTGGCCTCGCCGTCCATGGGACGTGAGATTCCCGTCGACGTCGTCCTCGGCAGCGGCGGCCCGGTGGTGTACTTCCTGGAAGGTGTCGACTCCCCGGAAACCTCCAACTGGATCACCAAGGGGCATCTGAAGCGCGTTTTCGGCGACTCCGACGCCAGCATCGTCATCCCCTCCCAAGGCGCTGGTTCCATGTGGACCGACTGGAACGAGGATGACCCCAAGTTGGGCCGCCACAAATGGAACACCTTCGTCACGCAGGAGCTTGCGCCGGTGGTTGAGGCGGAGCTGAACCACAACGGCAAGCGCGGGATCATCGGCTTGTCGATGGGCGCGTCCGGCGCGGTCATGATGGCCAACAACCACCCGGGGTTCTTCGATGCGGTGGCGGGAATTTCCGGTTGCTATTCCACGACGAGCACGGTGGGTCAAGGAACGGTTGACCTGACGGTGGGCAGCCTCGGTGGCAACCCGCGGAACATGTGGGGCCCGCACGGCTCGCCGGACTGGCTGCGCAATGACGTGATGGCTCACCCGGAGGGGCTGCGCGGGACGACGCTCTATCTTTCCGCTGCCACTGGCGCATGGACGGATGAAGAGATGGCGGCCTACCCTAACAAATCCCTCGATGATCGCATCGGCGGCACCCTGCTGGAGGCCGGGTCGAAACGTTGTACGGAGGAGTTTTCCGCCGCGCTTGACGACGCCTCCCTCCCCCACACCACCGACTACCTCGACTCCGGGGTGCACGACTGGGTGATGTTTGGCAAGCAATTGCAGCCGGCGTGGGACGCGATTAAACCGGCGCTGTACTAGCGACGACCCCACCGCCCAAGCCTGTCGGCCCGAAAGGCTCTCCCCTTTCTGAGGCCTATCTCCCGTCCCCCCAGTCACCGTTCAACCAGCCCTAGCCAACCCTCTCTCCGCCCTTGGTCGGTGTTTCATCCCGTCTGTGAGCAGGTTATTTGCTCTTCCAGTTGCGGGGTGGCTAGTGCTGTTTTAGTCTCTGT
>NZ_KV803654.1:0-1362 GCF_001811145.1 Corynebacterium sp. HMSC062A03 | reverse complement strand
AAAACACTCACATGCTTAAAGACACCAACTGGTGCCACAAATAAAGCTCCTTAGAAAGGAGGTGATCCACCCGCACCTTCCGGTACGGGTACCTTGTTACGACTTCGTCCCAATCGCCGATCCCACCTTCGACAGCTCCCTAACAAGTTTAGGCCACTGGCTTCGGGTGTTACCAACTTTCATGACGTGACGGGCGGTGTGTACAAGGCCCGGGAACGTATTCACCGCAGCATTGCTGATCTGCGATTACTAGCGACTCCGACTTCATGGGGTCGAGTTGCAGACCCCAATCCGAACTAAGGCCGGCTTTCAGCGATTCGCTCCACCTCACAGTGTCGCTGCGCGTTGTACCGACCATTGTAGCATGTGTGAAGCCCTGGACATAAGGGGCATGATGATTTGACGTCATCCCCACCTTCCTCCGAGTTAACCCCGGCAGTCTCTCATGAGTCCCCAACCAAATGCTGGCAACATAAGACAAGGGTTGCGCTCGTTGCGGGACTTAACCCAACATCTCACGACACGAGCTGACGACAACCATGCACCACCTGTACACCAACCACAAGGGACACTACATCTCTGCAGCAATCTGGTGTATGTCAAGCCCAGGTAAGGTTCTTCGCGTTGCATCGAATTAATCCACATGCTCCGCCGCTTGTGCGGGCCCCCGTCAATTCCTTTGAGTTTTAGCCTTGCGGCCGTACTCCCCAGGCGGGGCGCTTAATGCGTTAGCTACGGCACAGAAGACGTGGAAGCCCCCTACACCTAGCGCCCACCGTTTACGGCATGGACTACCAGGGTATCTAATCCTGTTTGCTACCCATGCTTTCGCTCCTCAGCGTCAGTAACTGCCCAGAGACCTGCCTTCGCCATCGGTGTTCCTCCTGATATCTGCGCATTTCACCGCTACACCAGGAATTCCAGTCTCCCCTACAGCACTCAAGTTATGCCCGTATCGCCTGCACGCCCGAAGTTAAGCCCCGGAATTTCACAGACGACGCGACAAACCACCTACGAGCTCTTTACGCCCAGTAATTCCGGACAACGCTCGCACCCTACGTATTACCGCGGCTGCTGGCACGTAGTTAGCCGGTGCTTCTTATACAGGTACCGTCACTTACGCTTCGTCCCTGTCGAAAGGAGTTTACAACCCGAAGGCCGTCATCCCCCACGCGGCGTCGCTGCATCAGGCTTCCGCCCATTGTGCAATATTCCCCACTGCTGCCTCCCGTAGGAGTCTGGGCCGTATCTCAGTCCCAATGTGGCCGTACACCCTCTCAGGCCGGCTACCCGTCGACGCCTTGGTAGGCCATTACCCCACCAACAAGCTGATAGGCCGCGAGCTCATCTTGCACCGAAAAA
>NZ_KV803653.1:0-706 GCF_001811145.1 Corynebacterium sp. HMSC062A03 | reverse complement strand
CAGGCTTACCAGAACCATCCTCATAACCAGGCTCGAAGTTCTCATTCTGCTTGGTATCAGGAGCGTCACAAACCTCATTCTGCTGAGTCGTGTAAGTCCACGTCGTCTGGGCCCCCTCCGGGAAGGTAAAGCCCTCGGTCGGGAACGCTTCAACCTTGACCGTCTGACCGTAGTCGTAGACGTACTTGCCATCTGCGTCCGGGGTCAGCTCCTTGCCGTCGACAGTGACCTTGTACTCAACGCCCTCGGTCTCTTCAACAGTGACGTACGGCGGCTCCTCACAGGATGCCGGGTCGTCCGCAGAAGCACCCGTAGACGGGTTGTTCTCGGTCGGAGCAACTGGCGTTACCGGGGTAGCGTCCTTCTCAGTCACCGTGACAGTGACGTCAACCTCGTCGGTGGAACCATCCGGGTAAGTCACCTCAACCGGAACAGTGATCTTGTCATCAGGGGTAGCATCCTCAGGGATGGTAACGGTGATTTCACCGGTGTTCTCATCAATGGTCACACCATCTGGAGTACCTTCACCCGGGGCGAACGTGGTGCCATCAGGAGCAGTAGTCGGGTTGCCGTCCTTGTCCTTGAAGGTAGGCTCGTCGATCTTGACGTCCTCACCAGGCTTACCCGTACCGCCGTCGTACACCGGATCGAACTCTTCGTTCTGCTTGGTGTCAGGAGCATCCGGCTGCTCAACGGTGACGGTAAC
>NZ_KV803652.1:0-153163 GCF_001811145.1 Corynebacterium sp. HMSC062A03 | reverse complement strand
CAACAGTGACCTTATCCGTCACCACAGAAGCATCTGGCGCCGGAGTCTCTTCGGAACCGTTGTCGTCCTTGCCCTTTTCGTGGCCGTTAACCGGAACTTCAACATCAACCTTGCCGTCCGGCAGATCCGGATCCGTAATGGTCACCGTGATCGGGCCGTCAACGTCGGTACCCGGAGTGACGATGACCTTGCCGTCCTCGTCAATCTCGACCGGGACGTCCTTACCATCCTCATCCTTAGCAGAGATCTTGGTGTCATCATCCGGGTTGGTGACCTTGACACCAGTGTCCTGCGGATCATTCGACGGATCGACCGGCTTCACATCACCATCAACGGTGGTCTTCTTGGATTCCGGAGCATCCGGCTTCTCAACCGTGACCTTGGCCTCGATGGTCTCGCGGGAACCATCCGGGTAGGTCACGACGACCGGAATCGTGTAGTCGCCAGGCTTCGCATCCTTTGGCGGCTCGACCTCGATCGAGCCATCCGGGTTAACCGTGATCCACTCCGGCTTGTCGACCTTGTTGCCCTCCGGATCAGTCACCTGACCGCCCGGCTCGAAGGTGGTTCCTTCCGGAATCTCCTGGCCGTCCTTGTCCTTCGGAGCATCCACTGTGGTCTTCTTACCGGCAGGAACAGTAGCGTCCTCGTACTGCGGCTCAAATTCACCGTTCTGGCGAACCTTATCCACCGCAATGAAGGAATCCTGACCAACCACGACATCGTAAGCATTCACCAGCTGTGCGACATAGGTGCCCGGGTTATTGAAATCTTCGGGAGCCAGGGAGCAGTTTGCTGCGTCCGCTAGGGTGTCGACCGCGCAGTCTTCACCAATCTGCTTACCGTCCGGACCAATCCAGCGGATCTTGTTGTTACCGGAGAACGGCAGCGCGCCCGTCAACTTGATGTTCGCCGGCTCAAGGTTGTTGATGCCTTCCGGAAGGTCTGCCGGGTTGAGGAAGGAATCGTAATTAACGATGTCCAAATTAACGATGTCGGCCTGAACCTCAGCGAAGTTGATGTTGTACCAACGGTGGTTGGTAAAACTTGCAATGCCAACTGCGCCGTCGGAGTTCGGGTTCTCACCCGAGTTGGCATTTACACTTTGGAAGACAGGCGTGGGGAAGCCGCTGAAGGAGTTGAGGACCTTACCGTCCTTCTCAGCCCAGATGTACGTGTAATCCTTCATACGACGTCCGATGTCATCGCCCATGCGGATCGTGTAACGGCCATCCGCATTGGTTTCGGCACCAACGGTCTTAAGGATCGGCTCCTTGCCGTTAGCTCGCATGTTTTCGATCATGCTCTTCGTGGCGGCAGCCTGCTCACGGTATGGCTTATCGGCAATGGCTAGACGCTCGAATTCGGCAACACCCTCGTCGGAAAGCACAGAGGCGTAGACCTTTGCACCCTCGATCGGCTGATCGCCCTTCCACCAGTAGAGCGGACCGGTCTCATTACGGTCAGGTCCGCCTTCAGCGTCAGACCACACGCGACCAAAGTAAGAGAAACGCGGAGCCTTAGTGCCGGAAGGCTGGGCCCAACCTTCCTCATCCATGGAAAAGTCCGGGCTCACCATGTAGGACTTCTCGTCAACACTCGGCGCGCGCTCTTCCAAGAAGACACCGGTACGCTGCATGTTGTAGTTCTCAAAGTAGAACGCGCCGTTTGCGGTGCCCTGGGTGACCGGCGCCCACGCACCGGGCACACCGCCACCAGCTTGGCGAACGTAAGTCAGGTCGTTGCCGGTTTCCTCGTTCTTCAGCGGAGAATCGACCCAAATGCGGTATTCCTGACCACGGAGTGCGCGGAAGAGGTGCGGCTTGCCGTTCGCATCGACGAAAGAGTACTCACCACCCGGAACCTCGCTGTCCGGGTGGGAAAGCAGGTTGCCATCCTCGCCCTTCGCACGAAGATCAAACACGTAGTTACCGCTGGAGCTGCCAAGCTGGTGAGACTTCGTGGAGAAAATCGGCGAAATCGTGCCGTCACGATCCTTGAACTGCATGTAAACGGTGGCGTCGTTGATGCCCATAGTCCCCTTGAGGGAACTCGACGCACTCGTTTCTTTCAGGCCGACAACACCAGAGAGCGTAGCCAGCGCGTTGGTCATATCAAAGCGACTACCGATGTAACCGTTGGCGATACCATCCGCTTCAATAATCTTGGTCGGATCCGTAACCGGAGTAGCAGCAACCGTGCCCGAAGTCTGAGCCTGAGCTTCTGCTGCAGACTGCGGGGAAACAACTGGGTGTACAAACGGCGCCACCAGCGCCACGGAGAGAGCAGCGGCAGCAATGGTAGTGCCGCGACGGCGCACAGCAGTACTCTTAATTTCCTTCTTGTTCATACCAAGAAGTCCTTTCCTTAAGTCTTGAAAGAGTGATCACGCTAGGGAGACGTGACCGCGCAAGGGATAAAACCGGCTTACGCAACCGAGAGCAGCTCATTTCAGACACCTTGGAAGAAGGTCAGAGGTCCCAAAGGTCTATGAACAAACTAGCTTCCAATGTTAGCCCCATTCACGAATTAAAGAAACCGTACGGCATCCTGAAAATTTCATGAACGGAGCTTTCTGTCGTCGACCAGAAAAAGCACATGTTTGACCTGCTCTTTTCAAACAACTGCGACACGCGGCTGCAGTTGTTGAATAGATCACATTGTCACTTTGGCAGCATTTGCCCCAGGAATGCACTCCTAACGGGGGTGTTTTATACAAGGCTGTGCCAGGTGGGATTGCGGGAGGCGCCGCCAAGCAGGGCATATTGAGCGCACAAATGTTGTCACAGAAACACAAACCGCCCCGCTCTCCCCGTATCGTGCATATCGACAATTGTGTCCACGATACTGTGGGAGAAACGAGGCGGTGGTTGTTGCACTGTTTCTACGGAACGCCGTCGCCGTTAGGCAGTTCCTAAGGTTGGTTTATCTTGGACCGGCCTGCGCCTTACTGGTCTTGCATGACGTCATGGCGCACGATGGTCTGGTCACGGCCGGGGCCGACACCGATATAGGAGATGCGGCAGCCGGAGAGTTCCTCCAGACGCAGGACGTAATCCTGTGCCTTCTGCGGGAGCTCCTCGAAGGTCTGGCAGCCAGTGATGTCCTCGTCCCAGGCCGGCATGGTCTCAAAGATGGGCTCGGCGTGGTGGAACTCAGACTGGGTCAGCGGCATCTCGTCGTAACGCTTGCCATCAACGTCATAAGCCACACAGATAGGAATCTCACCGATGCCGGTGAGCACATCCAACTTGGTCAGGAAGTAATCCGTGAAGCCGTTGACGCGGGTGGCATAGCGGGCGATAACAGAGTCGTACCAGCCGCAGCGGCGCTTGCGGCCAGTGTTGACGCCGATTTCGCCGCCGGTGGTCTGCAGGTACTCGCCCCACTTGTCGAAAAGCTCCGTAGGGAAAGGACCAGCGCCGACACGGGTGGTGTAGGCCTTGATGATGCCCAGGGAGGTAGTAATGCGCGTCGGGCCAATACCGGAGCCCACAGCAGCGCCGCCGGCAGTCGGGTTCGAGGACGTCACAAACGGGTAGGTGCCGTGGTCAACGTCCAGCATGGTAGCTTGGCCGCCCTCCATCAGGACGTGCTTGCCTTCATCAAGAGCTTGGTTCAGTTCCAGCTCGGCTTCAATAACCATTGGGCGCAGGCGCTCGCGGTAGCTCAAGAAGTAATCCACAACCTGCTCCGGCTCAATAGCCTTGCGGTTGTACATCTTCACCAGCATCTGGTTCTTAATGTCCAGGGCGGACTCTACCTTCTGGCGCAGGATGGACTCATCAAAGATGTCCTGCACGCGGATGCCGATGCGCGCGACCTTATCGGCATAGGCCGGGCCGATGCCGCGGCCGGTGGTGCCGATGGCACGCTTGCCCAGGAAACGCTCCTGCACGCGGTCCAAGGTCTGGTGGTAGGGCGCCACGAGGTGCGCGTTGGCGGAAATCTTCAGGCGCGACGCGTTAGCGCCGCGGGCTTCGAGGCCATCGATCTCATCGAAAAGGGCCTCCAGGTTAATCACCACGCCGTTACCCAGGACCGGGGTGGTGTTTTCAGAGAGAATGCCGGCGGGAAGGAGCTTCAGCTCGTACTTCTCGCCGCCGACCACGACGGTGTGGCCGGCATTGTTACCGCCGTTGGGCTTCACTACGTAATCGACTTTGCCGCCGAGAATGTCAGTAGCCTTGCCCTTGCCTTCATCGCCCCACTGGGCGCCGACGATGACGATCGCTGCCATGTTTGGTGTCACTTCCTATTTATTGAAGTCAAATACGCACCTACTTTACCCGCCATATTGGTGCAGTGTTGAGTTTGTGACAAGCTCGTCAGGAAATGATGCGCCGTCACACCGGGGAGAGGTTCGTCTCGAATCTCCTTTAAGCCCTCCTAAGCGGTTTCGGTGTTTGAATTAGCACCGTCGCCCTTGTCTTTCTCTTCGATGAAGATAGTGTCATTGGTGAACATCAACCTCGAATTGTTTGGGGTGCTGATAATGACGCCATCGTCAACAACGGCAATTTGGGCTTCGATGTCATCGACGCCAATTCGGTAGAGACCGTTGCTTTCGATCTTCTTGCCATCAGTTGGGAGGTTGTCGACACCGCCCTGGTTGAAACTGGTTTCTCCCTCCAGCGGACGGAGGCTCACCACATCGAATTCCATATCTTCCGGCAGGTTAGTCTTATCGCTTTTGACGACCCAGGCTCCGCCATCGCCATGTGCACAGTCAATGGATTTTTCAGACGCATCAATACCGCACACCAAGTTCCAGCCATCAGCGGAAATATCGAAGAGCGTTTCGCCGCGGAGATCCTCCTCATCCTGGGCTAGATCCGCCGAGTCGGTGGGCTCTGACTTGACGTCAATAAAGAAGATGTCCGAGTTCACGCCGTCGAAGGAATTTTCCATGGACGTGGCTTCGGTGCCCGGACGCTTGTTTACTTTGCCCTCGACGCCGACGATGTCACCTTCGGTCTTGGACTCATAGGTATACCCCTCACCATCCTCCTTCACCTCTAAAGAAGAGGACGTGATGAAGAGGGCATCCTCGTCTCTGAGATCGCCCTTGGAAAAGAAGACGGGAACCTTGACATCCTCCCCATCAAACTCACCTTCCAGCACCACGTAGCTGAGGAACTTACAGGGATCATATTCATCCTCACCGATGCTCACGTCTTCAAATTTCTCAGTGGATCCCTTCACGTAGGCTTCTTCATTCTCTAGGACCTTACTGAGTTTGGTGTCCTCGAGTTCTTGCTTCTCGTCGCAGTCAGCGTTGGCGCTTGAGGAGGATGCACTGCTGGACGTCGAGGTGGCCTTAGAAGAAGTAGTCGCCGCAGAACTCGTCGTCGACTCAGCGGCGGCCTCGGTGAATGCCGGCTCCTCGGGTTCTGTCAGGGAGCCGCCGATGAAGCTGCACGAGCTCATCAAGAGACCAGCGGTGGAAACAAGCGCAAGGGTTGTCATACGGGCGGACATGGTGATTACCTCCAGCTGTTAGACAAAGAAGAATTGAGTGGAAGAGTTGAGTATTAAGAAGTTTGGCGTTGCCTTGGAGCCTACTGACAGAATGTGATGTGCACTACTTTTCCGGGGAAAGCTCCGCTGCTTGTACGTCGCTGAAGGAGCTTTTTAGCCAAGCTCTGCCAACGCTTCTATGCTTCTTGTATGATCTGTGCGCTTTTAGACTGCGGCGGCCACCTCGCCGACGCTCATACCACTGCACTCACTGAGACTGCCCGGCACGGAATACGTATCGAGCACTTCTGCGTCGCGGAGGTTCCCAGTCGGCAAGAGCTGAAGGCTATTGATGCACTGGCCAAGGAAATCCTGCCGGAGGACCCCACCCCATCGCTGGATGAGATTGCCGCGCAGCCAGATGTGAGCCATCTCGGCGCACCGGGGCCAGCACCGCAAGCCCCATTCCTGCACGAGTCGCTGCGCATCGTGGTGATCGGCAACGATGCTGCGCTTAGCGCTGTACTGACCCGCATGATGCGAGCGGATTACCTGTGGGCCGAGGTGGGCTTCGTCCCCACCAGCGAGTACTCCACCGCTGCGATGAACTGGGGCCTGAAAACACACGAAACCGACCAGAGTCTCGCCGACCAGGTCGCGGTTGTCGAAGAGGCGCTCTCCTTTGCCCTGACCGCCCCGGCCAAGCCGGTGCCGCTCATCCGCAATGATGCGGGCCTTGCCGTGGCCGGTTCGGCAACGATTGCGGAATGGTCGAATGAGGAAATCACCGGGGAAATTATCGTCGACGATGCCATACTACTGCGCGCAGACCGTGAGAAGGAGGTCTTCGGGGCAAAGCTAGTACCCATGACTGACGCGCCAGGCATCGTGGCGGCGAAGGCGGTAACGAGTTTTGAGGCGGACGCAGCGCCGCGCCGCGGGCTCTTCGCCCGACTGCGCAAGCCTGCCCAGCCGGGGCAGCTCGACCCAGCTAGTGTCGTGCAGGGCAGGGCGGTGCAGGCCGGGGGGCCGTCGCTAAGCGTCAGCGTCGATGGAGTCCGCGCCAAGCGGCCGGTCAAGCGAGTGACGTTTTACCGTCACCTGCGAGACCTACAGATAGTGCGGCCCTAGACGGCACGTCTGAGCCTTAGTTTTAGCCCTAGTTCTCTTCCCACACCTCCGGCGGATAGGCCGGGTGCTTGGAGGTGGGCACGAGCTGCGCCACGGCTGACTCGCGGGACATGCCGCACACCATGAGCAGGTCCACGATGATGGAGCGCGTCTGGGCCAGTACGGCATAGGCGGAGAGCACTGCTTCCTCGCCGGCGATGTCCATCGAGCAGCGGGCGCCCAGCTGGCGTAAGCGGTTGACTATTTCCGGAATTGCTTGGGCTTCATCCACGCGGCGCTCATGCGCTGTTTGGTGGGTATAGAGGTCAGAGAGCTCCATCGTGATTTCAGCAAGTTCGTCGATGATCTCAACTTGCTCGGCGGTGGCTTGGTCACCGTCCTCGGCGAGAACAAGCGCACGGCGGGAGAGCACGCGGGTGCCGCGGACCATGTTGTCAACAGGAGTGAGGATGCGCTCCAGGGAGCGCACGGTGCGCTGCGTGCTCCACAGGAAGGGCGACAAACGTGCGGTTTCCGCGCCGCCCTTGGTGGCGTTGAGCATGTTGTTGATGTCATCCTGCGTGCCGCGCACGGCGTCGCGGGCCTCAGTGATGGTTTCGGGATCATTTTCTTCCAGCCCCTTGGCAACGTCGGAAAGGACCAGGGAGGTAATGCCTAAGACCTTCGAGACTTCCGAGCGGCCCGCGCGCAAGGGCGAGGAGGGAATCAGCACAATCATTGTGAGGCCAATGACCGCGCCGATGATGGCGTCAATGGCACGGGAGATGCCGCCCATTTCTTCCGGGGGAAGGATGGTGGCGATAAGGATGGCGGCAATGACGATCTGGTTGCTCACCAGCTGCGAGCTGGTGACAAAGGAGCCGATAATCAGGGCCAACCCGATGATGATGGTCATGTGGATGGGGCCGGTGCCGAGGGCGTCGACAAGCAACGTGCCCACCAAAACACCCACGATGCCGCCGATGGACATGTCCACCGCGCGTTTGAGGCGATCGCTGCCGGATAGCCCAAGAATGATAATGACTGCCATCGGGGCAAAGAAAGGCTGATCGTGGCCGAAGAAGTCGTGTGCCACGTAAAAGGCCAAGCCCGCACCGAGGGTGCACTGAAGCATAAACACGAGCCGGTTGCGGATACGCGTGAGACGCGCCTTGAGGGATTTATCCACCAACCGCAGCTGCTCGCGGGTAGTTTTGCGAACGCGCTTGACGGTACTTGACGAACTCGACGATGACTCTTGCGCTTCCATGACTCCGGTATTTTACGCGTTCTGGCGGCGGGGTTGGATGAACAAAGCCACCCCTCGTGGGTGAGGGATGGCTTGTTGGCATGTGATGACGCCGCTCAGCGCCGGCGGCTGCTCAGCAGCGTCATCCAGTTGGTGTGGGTTTACTTAGAAACGGTCTTGCCCACGGAGTGCAGGTCCTGGCAGGCCTCAACCACGCGGTCAGCCATGCCCTGCTCAGCCTTCTTGAGGTAGGAGCGCGGGTCGTAGACCTTCTTGTTGCCCACCTCGCCGTCGATCTTGAAGACGCCGTCGTAGTTAGCGAACATGTGGCGTGCAACCGGGTTGGTGAAGGCGTACTGGGTATCGGTGTCAACGTTCATCTTGATGACGCCGTAACGCAGGGCCTCCTCGATCTTTTCCTTCTCGGAGCCGGAGCCACCGTGGAAGACGAAGTCGAAGGGCTGGGAGCCTTCCTCCAGGCCGAGCTTCTTCACAGCAACCTTCTGGCCCTCATCCAGAACCTCCGGGCGCAGCTTCACGTTGCCCGGCTTGTACACGCCGTGGACGTTGCCGAAGGTAGCGGCCAGCAGGTAGCGACCCTTCTCACCGGTACCGAGGGCATCAACGGTCTTCTCAAAGTCCTCCGGAGAGGTGTAGAGGTTCGCGCCGGCCTTGGCCTCAACGCCGTCCTCTTCGCCGCCAACGACGCCGATCTCAACCTCAAGGATGATGTTGGCGTTGTGGGCCTTCTCGAGGAGCTCCTGAGCGATCACAAGGTTCTCATCGATCGGGATAGCGGAGCCATCCCACATGTGGGACTGGAAGAGCGGCAGCTCGCCGCGGTCAACGCGCTCCTGGGAGAAGGCGATCAGCGGGCGCACGTACTCATCCAGGACTTCCTTCTGGCAGTGGTCAGTGTGCAGCGCAACGTTAATGCCGTAGTGCTGTGCAGCCTCGTGAGCGAAGGCAGCCAGTGCCTTGGCGCCGGCAACCTTGTTCTTCACGGACAGGCCGGAACCGAACTCGGCGCCGCCGGTGGAGAACTGGATGATGCCGTCGGACTCAGCCTCGGCGAAGCCGCGGAGAGCGGCGTTGATGGTTTCGGAGGAGGTGCAGTTGATTGCCGGGAATGCGAAGCCGCCCTTCTTGGCGGTATCCAGCATCTGGTTATAAACCTCAGGGGTTGCAATAGGCATGAAATTCCATCCTTTGGAGTTGCTGTGCAGTAAGCCGTGCCGTCTCACAAACCAGCGAAACAACACGTTCCAACACCCAAGTATGCCTGTTATTGTGGTTTTCCGCCGCGAGATGCGATGTGACCTCACTTAAACACCGCTCCGCATGGGCAGGAATCCCCCGACCACCTGGGGAAACGCTGCTATTTCTTGGATTCTGACTTGTACTTCACAATCCGGGTGCAGGCCTCCAACAACATCCAACCGGACAATTGAACGGACAAATCGCGCTCAGCCACGCGGATAATGCCCATCTTCTGGCTCAATGACGAGGGGCCGAAACCGTAGTTATGGGGAAGCTTCGCATCCGCGGTCCAATCGGAACCGAAGATGGGCAAGCCGTCTACCTCTAGGCGGTGTTCCCACACGGATTCCGCCGAGGCCGTCACGAGGCGAGCGGCCAGCTTCTTCGTCGCGCGGTTGGCCGGAGAATCGCCCGGCAGGCGGACCGCCACGTCCGCGAGGTAGCGAGCAAGGATGCCCTTGAAGAGGCCGCCGTCGCCGTCGCCAGTCTGCCAGTCGATGACGCCCGTGTACGTCGCCATGCCCGTGGCCACCGCTTGGACTAGGCCACGGATGCGAGTGGTGTAATCCATCATGTCCGCGGCGAGTTCTGCCTCGTGGACGGAGTCGATATCCTCCACGGATCGCAGGCCGGTCTTCTCCCGCAGCGCCAGCACGATTTCCAAGCAGGCACCGAGCACCACGCCTTGGCAGTAGGGGTGGATGTTGCGGACGATCTCCTGCCCATCCATACGCATGCGGATGCCGTCCATGACGAAGCCATCGTCGTCAATCAAGTGATCGTAGATCCAGTCCACGATGTGGCGGGCCTCGTCCACGCGCCCCATGCGGGCCAGCATGATGGCGCCCGGCCCGTTCGAGGGGACGTTGAGGAAGGTCTCGCCTTCGCGCCAGGGCAGCACGCCGACCTGGGTGTCGATGCCATCGCGGATGTTGTGCTGCAGGGTGCCCAACTTCTTGTAGGGGCGCTGCTTCTTGAGCTCACCGGCCCGGGCGATGGCTAGGGCGAGCCATGCTTTGTCGTCGTAGTAGCGGTTCTTCGTCAGCGCACGGAGATTGCGCACATGGATGCCGCGGATGGTGTCAGCGATGCGCGCGCGGCGGGCTTTGGTGTTTTTGCGCAGGGCCGCATCAACAAGACAGTCCAGATAATGCGCCTGCCACCAATAATGCCAATGCACAAAGAGTGATTCCTTGGTGGTGGGTGGCCAACTCACCACGGCAAGGTTGGTACGGGGCAAGCCCCACACGGCCTGCGCGTGACGCTCATTGATGGCTGTTTCCGCAAGGTCGGCGCGGTGGGACCATTTCTCTAACACTTTTGTCTCATCATTCTCACAATGTGAATTCGTTACCTAGATGTAAACACAGTGCGCGGGATCTCACCAAGCTTTTGATAAATCGGCGTGCTGCCGAATCCATGCATGCATGGCAATGCCTGCGGCCACGCCCGCGTTGATGGAGCGAGTAGAACCAAATTGCGCGATTGAGCAGGTCATTACTGCTGCGTCCTGGGCTTCCGGGCTGACGCCTGGGCCTTCCTGTCCGAAGAGGAGCAGACAGCGCTCAGGCAGCTCAGCGGTTTCTAGGGGGACACACCCGGGGGTGTTATCGATGGCCACGACGGTCAGTTCCTGGTCCGCCGCCCAGGCCATCAGCTCAGTAACATCCGCGTGGTGCATGAGGTGCTGGTACCTGTCGGTGACCATGGCGCCGCGCCGGTTCCAGCGGCGGCGTCCCACAATGTGGACGGTGTCGACGGCAAAGGCGTTGGCAGTGCGCACCACGGTGCCGATGTTGGAATCGTTTTCGAAGTTCTCGATGGCGATGTGCAGCGCATGCCGGCGCTTATCGATATCCTCCCGGATCGCCTCGCGTGTCCAGTAACGGTAGGCATCGACGACATTGCGGCGATCCCCCTCCGCGAGCAGTTCGGGATCGTATTTCTCCGCTTCGGGGCCTTCGGGCAGCGGGCCTTCCCACGGGCCAACACCGTGGCGGCCCTCGTTCCACTCGGTGGGGCCTTTGGCTGCCGCCTCTTCCTCGGGCTTAGGCAAGGTCAAGATCCTCAAGGCCCAGCAGGTAGCGGTATTCCAGGCCCTCGGCGGCAATGGCTGCGCCGGCATCGGTGTTGCGGTCCACCACGGTGGCCACTCCGACGACCTCGGCGCCTGCCTTACGAAGAGCCTTCACGGCGGTCAGCGGCGAGTTGCCGGTCGTGGTGGTGTCCTCGACAACGAGCACCTTCTGGCCCTCGACGTTGAAGCCCTCAATCTGACGCTGCATGCCGTGCTTCTTGGCTTCCTTGCGAACAACAAAGGCGTCGATATCGCGGCCATCGGCATGCATGATGGACAGCGCGACCGGGTCCGCGCCCATGGTCAGGCCACCGGCGGCAGCATAATCCCAGTCAGCGGTGAGCTCACGCAGCAGCGAGCCGATAAGGCGCGAGGCCTCGTGTTGCAGGGTGGCGCGGCGCAGGTCCACGTAGTAGTCAGCCTCCTTGCCAGAGGACAGCGTGACCTTGCCGTGGACGACGGCCAGCTCCTTCACCAGTTCTGCTAGGCGTTGCTTCTTCTGCTGATCCAGGCTCATCGCTCGCTCCTTAAAGTCTGTGGCTGTTCGGCCGTGAAAAATCCGCTCTGTAGTTTACCCTCTTCCCGCACGGTTGCCCGCGACTAGTGCTGGTGCTCGGCTGTGACACCTGGCTGCGGCGCCTCGCCGCGGCGGCAGGCTGGCGGGTCTAGTCGAAGATGGAGGAGCCGCCATCGAAGCGGCGCGGCAGGCGGGCCTGATTGTTTTCGTGGGTGGGGCGCTCGTGGCCATCGGCAATCGCGTCGACTTCATCCGCACCCAGGCTGGAGTGGTCAATGGTGCCGCGGGCCTCGCTGGTGGTGCGGCTCGGCATGACCACCGGCTCGGTGGGGCGCTGGATGGTGGGGGCGTCGAGGGAATCATCGCGGTCCGGAACCGCCGTGGGCCCGGTGGGTTCCGGCTGCGGAGGTTCCGGGATGTCGCGGCTGGGGTCCAGCTCATCGACGCGCAGGACCTGAGCGGCTTCGGAGCGCGGTGGAAGAACGCGAGCAGCATCGGCGAGCAGCGACAGCGGTTCGAGCAGCTCTTCCCACTCAGCGCTGCGGGCCTGCCGGGTAGTTTGGGCCAGCACCCACTCCCCTTCCAGCCACACGGCAGTCACCGCGGCGGGTAGATGATTCAACGCCGTACTCACTCGGGTATCGATGAAGCGCTGGCCCACGCCAGCATCGGAGGAGAAAACCTCGAAACCTTCCTCCTCACGCACGTACAACAGATCCTCGGAGAGGTTTTCGATCTCCTCGCCTGCTCGGCGGAAATCCACCACGATATCGGAGGCCGCGCCGGTGCGCATAGCCATGACGGGGATAGCACCCATATCGAAGAGCAGCGTCTCGTGCCCCCGGACAGTTCCGGCGACGATGTCGCGGGGTTCGTGGCCGCGGGCGGCAGCGCCGCGGGTCCACTCATCCGCCAGGTAGGAATCATGCTTGAGGTATTCCCAGCCGCGCTGCTGGCCAAAGGCCTTGCGCTCACGGCGGGCACTGCCCGGCACGAGGTACTTGGCGCGCTCTGCGCGCTCCGCAAAGCTGGGTGCGGCAGCCTGCGGTTCGGCGGCCGGTTCCTCACTGGGCTCAGCGGCGGCCGGTTCTTCAGCGGCATCCGCAGTTGGCTCGGTTGCCGGCTCAGCCACGGGGTCTGGCTCAGCCACGGGGTCTGGCTCCGGCTCGGTAATGATGTCGGGCTCTGGAGCAGGCTCAGGTTCCTCGGCGAGCGCGGGTTCCTCGGCGAGCGCGGGCTCTGAGGGGGAGTCAGGGGTGAGTTCAGGCGCAGCGGTATCGGCCGCTGTGGTGGTTTCGTCGGCGGAGAGCGCGGCGCGCTGGCGGTGATCCAACCAGAGCACGATGAGACCAGCCACGAGCGCAACGGCGGCGAGGGATAAGAGTACGAAAGGCATCACTGCCTGACTCTAATCGCCCAGCGCGCTCGATCTGCGCTGACGCGCTGGTCACGCGCGGATTCTAGACGTGCTCGCGGTCGCCACGCTCCACCGGATTCTTCGGGTTGGCTGACCACTGCGACCATCCACCCACGAAGTGGCGCAAGCCGGTAAAGCCCACGTGTTCCAGCACGGCGATGGTAAGCGCGGAGTGGTTACCGGAGCCGGAGTAGATGATGGCGCCGTCCACGTTTTCCTTGGTCACGCCGTGCTGCTCAAGGATTTCGAGGATTTCTTCCTTGGACTTCCACACGGTGACGTCCTGCGTGTGAAAGAGGCGCTCCGGAAGGTTGACTGCACCCGGGATGTGGCCGGCCTTCAAGTCGAGGTTCTCGCGGCGGCCGGCGAAGCGGTTGCGCGTGCGAACGTCGAGAAGCAGGCCCTTATGCTCCTTGACCTCATCGATGGTGGCCGTGGGCATCGACCCCGTGGTCACTTCAAAGTCCGAGGGCATGCCCAAGTTACCCGGGCCGGTAAGGGTGGGCAGGGACTGGGCACGCCAGTTGGACAGGCCGCCGTCGAGGATGCGGACGTTGTGGATGCCCGCCCAGCGCAGCGTCCACCACGCACGGCCAGCGAAGAGTCCGCGGCCTTCGTCGTAGACAACGACTTCGCTGTCCTCCTCTAGACCCCAGAGGTCGATCCACTCTTGAATCTTCTCGGTCTGCGGGAGTGGGTTGCGCCCTACCTTGGAGCCGGGCAGGCCCACGAAGGCTGAAGCGGCGTCGGCGTACTGGGCAGTCGGAATGTGGAGGGAGGAAAACTGATTGAAGGCCTCGCCTTCCCCTGGTGCCCAGAGGGAAGCGAGGATGGTCGTCTTATCACCGCGGTAAATCTTCTCACTCAACTCGTGAGGGGAGATCAAAATGCTCATGTCCCTAGATCATAGGGGCATGAGCGAAGAGTGGCGACCGATGAACGCGGTGAGCGCGGTGAGCGCTCATCGCGCTCACCGGTTTAGTCGGTGCCTTAGGCGGTGCGGGCAGCTAGCTCCAGGCGCTCGCCACCGTCGGCGACGTCAACGTGCACGGTATCGCCGTCCACGATGTCACCGGCCAGCAACTTCTTGGCCAGCTGGTCACCGATGGCCTGCTGAATCAGGCGGCGCAACGGGCGGGCACCATAGGCCGGGTCATAACCGCGCTCCGCCAGCCACAGCTTGGCCGCGTCGGAGACCTGCAGCGTCAGGCGGCGGCCGGACAGGCGCTCGGCCAAGCCCTTGAGCTGGATGTCCACGATGCCGGAGAGCAGATCCGAAGTCAGCGGCTCAAACATCACGACATCATCAAGACGGTTGATAAACTCCGGCTTGAAGCTGCGCTTGACCGCCTCCATGACCTCCTCCTTGGTGCCGCCGGCACCCAGGTTCGAGGTCAGGATGATGACCGTGTTACGGAAGTCCACGGTGCGGCCCTGGCCATCGGTCAGGCGGCCTTCATCGAGCACCTGGAGCAGCACGTCGAAGACATCCGGGTGGGCCTTCTCGACTTCGTCGAAAAGCACCAGCGTGTACGGACGGCGACGCACCGCCTCCGTGAGCTGGCCACCGGCGTCATAGCCCACGTATCCCGGAGGGGCACCGACGAGGCGAGCGACGGAGTGCTTCTCACCGAACTCGGACATATCGATGCGGACCATGGCGGATTCATCGTCAAAGAGGAAGTCCGCCAAAGCCTTCGCCAGCTCCGTCTTACCCACGCCGGTCGGGCCCAGGAAGAGGAAGGAACCGGTCGGGCGATTCGGGTCAGCCACACCGGCACGCGCGCGGCGGACGGCATCAGAGACCGCGGTGACGGCCTCCTTCTGGCCCACCACGCGCTGTCCCAGCACGGATTCCATGTTGAGCAGCTTCTCGGTCTCTCCCTGCAGCATCTTGCCGGCCGGGATGCCGGTCCAGGCGGAGACAACCTCCGCGATGGTATCCGGAGTAACCTCCTCGCTGAGCATGGTGTTGTGCTGCTGCTGAGCCTTCTCCTCGGCGGCAGCCAGGTCCTTCTCCAGCGGCGGCATCTTGCCGTAGTTGATCTCGGAGGCCAGTGCTAGGTCACCATCGCGCTCCGCAATCTCTGCCTGGCGGCGCAGATCCTCCAGTTGTTCCTTGATGGTCTGCACATCATCGATGGCCTTCTTCTCATTGGCCCAGCGGGCCTTGAGCTCACCAAGCTTCTCGCGCTCATCCGCCAGTTCCTGCTGAAGGGCAGTCAGGCGGTCCTTCGAGGCGGCGTCCGATTCCTTCTTCAGAGCCAGCTCCTCAATCTCGAGGCGGCGCACGATGCGCTCCAGCTCATCAATCTCCTGCGGGGAGGAGTCAATCTCCATGCGCAGGCGAGAGCCTGCCTCATCGACCAAGTCGATGGCCTTATCCGGCAGGAAGCGGTTGGTGATGTAACGGTGCGAGAGCTCAGCGGCAGAGACCAAGGCCGAGTCCTGGATACGCACACCGTGGTGCACCTCGTAGCGCTCCTTGAGGCCACGGAGGATACCGATGGTGTCCTCCACGGAGGGCTCAGCGGCGTAGACCTGCTGGAAGCGGCGCTCCAGGGCGGCGTCCTTCTCGATGTACTTGCGGTATTCATCGAGGGTGGTGGCACCGACCAGGCGCAGCTCGCCGCGGGCCAGCATGGGCTTAATCATGTTGCCGGCATCCATGGAACCCTCACCGGTGGCACCGGCGCCCACGATGGTGTGCAGCTCATCGATGAAGGTGATGATCTGTCCATCGGAAGCCTTGATCTCATCGAGCACGGCCTTGAGGCGCTCCTCGAACTCGCCGCGGTACTTCGCGCCGGCGACCATGGAGCCAAGGTCCAGGCTCAGCAGCGTCTTGCCCTTGAGGGATTCCGGTACGTCACCCGCCACGATACGGCGGGCCAAGCCCTCCACGATGGCGGTCTTACCCACACCGGGCTCACCGATGAGCACCGGGTTATTCTTCGTGCGGCGGCTAAGAACCTGGACCACGCGGCGGATCTCCTGATCACGGCCGATGACCGGGTCAATCTTGCCTTCGCGGGCACGGGCGGTGAGGTCCGTGGCGTACTTCTCCAGAGCCTGGAACTGCTCCTCGGGGTTCTCCGAGGTCACCTTGGCTGCACCACGCACGGAGGGGAAAGCGCCCTTGAGCGCGTCGTAAGTGGCACCCCGGGAGGTCAGCAGCTCCGCGGCATCCGTCTTCGAGCCCGCAATAGCTGCAAGCAAAACCTCGGTGGAGACGTACTCATCACCAAGCTCGCCGGCCAGCTCCTGGGCGCGGGTGAGGACGTTGAGGGCGTCACGGTTAAAGTTCGGGTTCGCCATGTTGGCGCCCTCGGCCTTCGGGAGGGCGCCGATAAGCTGGCGTGCCTCCTTGAGCACCGTCTCCGGATCCACACCGGTGGCCTTGAGCACTGGGGCGGCAATGCCGTCCTTCTGCTCAAGGATGGCTGCTAAGAGGTGTGCCGGGCGGATGTCCGGGTTACCGTTGGCGGAAGCCGTCTGCAGTGCTTGCTGCAGGGCCTCCTGAGTTTTAGTGGTGGGGTTAAAAGAACTCATTGTTGTGTTTCTCCGTTTCTAGCGTTTATTCAAACTTCCCTGCGGCTACAGCAGGGAAGGAAGCTTCACTGTCTATAACGCTACAGAACTTGAGTCTGTTCCACTCAACTAGAAGTTTTTTAAACCAACCACCCCCGACCGGGTTGATAGGGCTTCACTCAAGTTTTTCTTCTGCCCGCTTGGCAGGCCATAGGCATAAGAAAACCAGCCCCACCGCCCTGCTGGGTGCAACGGTGCGGAGGGACCGGTGCGGTAAATGCTTAAGCCGACTGAGAGGCTTGTGGTTGCTCCTCTGGAAGGTCGTAGGAAAAGGACGCGAGAACCACGGCCGTGACAAAGTAATAGAGGGACCACTTCTGTTCGAGGTCGATATCTCGAAACTCACCCATCGACGCCAAGTGGCACATGCCGTCAGCACCGGCCCACAGGGTGAGGTTCTTGATGTAAACCAAGCGGTCCTCCGGCGCATAGCCGGCCTCTCGCAGCGCCTCACGGGCAAACTGCATCAGCAGCGCGAAGGACTCACCCATCTGGGTTTGCTCCTCACCGTCCTCACTCAACGGCACCACGGAGCCGGAGGCAGCAGCAATGCAGGCGCTATAGCGTTCGGGGAAGGTCACCGCATAGTGGAAATAGGCCACCGCAACGCACAGGAGCTTGTCGACGGCCGATGCACCCTCCGGCAGCCGCTCCAGCAGGTAGAGACTGTGGGCTTCAAGCTCGCAGTCGGTTTCCCGCTCAACGGATTCACGCAACACGAAGTCATTGTCCACCAGCGAAGCAACGAAAACATCGGAGACACCGAAATACTCGGCCACGTTCTCAATGGTCACGTACTGCAGCCCTTCCCGCGCTGCCAGCTGGATGGCACGTTCCTTAACAGCCATGCGTGCCCGCTCTGTGGAAAGTTCCTGCACGTCCTCAATCGCGGAGATGTCCAACGAAATATCGCGGTCCGGAACAAACCCGGCGAGCAACGCGCGGTACTCCTGCATCGGGCTACGCACATCCGGCATCTCCAAGAACTCTGCAGCCTTGAACAGGGTTCCAATGAGTGCTTTACATACCTCACGGAGGTTAAAGCGTCGCACCACCGAGTGCTGGTGCCGCAGCACACCCAAAACACTCAGGTGCGCCATACCGTGGACGGTAGCCAAGGTGGCCACGCTCAGCCGCGCTACCGTTTGAAAGCACACATCGCTTCCTACCTTAAGTTTCTCCTCGGCCGCGATGAGCGAGATGTTTTCATAGATCAGGTCCAAGGTGCGATTGTGGGATAAGTTTCCCTGCAAAAGAGCACGCCATTCATCCTCGGAGACATAGGCCTTCTTCTCAAAGAGGTAGCGGAACAGCTCCGGCTCACGTTCGGCGTACTCGTAGTAGGCCTCAGTAAAAGTGGTCAGCTTAGTAAAAAGATCGGCGTAACCAGGAGCAGCGTCGAGCGTTTCCTCGAGGAACTTAACTTTCCGCTCAGTTACGTAATCAGGAAGCGCGTGCACGATTGCCTCGCGATCAGGAAATTCCGCGCGTACCTCAGCGACGGGAAGCTCCGCCAGCTTGGCCACGGATTCCACGGTAATAGCCTCATCGCCCTCGGCTGCTCCGATATGAAGCGCAGACTCGAGGATGACCTCACGAGGTGAGCCTTCATAAAGAATATGCATATGGATTCCTAAGATTGCGCTGCCGACGAAAGAATAAAAAGAAAGAATGGGAGAGCGCTACGCTAACAACTTCCTGAATTTTATCCCCATTCTTGGTTAAAGAGCAATGTGTTCACTAGGCACTGACTCCCGTAATGCGGGCCACCCTGTGAACGAAGAAACCCCCAGGCCGTGGCCTGGGGTTTCACGCGGGAAAGGTCAGCGTCTACTTCTCTGAGCCGACGTGTCCGATGCCTTCCTTGAAGATGGTGCCGCGCGGCGGCATCATTCCCGTGAACTTGAAGACGAGGTAGATAACCACCGCGATGCCCAGGGAGATCCAGCCGAAGCCGGCGGTAAAGCCGTACATAACGGCCAGCGGCGCGATGATGGTCCAGGAAATCTCGAAGGGGCCGAAGCCAATGTAGGCCATGCCGTACTCCGACAGGGTGCCGGACTTGAGCTTCGGATCGACGATCTTGAGGACCGCAATACCGGTGGCCACGGTAGCCGTCGCCCAGCCCCAGCCAAAGATGCCGCGCTCAATCCAGCGCTCGCCGAAGAACTCGGCAGGAAACCACATGAGGAAGAAGATGCAGTAGATGGTGCCCAGAACGAAGAGCAGGAGAAGAGCCTTCCAGTAGGCCGCGACGGCAGCCGGGACGATGGCCGCCACGCCGAAGGCAATGAGGTAGTCGGTTGCCGCACCGGACACCGAGCTCACCGTGTCCTTATCCAGGTAGTCCTTGGCGCCCACCATGTTCATCACCGCACGGAAGAGCAGGCCCACCACCATGGACATGGCGAACAGCGGGATAGAAACATTCTCCCAGATGGAGGAGATTCCCTTGTTGATGCCATAAGCGGTCATCACGGTCAAAGCAATAAAGCCAACGTGCAGGGTGATGGGCTCGATGGCAGAGGGGTTCGTCGTGGCACGGCCCAGGGAAGGACGATCCTCCAGGCGCGAGATGTAGCCGCGGCGCAGTTCCTCCGGAAGCTTCTTCGGCACGTACGAAACCTTGCCCTTACGGATGCCCCAGTTACCGGCGACGATACCGCCAATGATGGCGGCCAGCGTACCCACGGTGGCGGAGGTAAAGCCCAAGGAGGACGCCGCCTCAGCACCCACACCTTCCAAGGCACTACCGACAGCCGCCGCGGTACCGAAGCCACCCGTGAAGCCAACGGGCAGCATCATGCCGAACCAGTCTGGGGTATCAAAGGTTGGCTTGAACAGGAGAAGACCCAAAACGATGAACAGGCCCCACTGGCCGGTGAACATCATGGTGGAATAGCCCCACATGTTGCGGGCCCCCTTGCCCATATTGCCGCCCATCTCCATGGAGAAGGCCATGGAGGCGAAGACCACAGCGATGAGCAGTGAGGTGTAATCGCCGAGGTTGTCGGAGAAACCGATCCAGCCCAAGACATTAGGGCCTAAGAGCAAGCCGAGTAGGCCTGCCGTGATGGGGGCAGGCAAGAGCAAGTCCTGGAACACGAACTTGATCTGGTGGCGCAGAACGTTGCCGATAACCATGAGCAAAGAAATCCAGCCCACGTCGGTCATGATTGTGAACGCAGAGAATTCTTCCATGCGAAAACTTCCTTCCATGCCGCACTCGGCGGCGTCCTTGAGACGAGACTCACCCTCTTTCGGGAAATGAACCGTTGATTACACTACAACCCCCTTCCCGCTTTTCCACCCCTGGCATATAACCCGAGGGTGATGTGGCTCTACCCCCAGGGGCTAGGATGGGCGGGCATGAGGGAACTGGGTGAGCACCTACGCAAGCACGCGGAAGACTATCGCGACGCAGTACACGGGCACTTTTTCGCCACCGTGGCCGAGTCCCGCCAGGTCTTTGCTCTGTCGATGAAAGACACGCACCCTTCCATGGCCCCGGCGCTGGCGTGGGTGCTGGAGAATGTAGAGGGCGATGAGGTACAGGGGGATGTGGCCCAGCGCCTGGTACGCATGGGCCGTGATCATCGCCGCCTCGGTTTCCCGCCTGAGGTCTATCCGAAATTTGAGGCATCACTTGTTCACGGGCTGGGGGTTCTGGGGCTCACGCCGTACCAGCATGACGTCGCCACGCGCACCATTTCCCAGGTGTGCTCCATCATGCGTACCGCCGCACAGGAGGCGGATGTCGCCGGTCTTCCTCCCGCTCATAGCGCCCAGGTGGTGGCGGTGGAAAAGCCCAACCGGAACACCGCTGTGGTCCGGTTGGAGTCCGGTATGGCGCTGGACTACCGCGCGGGCCAGCACGTGCCGGTGACCTCGCAGCTCACGCCGGGAACCTGGCGTCCGTTGACCCCGGCAGCGCCTGCTGGTGATTCCGGGCAACTGATATTCCACCTCGCGCTGGCCGGTGAGGCTTCCTCCATGCTGGCCAAGGCGCAGCCGGGTGATTGGTGGACGTTGGGCATGCCCGCCGGTGAGCCGCCGCAACTCGATTCCGGAACCACCCTCATTTCCTTCGGTACGGGATGGGCGGGTGCCCGGGCGCTGCTTCTCGACGCCCTAGAGAACACCCTCCCCTCCGGTCTCCAGGTCTATGCTGTAGCACCTTCGCCGGGCGAGCACTATGACACGGAATTTCAGGCTAACCTGCAGGCCTTGCTTCCGGAGCTGAAGCTGCGCCACATCGTGCGGGAGGGACAGGACCCGTGGTTGCTGGGGGCGCAGCCGGCTGCCCACGGGTTTAAGCCTGTGGTGGCCAAGGAGCCGATGGAACCGGTGCTCGCCGAAGGGACTGACCGCCGCTTTGTACTCATCGGTCCGGCCGACCGCGTGGAATTAGCGCGCGCGGCCTTGCTCGCGGGTGGCGTCGCGGAAAAGGCTATCACCATGGATAGCTGGCAGCGTGGCCACGAGTGGGCGGCCTCCGCCGCGGAGCTCGACGGCTGGGGCGATGACTGGGAAGCCTGGGCGGCGTGGAAGAAATCCCAGTGGGCCTAGGCGCGCTGAGCGCCTAGGCGTACAAACGGAGCTTAGGCGTGCAATCGGGGCTTAGGCGTCTAGGACGGGGAGGGATTCGCGGACCTTCGCCACGGAGTCTGGCTCCACCTCGCCGTAGAGGATTTCCGGCTCATAGCTGGCTTCGGCAAGACGTGTGCCATCCGGCGCCACGAGAACGGAGTGCCCAATGCCGGTGGGCCCGGAAGTCTGCCCCGCCTTAGCCTTACCACCGGGGCGCGCTTGCCCTGCGGCCAAAATATAGGTCGTGGAATCAAGCGCGCGCGCCGCGCTGAGTAGGCGCCATTGCTCCAGCTTGCCCGGGCCATCTGCCCAGCTGGTGGGCACGACGATGAGCTGAGCACCCTGGCGGGCGAGCTCCTTGAATTGTTCAGGGAAGCGGATGTCATAGCAGGTGGCGACACCCACGGTGAGGTCACCGGCATCGAAGGCAACGAGTGACTCGCCCGGCCGGACGGTATCGGATTCCTTGTACTTGAAAGCATCGTAAGTGTGGATTTTTTCGTAGCCGCCGAGAACACCAGGCCCGGCGATGAGCGCAACGTTGGCCACACGATTAATGGTCTTCTCCCCACGCTGGACGGTATCCGCTGGGGCAAACATTCCCAGCACCACATACACGCCGAGTTCTTCTGCCAGCGCGCGCACGGCAGTGGCGGTGGGGCCATCAAGCCCTTCTGCGTGTGTGTCGAGGCGCCCGGAGTCGAAGCTCTGGGTGGTAGCTTCCGGCAGGACGATGAGCTGCGCGCCGTTGGCCGCGGCTTCCCGGATCTTGTCGAGCGCTACTACGAGGTTCTCCTCGACGTTTCCGGTACTGGTCAATTGAACTGCTGCTACCTTCATGCGGCCCACGGTAGACGAGCCCGGACTAGTTATCCACAGATTTCGTGGATTCGCGGTTGCTGCTCTTTACGGCGATTGGACAGTTAGCGCACTCTCGATGCTATGAACCACCTCGACATCGACCATGCTGCCCTTCAGCAGATCCGTTCCCTCTTCGGCCACGTCTCGCCCGCCGCCACGCCTTCTTTGAAAGAGCCTCCCCGTACGGCTCGCGCGCTAGCTCTTCTCGGCGCGCGGTGGGAGGAGGTGCGAAGAGCCAGCGAAGGAGATCGACGGGCGCGCCTAGGAGAGCTGGAGCGCTTCGTGGGTGTGACCCAGAGTCTTGATTCTGAGCTTTCCTTACGACTGGAGGGAAGCGAATGAGCGCGGCGGAAGAACTACGTGCGGAGGCTGACTGGATGGTAAATTCTGCTTCTGAACTCGAACTTTATGTCACTGACTCACACCATCGTTGGGCAGGCCTAGCGCTATCCGGAGCTGCTGCCGATGCCGCACGGCACGCATTGCAGCGCGCCACCGACACGCTATTAGAACCCGCGCAACAGATGCGCCTGGCCGCGCAGATCCTGAGCCTCTATGCGCCCCTACAGGAGAGAATTGAACAGCTGCGCGCACGCGCCCTGCAGCTCGCCGCGATCCCTGCATTTGCCGAGCCCGCCAGCGTGGCGCTTGGGCAGTTAGATGCGTTGGCCGACGTCCTCGATTGGGCCTGCGCCCGCCAATTAAACGCCTTATGCACCCCGGAGATGGCCCAGCCACCGAGCCGCTTGGAGGATTTCAGCGACCTGACTCTCACTGAGCTGCACCAGGTCCAGCTGACCATGGCTAGCGAGGAGGTTCGTTCCCTGGCCGCGGCTAACCCGGATATCACCGTGCTGGAGGCCGGCCCCGGGCGGTTGGTGGCACTCGTGGACCCCGAAGGCATCGGGACCCACGCCGCCCAGGTAAGCACCTTTGTGGGTGGGGTAGGTTCTTCCGAGACAGCGAGCTGGCCCACCGCCGTGGAGCGCGCCCGCGCCATCGCGCGCGCCACCAATGGGCCCACGGTGGCGTGGATTGGTTATTCCGCCCCGGCCTCGCTGCCCCGCGCTGCACACGAAGACCCGGCGCGCCGCGGGGCTGCTGAGCTGGGCCGCTTCCAGCGCGCTTTGCGGCAGCGCTTTCCGCACGCGCAGCATATCCTCCTGGGCTACTCCTATGGCTCTGTGGTGGTGGGCAAGGCGGCGCAGCAGGACTATGTTGCGGATGACATCGTGCTCGTCGGCAGCCCGGGCGCTTCCGTGGCTAGTGCCTCGCAGCTGCACGGCCGGGTGTGGAGCGCGCGGAATACCGAGGACCCCATCGCGATTGCCACCGGACCGCGCGGCGGAATCCACGGCCCTGATCCCTCCTCCCCTGCTTTTGGCGCCGCCCCTCTGCCCGACGCGAACGGCCTGCCGGGGGATCATGGTTCCTATTGGAAAGACCTCGCATTTCTGCGGGGTCTGGGCATCATCGCGCAACGCTTTTAGAAGAGACCAGCCTGCTCCTCGGAGTAGGACACCAGCATGTTCTTCGTCTCCTGGTAGTGAGCGAGCATCATGAGGTGGTTCTCGCGGCCGATGCCGGACTCCTTGTATCCGCCGAAGGCGCTGTGCGCGGGGTACACGTGATAGTGGTTGACCCACACGCGGCCGGCCTGGATTTCGCGCCCGGCGCGGTAACAGATGTTCTGGTGGCGCGACCACACGCCGGCACCCAGGCCGAAGTTGGTGTCGTTAGCAATCTGGATGGCTTCCTCGAAGTCCTTGAACGTGGCCACGGAGAGCACCGGGCCGAAGATTTCCTCGCGGAAGATGCGCATGTCATTGGTGCCACGGAAGACGGTCGGCTCAATGTAGTAGCCGTTCTCTAGGCCCTCCACCTTGTTCACATGGCCACCGATGAGGGTCTCCGCACCTTCCTTCGGGCCGATCTCGAGGTATTCGATGATCTTGTCCATCTGCTCCCGGGAAGCCTGCGCGCCCATCATCGTTTCGGTGTCGAGCGGGTGGCCGATCTTGATCTTCTTCACGCGCTCCATGGCCAGCTCTAGGAACTTGTCCGCGATGTCCTCGTGGATGAGAGCGCGCGATGGGCAGGTGCAGACCTCACCCTGGTTGAGCGCGAACATGACGAAGCCTTCGACGCACTTCTCCAGGTAGGCATCGTCCTTGTCCATGATGTCCGCGAAGAAGATGGACGGCGACTTGCCGCCGAGCTCCAGCGTGACAGGAATGACCTTGTCTGCAGCGGCCTTGTTGATAATCTTGCCCACCGGGGTGGAGCCAGTGAAGGCAATCTTGGCAATGCGATCCGAGGTAGACAGAGCCACGCCCGCTTCCTCACCGACACCGTTGACGATGTTGAGCACGCCCTTCGGCAGGAGGTCCTCAATAATTTCAATGAGCAGCAGGATGGAGGCCGGTGTTTGCTCAGCCGGCTTCATCACAATGGTGTTGCCCGCGGCCAGCGCTGGGGCAATCTTCCACGCCGCCATGAGCAGCGGGAAGTTCCACGGGATGATCTGCCCCACCACACCCAGCGGCTCGTGGAAATGGTACGCCACGGTGTCCTGGTCAATCTGGGACAGGCGGCCCTCCTGAGCACGAATCGCGCCGGCGAAGTAGCGGAAGTGATCGACGGCCAGCGGGATATCAGCAGCGAGGGTCTCACGCACGGCCTTGCCGTTCTCCCAGGTTTCCGCGACGGCGATCTTTTCCAGGTTCTCCTCGATGCGATCCGCAATGCGGTGCAACAGGAGCGCACGCTCGGCCGGGGTGCTCTTACCGAAGGTTTCGAAGGCCTTCTCTGCGGCGTCGATGGCCAGATTAATGTCTGCTTCCTTGCCGCGTGCGACCTGGCAGAAAACCTCTCCGGTAACCGGGGTGATGTTGTCCATGTACTCACCATCAACCGGTGGTACCCACTCGCCGCCGATGTAGTTGTCATAGCGCTCACGGAAGTTCACGATGGCATCAGGGGTTCCTGGGTTCGCATACAAAGTCATGGTCATCGCACCTTTCTTGTCGTCTTATAGGTCTCCGTCAGGCCTTCACCTAAGGTGTCTCAGACACATTCACCTAGGAATGTGATAGGTCGCACAACGTTGAGTGCGAGTGTAGTGTTAAGTTTTGCAAAACTCACGTTTTCGAAAGCTATCCTCCCCAGGAAAGTTGCTACCCAAACTGCCCTCGTTGCCAAAGTTTCACGGTCCAGAGCAATTTTGAACAAGAACTTTGGCAACAAGGGCACGTGTTAAGCAACGAGCGCAGAGTTTCCGGCTGAGCGGGCTGTAGATGGGCCCAAAACGGAAGAACCCCCTCCGCGAAGGAGGGGGAAACTTCTAGCTGTCGCGGCGTCGATTACGTCGCGGCGTCCACATCACCACGGAGGTCGAACGCGGCACATGGACCAGCTCACCGCGCGATGGGCGGGCCTGGCTGCGCAGGCGCTCAACTTCTGCCTGCAGTTCATCGCGCTCGGCGGCGAGGCGGTCACGCTCCGCAGTCAGCTCGATGATGGATTTAATACCGGCCAGATTCACGCCATCGTCCTGCGAGAGCGCCTGAATCTTCCGCAAGAGCTCAATGTCGCTTTCGGAATAACGGCGCCCGCCCCCGGAGGTGCGGGCTGGGGAAACCAGCCCCATCCGGTCATACGTGCGCAGGGTTTGAGCATGCATGCCGGACAGTTCTGCAGCCACGGAGATGACATACATCGCCTTGGGCTGCGCCGCATCACTTCGGCTTGTTCTGTCCTTGCTCATCTCACACCTCCTTTAGCGCGCTACCGTATTACCGGCCCAACCGGCACGCGGATCGAAGCCGGATTCCTTCTCCGCTTGCGCGTAGCTGCGCAGCGCCGAGGAGGCCGCCGCATCCAACGTGGAGGGCACGGTGACCTGCACGGTCACCATGAGGTCACCGGCCTTGCCCCCGCGCTTGGCCACGCCGCGGCCCTTCACGCGCAACGTGCGGCCATCGGGTGTGCCCGCCGGCACCTTCACGCGCACGGGCGAATCGAGGGTCGGCACCGTAATGGTGTCTCCCAAAGCCAGCTCCGCAAAGGACACCGGGACGGTGACGTGCAGATCATCGCCTTCCCTGGTGAATACCTTGTCAGGCTTTACCGTGACCGCCACAAAGAGGTCACCGGAAGGCGTGCCGTTCGGACCAGCTTCACCCTGACCAGCGAGGCGCACCTTCTGGCCATCAATCACTCCAGCGGGGATACGCACCGTAATCGAGCGGGTGCGATGCACCGTTCCGGAACCGGAGCAATCCGGGCACGGGTCCTCGGCCCGCTGGCCAGTGCCATCGCAGTCAGCGCACGGCGCCGAGAAGCCGAAGGTACCGCGCTGCTCAGAGGTAAAACCGGTGCCGTCGCACGTCGAGCACGTCGTCAGCTTTCCGCTCTTCGAGCCGGAACCGTGGCACGTGGTGCAGGGAGCTTCGCCACTGAGCTGCAAGGGAATGGTGGTTCCCTTCGCTGCCTCGCGGAAGTCGAGGGTTATTTGCGTTTCGACGTCGGCCCCCCGCGACGGCCGAGCTGTGTGGCCAGCACCACCGCCGCGGTTGAAAACGCTACCGAAGATATCCCCAAGACCGCCGCCTTGAGACGCTCCTCGAGCGGATCCTCCGAAGATGTCGGAGAGGTCGAATTCTTGCGCACCCGGTCCACCCATGTGCGTGGATCGAAACCCGCCGGGAAACCCGGCGCCTCCTCTCCGTCCAAAGCCACCGCCGCGCATCATGGCCTTGAACTCGTCATAGTCCTTGCGGGTAGCTTTATCAGAGAGCACATCATAGGCCTCCGCCACCTGCTTGAATTTTTCCGCCGCCGCGGGGTTATCCGGGTTGGCGTCGGGGTGGTTCTGGCGGGCCAGCTTGCGATAAGCCTGCTTAATCTCTTCGGCGGTTGCGGACGAGGAGACCCCCAGATCCGCGTAATAATCCTTGTCTGCCCATTCTGGCTTAGCGTTCACTGGGCATCTCCTCCTTTCAGGAGAGTCGATAAACGGTTAGGTTTTAAGATTTTTTGCTAAGTAAAAATGCTAATTAAGTAGTGAAAAGAAGAGTGGCGCCAAGGAACACTGAGCCCTGACGCCACCTGCGATACCTATTCTGCGCTATCCGAGCTATCCGGACTATCAGCGGTATCGGCTGACTCGGCAGGGTCGGCGATAATCACCATGGCGGTGCGCACGACGCGCTCGCCCACCGTGTAGCCACGGCGCAAGACCGTGCCGATGACCTGCTCGTCACCAGTCGAGAGGTCCTGGACTGCTTCGTGCACCTCGGGGTCGAAGGCATCGCCCTCGGCGCCGAAGGGGGTCAGCTGGTTAGTAGTCAGCACGCCCGTGAGCTTGTCCGCAATGGCCTTGAGCGGCCCCTCGTTGAGGTCTCCGTGTTGGCGTGCGAGCTCCAGGTCATCAAGGATAGGCAGGAAATCTGCCAGGACCTTGGCCTTGGTGGTCTCGATCACGGCCTGACGGTCACGCTCAGTGCGACGGCGGTAGTTGGTGTACTCCGCGTTGAGACGCTGCAGATCCTCGGTGCGCTCAGCCAGCTGAGCCTCCAGGGAGTTCTCAGCGCTGGCGTCCTCATCAGCGATGTCGTGAGCGGCATCCTCAACCGCAGCCTCTGCCTCAGCGGTGCCCGCGGTGGCAGCATCAGCCTGTGCCTCAGCAGCCTCATCCACGGCGCCGTCGGCCGAAGCAGCCTCTGCGGCGGCAGCCTCCGCAGCCTCAGCGGAGGTTGCCTCGGGGTCGGTGTTGGCCGGGTTGCCCGGGTCCTGAGGGGAGGTCATGGTTTACTTCTCCTTGTTCTCGTCGTCCTCGTCGACAACCTCGGCGTCGACGACGTTGGGGTCACCAGCGGTCTCGCCAGCAGCGGCACCCTCGGCGCCTGCCTCCGCAGCCTGGGCCTCGTACAGAGCCTTGCCCAGCTCCTGGGACTCGGTGCCAAGCTTCTCGACGGCCGACTTAATTGCCTCAATGTCATCGCCCTTCAGCGCCTCATCGACGGCATCGGCGGCCTCAGTCACGCGGGTCTTGAGGTCCTCCGGCAGCTTGTCGGAGTTCTCGTCCATGAACTTGCGGGTCTGGTAGGAGGTGGATTCCGCCTGGTTGCGGGTCTCCTGCTCCTCGCGGCGCTTCTTGTCCTCTTCGGCGTGTGCCTCGGCGTCCTTGACCATGCGGTCGATCTCCTCCTGGGAGAGGCCGGAACCATCCTGAATCTTGATGGTGTTTTCCTTGCCGGTGGCCTTGTCCTTAGCGGAGACGGAGACGATGCCGTTGGCGTCGATGTCGAAGGTGACCTCAATCTGCGGTACACCGCGCGGTGCCGGAGCAATGCCACCGAGCTCGAAGGAACCGAGCAGCTTGTTGGCGGAAGCCATCTCGCGCTCGCCCTGGTAGACCTGAATCTGCACGGAAGGCTGGTTGTCATCAGCCGTGGTGAAGGTCTCCGACTTCTTGGTCGGGATGGTGGTGTTGCGCTCGATGAGCTTGGTCATCACGCCACCCTTGGTCTCGATGCCGAGGGAGAGCGGGGTGACGTCGAGAAGCAGCACGTCCTTGACCTCACCGCGCAGCACACCTGCCTGCAGAGCAGCGCCGACTGCCACGACCTCATCCGGGTTAACGCCCTTGTTCGGGTCCTTGCCGGTCATTTCCTTGACCAGGTCGGACACGGCCGGCATACGGGTGGAACCACCGACGAGCACCACGTGGTCAACCTCGGACAGGGACAGGCCAGCATCCTTGATGACCTGGTTGAACGGGGTCTTGGTGCGGTCCAGCAGGTCCTGGGTGATCTTCTGGAACTCGGTGCGAGACAGGGTCTCATCCAGGAAGAGCGGGTTCTTCTCAGAGTCCACCGTGATGTACGGCAGGTTGATGTTGGCGGACTGGGAGGAGGACAGCTCAATCTTGGCCTTCTCAGCAGCCTCACGCAGACGCTGGACAGCGCGCTTATCCTTGGTCAGGTCAACGCCCTGGGAAGCCTTGAACTTATCTACGAGCCAGTCGACGATGCGCTGATCCCAGTCATCGCCACCCAACGCGTTATCACCAGCGGTAGCCATAACCTCGACCACGCCGTCACCGATCTCCAGCAGGGAGACGTCGAAGGTACCACCACCCAGGTCGAAGACCAGGATGGTCTGCTCCTGCTCACCCTTCTCCAGACCGTAAGCAAGCGCGGCGGCAGTCGGCTCGTTCACGATGCGCAGGACGTTGAGGCCTGCAATCTGGCCGGCCTCCTTGGTGGCCTGACGCTGGGAGTCCTCGAAGTAAGCCGGGACGGTAATAACGGCGTCGGTAACGTCCTCACCCAGGTAAGCCTCGGCGTCGCGCTTCAGCTTCATGAGCGTGCGGGCCGAAATCTCCTGCGGGGTGTACTTCTTGTCATCGATATCGATGGTCCAGTCGGTGCCGATGTGGCGCTTGACGGAGCGGATGGTGCGGTCAACATTGGTGACCGCCTGGTTCTTCGCGGACTGGCCGACGAGGATTTCGCCGTTCTTAGCGAAAGCCACGACGGACGGGGTGGTGCGAGAGCCCTCGGAGTTAGCGATAACGGTGGCTTCGCCACCTTCCAGTACGGATACGACCGAGTTGGTGGTACCGAGGTCAATTCCTACTGCGCGTCCCATGATCTTTTCTCCTTGCTTGGTTGGGTTTGTTCTTAAGTTGATAATGCGCGACTCAACTTCTGCCGCGTCCAGTCAGCGACTCTAACAGAAGCAACACTCAAAGTCATCCAAACCTGAGCGTTGGTCACTCAACCTACACAACGGAACCAATGGCAAAGTTGTTCCCATCTGACTCAACTTTCTTTTTCGCCCCTCCATTTCCCCAGCTCAACAGCACCCCACCAACCGGAAATGTCATGCAACTCACAGCTCTCAGGAAACGGGGCTAGCCAAACGTGACATAGCCGCCCCCGTTCTGGAATGAGTGATAAGGATTTCATATACTGTCCGCACATTCGACGCGACACATCCTTCAGACCCTCACCGTCGCGCTTGAAGTACCCAGTGAAAAAAGGGACACGGATTCGATGATTTCTCCTGTGCTGCGCACCCGTCGTGCTGGTGACCGCCCGCCGGTCCACCCGGCTTAGCCACCTGTCCTATCCACCACCAACACAGAAGGAATCCCCATGACAAACGCTCACACCCCCGTGCCCGAATCCACCGACATCGACGCCGCGCTGATCGACGCCGCCGCGGCCCAAGCCCACTCCTGGCTCGCCTCTACCGCCGACGAGCAGGACCCGGCCACAGAACAACTCGCAGACTTATTGCGCAACCCGGACGGAGTAGCCTTCACCATGGACTTCGTCGACCGCGTCATGCGCCCCGAAGATGACAAGGTAGCCGCCCACGCACTGAAGTCCGTCACCACCACCTATGACGCCTCCTTCCTCGGCCTCATCAACGGTTCCCTCGTAGGCCTGGGTGGGTTCTTCGGGCCCATCCTGCCCAACCTGGTCATGCCGCTGGCACGCATGCGCATGCGCCAGATGGTGGGCCACCTGGTCCTCGACGCCGAGAGCGATGCCCTGAACAAGACCCTGGACAAGGCTGCCGAGTCCGGCGAGCAGCTCAACCTCAACCTCCTCGGTGAGGCCGTACTGGGCGACGACGAGGCGCGCTCCCGCGCCGAGCGCACCCTCAAGCTCATCAAGAACCCGCGCGTGACCTACGTCTCCGTCAAGGCCTCCTCCATGGTGGCCCAGCTCAACCCGTGGGATATCGAGGGCTCCCTGGTCCGCCTCAAGGAGCGCCTGCGCCCGCTCTATGAGGCCGCCGCGCGCCGCCCCGATAAAGTCTTCATCAACCTCGACATGGAGGAATACCACGACCTCCACCTCACGGTGCGCCTGTTCACCGAGCTGCTCAGCGAGCCGGAGTTCACCAACCTCGAGGCCGGCATCGTCTTGCAGGCCTACCTGCCGGATACCTTCGACGCCCTGGCCCACCTCGCCGAGTTCGCCAAACAGCGCGTGGCCGAGGGCGGCTCCCACATCAAGATTCGCATCGTCAAAGGCGCGAACCTGTCCATGGAGCACGTCCAGGGTGAAATCCACGGCTGGCCGGCAGCGCCCTATGCCACCAAGGATGAGGTGGACGCCAACTACTACCGCCTGCTCGATTACATCCTGCGCCCCGAGTTCGCCGACTGCGTGCGCATCGGCGTGGCCACACACAACCTCTACACCGCGGCCTTTGCCTACAAGCTGGGCACCAAGCGCGGCGTTATGCGCATGATGGATTCCGAGATGCTCCAGGGCATGTCCCCGGCCCAGCAGACCGCGGTACGCAAGGCCTTCGAGGGCCGCCAAATCCTCTACACCCCGGTGGTGCACATGGAGGACTTCGATGTCGCGGTCTCCTACCTGGTGCGCCGTTTGGAGGAGAACTCTGCACCGCAAAACTTCCTCTACGCTCTCTTCGCCCCGGAGGAGCAGGCGCTGAAGGACCAAGAGGAGGTCTTCCGCGAGGCCGTCGAGCAGCGCTGGGATACCTTCGCCGGCCCGCGCCGCACCCAGAACCGCTTGGAGGAGGCCGAGCAGGCAGCCGGCCGCCAGGCACCGCGCACCGGGCGCTTCGCTAACGAGCCGGACACCGACCCAGCTCTGGAAGCCAACCGCGAGTGGGCGCTTAAGGCTCTGGCCACCGACCCGGGTGAGCACGGGGTGGAGGAAGTGACGGAGACTGGGGTCGTCGACAAGCACGTGGCCCGCGCCGCCGAGCTCGGTGCCGAGTGGGGTGCGCGCCCTGCCGAGGACCGCGCCCGCGCGCTCGAGGCCGTGGCCGATGAGCTGGCCAACCGCCGCGGCGAGTTCATCTCCGTCGCCGCCTACGAGGCCAACAAGACCGTCACGCAGACTGACCCGGAAATCTCCGAGGCCATCGACTTCTGCACCTACTATGCCCAGTCCGCACGCCTGCTGGAGAGCTACGCCGCCGAGTTCACGCCCTACCGCGTGACCGTGGTGACCCCGCCGTGGAACTTCCCGGTGGCCATCCCCACCGGCGGCATTGCGGCGGCTCTCGCTGCGGGTTCCGCCGTCATCATCAAGCCCGCGCCGCAGGTCGTGCACTGCGCGAAGCTCGTCGTGGAAGCCTTCCGCGCCGGCCTCGAGGCACAGGGCCTCGACCCGGATCTGGTCCAGCTCGTCTTCACCGACGAGGGCGACGCCGGCCGCGCGCTGATCTCCCACGCCGACGTCGACGCCGTCATCCTCACCGGTGCCTCCGATACCGGCAAGCTCTTCCGCTCCTGGAAGCCGGAGCTCAACATCATGGCGGAGACCTCCGGCAAGAACGCGCTCATCATCACCCCGTCCGCGGACCCGGACCTGGCCATCCAGGACCTCTACCTCTCCGCCTTCGGCCACTCTGGACAGAAGTGCTCGGCGTCCTCCCTGGTTATCTTCGTCGGTGCGGCCGGCGAGTCGCAGCGCCTGCGCTCCCAGCTTGTCGACGCCGTCAAGACCCTCATCCCTGGCCCCGGCTACGAAATCACCACAACGATGAACGGTCTCGCCGAAGCCCCCAGCGAGAAGCTGCTGCGCGGCCTGACCCAGCTGGAGCCGGGTGAAAAGTGGCTGGTGAAGCCGGAGAAGCTCAACGAGGAAGGCACCCTGTGGTCGCCGGGTATCCGCGATAACGTGCGCCCCGGTTCCTGGTTCCACGTCAACGAGTGCTTCGGCCCAGTGCTCGGCATCATGCATGCGGAGACCCTGGAGGAGGCCATCGAGTGGCAGAACTCCACCGGTTATGGCCTGACCGGCGGCATCCACACGCTGGATAATGAGGAGATCGACTACTGGCTCGAGCGCGTCGAAGTGGGCAACGCCTACGTCAACCGCGGCATTACCGGCGCGATTGTGCAGCGGCAGTCCTTCGGCGGCTGGAAGCAGTCCGTCATGGGCCCGGGCGCCAAGGCCGGTGGCCCGAACTACGTGGCCCAGTTCGGCACCTGGTCCGAGGGGCCGCTGCGCCCCTTCGACGTGGATATCTCCCAGCCGGTGGCGGCCCAGCTGCGTGCCTTCGGCGAGCTGGGCTTCTCGGAGGAGGATACCGCTTGGCTGTGGCGCGCAGCAGAGCTCGACGAGTTGGCTTGGCAGCAGGAGTTTGGCCGCCAGCACGACCGCGCAGGTCTGGTCAGCGAGGCCAACGTCTTCCGCTACTGCCCAGTGCTCACGCCGCTGCAGGTACGCATTGGTTCCGATGCCGAGCTTCGCGACGTCTCCCGTCTCGCCCTCGCCGCCACCCGCACCGACTCCCCGGTGCGCTTCAGCGCCGCCCCGGAAAAGGCCGCGGAGCTGCGTGGTCTGGGCTTTAAGGTTGACAGCGTGTCTGTGGATGCCTTCGCCCGGGAGGTCGCTCGTCTAGAGTCCGGCCGCGTGCGTGCAGTGGGCTCTGTCGAGCCGGGCGTCTTTGAGGCGGCGGTGGAATCCAACTCCGTGGTCTTGGATCAGCCAGTGCTGGCTGATGGCCGCCGCGAGCTTCTGCCCTTCCTCCTCGAGCAGGCAGTCTCGGTAACGATGCACCGCTTCGGCATCATCCGCCAGGTAAGCAGCATCCGCGCATAGTTCGTTTTCTGCGCTCATATGAGAAGATGGAGCGCATGACAAACAACAATGATGACGGTGCCCGCTCGGGCACGTCCTCCACGGCCTCTGACGCGGCGGCTTCTGCCGCCGCGGAGCCCATTAATGAAGAAGCTACCCTCCCGGTGTCGAAGACCGATGACAAGTCTCGCGTCCTCGGGCGCGATGCCATCTCCTTGGCCAAGGTGTGCTTGATCTTCATCATCGTGGTGGCGGGCGTCGGCCTGGCCGGCTACCTGCTGAAGTTCATCTGGGTGGGCCTGCTGCCGGTCATCCTGGCCATTTTGGTGTGCACGGTGCTCTTCCCCGTGACCAACTGGTTGCGCGCGCACAAATTCCCCCGCGCGCTGGCCTCCATCACCACGCTGCTGGGCTTTTTGGCCATCATCGGCGGCGTCTTCGCGGCGATGGCCCCGGTCGTCTCCTCTCAGGGCGCGTCCTTGGTCAATCAGGCTGAAGGCGGCTTGAACAAGCTCGTCGATATGGCCAAGGACCTACCTTTCGATATTGATGCCGCGAAAGTCCAGGAAGTCCTCGATGACGCCATGACCTTCATCAAGGGCCAAGCTTCCAACATCGCCACCGGGGTGATTTCCGGTGTATCGATGGCCAGCTCCATCGCCATGGCGCTCGCCATCATGCTCTTCGTAGCCTTCTTCATCCTCAAGGACGGCGATAAATTCCTGCCGTGGCTGCGCACCTACACCGGCTACTCCGCCGGCTGGCACGCCACCGAGCTGCTGACTCGCGTGTGGAACACGTTATCTGGCTTCATTCAGGCGCAAGCAGCCGTCGCGGCCGTCGACGGCATCCTCATCGGCCTCGGCCTCTGGGTTCTCCAGGTACCGCTGGCCCTTGTCATCGGCGTAGTTACGTTCTTCGCCAGCTTCATCCCGGTCATTGGCGCTGTCACTGCGGGCGCTTTGGCCGTCATCATCGCGCTGGTCTCCGATGGGCTGACGAAGGCCTTGCTCGCCTTGGCTCTCATCATCATCGTCCAGCAGGTGGAGGGCAACGTCCTCCAGCCGATGCTGCAATCCAAGGCCATGGGCCTGCACGCCGCCATGGTGCTGCTCTCCGTTACTGTCGGCTCCGCCTTGGCCGGCATCATCGGCGCCTTCCTGGCTGTGCCGGTGGCTGCCACCATTGCCGTGGTCTTCCGCTACCACCAGGAGATGGCCAGCCTACGCGCCGGCGAGATCAGCACCGACGACATCAAAATTGCCACATCAGAGGGTCATGAGGACGTCATGGAGCTCTACGAGAACCTAGAGGCCAGCGGCGCCCGCTAGCCACACAACCGGTGCATGGCTCTAGCCCTGGCCGTGCAACTGCCCTAGTTGCCAAACTTCTCCCCCACCACCCGCGGCGGGAGCGATGGTTTTGGCGACTAGGGCACTTTCCGTATGGAGGGCCTAGTCCGCGGACACCGTGCCGAAGGCGGCGGCCAGTTCCTCCGCCGCGCGGTCGAGCACCGAGGCCCACGAGCCATAGGATTCCTCATTAGCGGTGTCCGAAACCTGCTTGAGCAGCGTGCACGGCACGCCGAACTTTCGACACACCGCGGCGATGGCGTAGCCCTCCATATCGCACAACGCAGAGTCCTGGGCAAGGCGCGTGCGGGTCGGGGTATCCGAAATAAAGGCGTCACCCGTGGCAAGCGTTGCGGTCGGCAGTTTACCGGAGGTTTCAAGCTCGATCACCTCGGGAAGGAGATAGCGGGAAACATCGCTGAGCACCTCTAGGTGGAAGTCGTGCTTGCGCACGTGGGAGACCTCGAAGACGCCTGAAAGATCGTCGCGAAGCGCGCCCGCAGTACCGATGTTGATAACCCGCTCCGGCAGTTGCTGTGCCGAGGCCAGCACCGTAGTCAGCTCGATGGCGGCGGGAACCGTACCAATACCGGTGATGAGCAGCGGCGCTCCTTCGGGAACGTGTGTGGCTTCAGCATCCACGGCGGCGACGAACAGTGTACGACCAGACAGATTCTCCATGCCTGCGAGACTACCCGCTGTCTCGAGGAATGCTCTCCACAACTCTGTTCTGAGCGGAGCGGCCGCTTGTAGGGTTCGGAACCACACCGAGACCTCAGAAAGGAGAACACCATGTTCACACCACGAGTTTTCGCCGGAGCGGCACTCCTGTGCATGCCGCTCATCGCCTGCGCCATCCCTGAAGAAGCCCAGGCCAGCCCCGTAGTCTGCGAGGCCGGCAACCCCCAGGCGGCTTTCGATGACAACGTTGCCCACGTTCCTCAATGGCATGGCCACGAGTGGGCGCTGGTTGATTCTTCCCACTTCGATCCTTGCGCGGCCTTAAGCTGGCAGACCATCTCCATCAAGGGAGCCACGGCCTCCTCGCCGCACCACATCATGCTCTTCCACTATGGCGAGTACCTCGGCACCGCCACTGCTGAGCCTTATGGTTTCTTCCCCGACGTCGAGCAGGTCAATCACAACGAGATTTCCGTGACCTACCACTGGCCACAAGATGGCGACGCCAATGCCGCACCGACGGGTACGTCAAAGGCCAACTTCCGCTGGGATGAAGCCCAGAACAAAGTCATCATGAGCGGCGACGTTCCGCCTAGCTAAGATAAACCGTGCGCCTCAAGATGAGGCGCACATTCTATGGAAGGAACACCCATGCTCCGGTCTGCTTCTGCCTTCGTGGGCGCTGCACTCATGTGCCTCCCCCTCGCCGCCTGTTCCCAGGACGAGCAGGGCGAGGTGGACACCCCAATGTTTAGCGCGGTCCGCAACAGCCCAACGAGCGTTGCTGCCGCAAGCCCCACGGAAGAGGCCGCAAGCCCGGAGCCAACGAGCAACCAGGCACCTGCCCCGAAGACCGAAGAACCAGAGTCCTGCGAGGATATTGACGCTGAAGAGGCCTATCAATCAGGCATTGGCACCATCGCACCGTGGAATGGCTTCGGTTGGGGGCGGCCTTCTTCCTCAGAGTTTGAACCCTGCGCGGATTTGAGCTGGCTAATCATCGCCATCGAGGGTGCTACGGCCTCCTCGCCGCACCACATCATGCTCTTCCACAAGGGTGAATACCTCGGCACCGCGACTGCCGAGCCTTATGGCTTCTTCCCCACCATCGAGCGCGTGAACGACGCCGAGATCGCCGTAACCTACCACTGGCCGCGCGAGGGCGAAACCACCGCCGGGCGCACCGGCGAGACGCACGCAGGCTTCCGCTGGGACGAAGGCCAGCAAAAGGTGATCATGAGCGGTGACGTCCCGCCGCACAGCTAGAAGCGCAACGTCCGGTTCTTCTGCCGCAGGCGAATCGTGATGTTCTTTTGAGCTGCTCCTAGCGCGATGATGGCGCCATTAAGCACTCGTGCCACGGCCAAATCCATCTCGCTGGGAGCATCGGCAGACACGGTTACTGTCGGTAGCCACGCATCGTCTGGGTCTGGGGAACCGAGGTGGATGAGACGCTCGCGCTCCACATCAATCCAGTAACCTTCGACGGCCATAAAACGGTCCTGCCCACCGTCAAAAGAATCGCGGCGCCAGCCATCCTCTGCCACACGGAATACGTAGGGACAGTAACCGCACCGCGAGGGAACAATGTAGCGAGTCTGCGGACTAACCCGCCAATGCCCGCGTGCGGAGCTCCACACCTGTCGGTAGGTGTCCGCCAAGCTCATTCCTAATCGCAGCCGTTGCTGCCGATCTTCCTCTAAACCTGCTCCTTCGATGCGGGTCTCTAGTTCACCCACCCGCGAAGCGTCCGCCACATACATGCCCAGCCAGGCCTCTTCGGCATCCGTATAAGGCCCAGTGATGTCTTTATGAAAAGACTCCGGGACGGCGCGGTACGCATCCTGCGGCAAGCGCTGACGCGCGGCAAAGGCCCATAAACGCGGGTGCCCCATGCGAAACAGCGTTACAGTCTCCCGCGGCAGAAGATCATGCACCTGCTGCCGGGTGAGGTAGTCACCCGCGCTGATACGGCGTAGGACCTGCTTGGCTAAGTCAGCCTCTACCTGATGTTCCATCAGGGGAGCAACCTCCAGGTCAGGAAGCTGTCCAAGGAGAATGAGATCGATGATGTCACCAAGGTCGAAGACATTAGCGAGCTCCTGCGCAGCATTGCAATCAAAAGCTTCAATGACGTCATACCCCAGTGCGCCTCCCAGTCGCCGCAGCAGATCCGGCGACACACTCACACGGTTGCGCGTGGCTTGCAATTCCGCCGCGTTGAGTTTGCGGTCAAGAGACATCGATGCGTCCTTTCTCCCCCCCTGCCAGAGGGACCATGGTGGGGTCAAGCATGGGATTAAGCCAAACACAGCACCCAAAGCCGATGCCCCACAGAAAATCCTGCGCCTCGCACAAGCATTCCTTTCGTGTCAGAACAGCTCCGCGCAAAGCAGCCAGTGTCAACCATAGCTACAAATAATGTAACCCCTGTGGATTAAGCATGACATGTGTCTCCCCCACGGAGCAGTATCAACCAAGCGATTCCGGTAAACGAACGGATATAGTGTGGCATGGTTTCGGCGTCGACGCCTATTCCATTTCTCCCGCAATCTCGTCCGTAAAAGGAGCGCACCGCGTGACCAATAACAACTGGGGTACTCCCCCAAATGCCCCTGCATCATCCACCTCGACAAAGCGCAACGCTGTCATCGCCGCCGCAATTCTTGGCGTTATCGCGCTGGCTGCGGGCATCACGTGGGCGATTGCCTCGCCAGGAAACTCCGATACAGCATCCAACTCAGCTACTGCTTCTTTCACTCCGGAAACAACTCCGGAGACTGCGGCCGATCAGGCTACAGAGAGCACCACCCCGACCACCAAAAAGAATTACACGTTCGTCGACGACCCCGAATACACCCGAGAACAAAAATGTGGCGAAATGGCTGACGCTTTCCGGGACAAGATTGATAACCCAATGACCGTCTTCTGCGACGATGACTGGCTGCTCCTCGCCCAAGAAAACAGCTCGCTGTATTACCTCCATTCCTGGGCAGGCAACTCATGGATCCCGCACGAGGCCGACGGCGAATTTTCAGACTCACACATGGACTGCTATGACCGAAAGGAATTGATTGAGGATGGCCTTCCAGAGCAATATGTCGATGACGTTCCCCTCTGCTCCTCTGAAGAGTTGGCCGCAGCTGACCAAGAGAAAGAGCTAAAACCAGGCTACTTGGGCGACCTCTGTGACGGAAGCTACATCCTCATTGTTGACAGTGTGCTTGTGCCCTACGGCGAACTCAGAACACCGTACGTCGACCAGGCACTCGCCCAGCATCCTGGTGCTAAGTCGATGCCGGGACTGGCCTGCAATTCCTTGCGCTCTGAAGTCGATGGTAAGGAGGTCTTTGCCATTTACTACGACGCCGGCCACAGCGTGGATGAGGTCTGTAAACTCAAGGCGCGGTACGGTGGCAACGCCCGTTCGCTCAATAACGATGCAGACTTCAGCGACCCCTGCTAGGGCAACAACTTAGTTTGGAAAGGATTTTTCGCCTCGTGGCACACTACAACCTCTATAGCTCCCTCAACCTTGACCCTTCCGCTGATTCTGCGACTTTGGCCTCGGAGATCGAACGCCGCCTTTCCGCGACGGACCCGTCCAACGCCGCGCTTTACGACGAACTCTCCACCGCCCACAGCATCTTCTCCCGTCAGGACCGCCGCGAGCAGTATGACCGAGCACTCGCGGATCCCTTCGGCCCCGAGGTGGACGTCGCCCGCATCCGCGAGATCGCCAACTCCGGATCGGGCGTGCAGCTCATGCCGCAGCCTTCGAGCGCCCAGGCTTCCGGCTCCTCCAGCTTCAACGTTGATTTCTCCTTCCCCGTGGAGCCCTCCCGTCAGCGTGCCCAGTCGATTCAGTGGTGCATCGTGTGGGGTCTGCTGGCCTTCATGTGGATCATTTCCACCATTCGCGGCCTCGGCGCCCTCGCGGAGGTCGGCAACGCCAGCAGTATCGAGCTTCTGTACGGCGCTGATGACTACGTCGACGAGGCTAGCTCCGCCGGCGCCTTCTTCTTTATGGTCGCCGGCGGCACCCCGGTCTACCTGATGATTGCGGAGTTCATCTGGTCCCTGCGCAAGACCTTGGGCCTCAAGCAGGCCGAAAAGACCGCCTAAAACGCCGAAACCCGCGGCCATAAAGCCGCGGGTTAAGGGGGACTAGCGCAGGCGCTGGCCTACAAAGCCGGCGGCAAGGGTGTTGCCGCTGGACTGATCAATGAGCAAGAAATTGCCCACCGCGCCGCGAGCGGCGTAGTCCTCCACGGGAAGCTCCGCCTGGGTTTGGATGGTGATGAACGCAATGTCATTGAGGGCTGCTGATTCCGGTGCCTCAACATCGGCCACGCCATCGAGGTCGAGGATGCGCTCCACCGACGCCACGCGGGCCTTGACCAGCGCGGCACCATACCGCAGCTTCACCATCTGTCCCGCGCGCAGCTCCTTGTCCGTGAGGACCACCGCGGTGGCGGCGAATTCGCGCACCTCCTCCGGGCGCTGCGTGCCGGCGATGAGGTCGCCGCGAGCCAAATCGATGTCATCGGCCAGCCGCAGAACCACGGAGTCGCCGGCGCGCGCCGCCTCGTCTTCAGCAAGCGAGCCATCGGTGGTGTCAATCGCGGTGACGGTCGAGGTGCGCCCGCCCGGGAGCGTTACCTCATCCCCCACCGCCACGTGCCCGGCCTTCACGCGGCCGGCATAGCCACGGTAGTCAGAGGCATGCTCGCGGATGACGTACTGGATGGGGAAACGCAGGTCCAGGTCATCGGCGCGGCCGGTGGCCACGGGGACGGCCTCTAGCGTTTCGAGGACCGTCGGCCCCTCATACCAGTCCATGGTGGTGGAGCGCTCCACCACGTTATCGCCCTTCAGCGCGGAAATCGGGATGGCCACCGAATCGGTGATACCCAAGCGCGCGGCGAGTTCGGAGAACTCAGTCTCAATCGCGCGGAAGGTGGCCTCGTCATAGTCCACCAGGTCGATCTTGTTCACGCCCAGAATCACGTGGCGCACGCCCAAGAGTGCTGCCACGTTGAGGTGGCGGCGGGTTTGCTCGACGACGCCATTGCGGGCGTCGACAAGCAGCACCACCACCTGGGAGGTGGACATGCCGGTGACCGTGTTGCGCGTGTACTGCACGTGGCCCGGGGTATCGGCGAGAATGAAGGTGCGCTTCTCGGTGGCGAAGTAGCGGTAGGCCACGTCGATGGTGATGCCCTGCTCGCGCTCGGCACGCAGGCCGTCCACCAGCAAAGAGAGATCCATGCCGTCAAAACCGCGGTCGGCGGAGGAACGCTCCATGGACTCCACCTGGTCCGCGAGCACGGACTTGGTGTCATAAAGCAGACGGCCCACGAAGGTGGACTTGCCGTCATCGACGGATCCGGCGGTGCACAGACGCAGAGTATCGCGTTGTTTGAGGGCGCCGACATTCGGCGCAAGGGTGGTGGTCGTCATCAGAAGTAGCCTTCCTTCTTGCGGTCCTCCATGGCGGACTCGGACAATTTGTCATCGGCGCGGGTGGCTCCGCGCTCGGACAGGGTGGAAATAGAGATTTCCGCGAGCACTTCATCCGGCGAGGCGGCGGTGGATTCCACGGCACCGGTGCAGGACATATCCCCCACGGTGCGGTAGCGCACGGTGCGGGTCTCTAGCGGTTCATCCTCGCGCGGTCCGCCCCACTCGCCTGGTGTCAGCCACATGCCGTTGCGGTTAAACACCTCGCGCCGGTGCGAATAATAGATGGAGGGAAGCTGCAGGTTGCGCGCGCCGATGTATTCCCAAATATCGGACTCAGTCCAGTTGGAAATGGGGAAGACGCGGACGTTTTCGCCGGCCATCTTGCCGCCGTTGTACAGGTCCCACAGCTCCGGGCGCTGGCGGCGCGGGTCCCAGCCACCGAAGGAATCGCGGATGGAAAAGATGCGCTCTTTGGCGCGGGCGCGTTCTTCGTCGCGGCGCGCACCACCCAGGACGGCGTCATAGCCGCGCTCAGCGATGGTCTCCACCAGCGGCACGGACTGCAGCGGGTTGCGGGTACCGTCGGGGCGCTCCTGGATGTCGCCGCGGTCGATCCAGTCTTGGACCAGCGCCACGTGCAGGCGGGCGCCGGTCTCGGCGACGAGCTGATCGCGGAAGTCAATGACCTCCGGGAAGTTGTGGCCGGTATCCACGTGGATGAGCTCGAAGGGCACTGTGGCCGGCGCAAAGGCGCGGCGGGCGAGCTCGAAGACGACGACGGAGTCTTTGCCGCCGGAAAAGAGCAGGCCTACCTTGTCGAATTGCCCGGCGACTTCGCGCAGGATGTGGAGGGATTCGTTCTCTAAATCTTTAAGGTGTGGTGAAAGAGTCATTATTCGTGTAACCCGCATTCTGTCTTGCCGTCAGCGAAAATACGCCCGGAGCGTGCATCCTCGCCCTCGCCTACCGGGAAGGTCAACGGCGCGCAGCCGATGGAACGGTAGCCCTGCAGGGTGAGGGGGTGAATGATGAGATCGTGTTCCTTGATGTAGGCGTCGGTGTTATCGAGGTCCCAGGTAATAATCGGAGAAATCTTCAGCCGTCCCGTGAGGTCCAGGCTCAGCGCCGGGGCGGTGGCGCGGTGCTCGGAATCGGCGCGGCGCAGGCCGGTGACCCACCCGACGTAGGGGTCCATGGCCATGTTGAGCGGCTCCACCTTGCGCATGCGGTTATAGGCCGCAACGTCGCGCGCATAGAGGCGCGGGCCATAAATCTTGTCCTGTTCCTCTGGGCTCAACAGTGGGCGCACGGTCACCAGCGGCAGGTCCGCATAGCGCTTGGCGACGTCCCCCGCTACCTCGAGCGTCTCCGGAAAGTGCCAGCCGGTGTCGATGAAGAGCAGATCGGCGTCTAAGTGGGCGCGGTGCGCAAGCTCGGCTAACACGGTGTTTTCCATGGACATCGTGACGGCGAGCCGGCCCGGCGCGTATTCGGCGGCCCACGCGGTAATCGTTTCGGCGGAGGCATCGTGGAGCTTATCGGCCCACTTGTCGACGAGTTCCTGGTTGCGCTGGGCCACGGCAGGCTCGAGCGGCGCGGTGTCGCGGGTGCCTTCGGGGCTAATGCTGGGGTCGCGGTAGTCGCCGCGGTCCAGCAGGTTAATCGGTTCGGTCATGACTCCTCACATTAAAGGCAGCTGTGCTTGTGTGCAGCCCCACTAAGGGGCGCGAGGGCTGTGAGCTTGGGTAGTAGGGAGAATAAAAATTAGCCAGAATGAACCGAGCGGACTAGATTTACAGACTAGACAGTCTATTTTCACCGAACTGAAGGGGTTCTTATGCAGCGTGTAGCCATCGTCGGGGACGGCCCCGCCGCGCTCTCCACCGCCGAGCGACTCATCGGGGCCGGGCTGTGCGTGGACCTGTACTGCCAGCGCCCTGCGCCCTTCGGTTTGCTGCGACGCTTCGCTGGGCTCTCCGGCGCAGAATCTATCGCCGCGCCATGCCCGAAGGGGACCACGCCGCGCCTGCGGCTTATCGGCAACGTGCGCGTGGGTAATGGCCCGGACGCGGACATCAACCATTCGGATCTCAACCAGCTTTCCGCCTCCGGCGACCGCCACTTGGTTTTACTGGAACTCATGGCCCGCGGCGTGGCCATCACGACATGGGAGGGCCTCTGCCACCCCACCCCCGACGTAGAAGATTGGGCCACCGTCACGGAACAGGCCCAGCGCGCACCGGTGTGCTTCTAGCGCGCGAGCGCGCGAGCTAGGCGCTCGCGCATTGATACGGGGAAGCCTGCCGCCAGTCCCCGCACCACCGCACTCGCTAGACGCGCGGGCTAGCGCCCGCGCAACCATAACGGATAGACTTTTGCGGTCAATGCCCTTCAGCGGCCCAGCACAGCAACCGCGCGGCCGCCAACACGCACGAAACGCTGGCACATGGAACTCGTTCGCATCCTTTTATCCCGCTCCAAGCCCTATACCGGCTACGTCATCGCGGTACTGCTCCTCCAGGCACTATCCACCGCGGCAACGCTCTACCTGCCTTCGCTCAACGCGAAGATCATCGACAGGGGCGTGACCCAAGTAGACATCGATTATATCTGGCACACCGGCGGCATCATGCTCATCGTGGCCTTCGCCCAAGTCATCGCCGCCATCGCCGCCATCTGGTTCGGCTCCCGCACCGCCATGGGCCTCGGCCGCGACCTGCGCTCCGATATCTTCCGCCGCGTCACCCGCTACTCCGCCGAAGACATGAGCAACTTCGGCACCGCCACCCTCATCACCCGCGGCACCAACGACGTCCAGCAGATCCAGATGGTCTACATGATGATCCTCAACTTCATGGTCACTGCCCCCATCATGTCCATCGGCGGCATCATCATGGCCATCCGCGAAGACGCCGGCATGTCCTGGCTCGTCGCGGTGTCCGTCATCGTGCTGCTGGCCGCCATCTCCCTCATCATCGTCCGACTCATGCCGCTCTTTCGCGCCTGGCAAGGCAAGCTCGACGTCATGAACGGCACCCTGCGCGAGCAAATCGCCGGCATCCGCGTCGTCCGCGCCTTCACTCGCGAGGAGCACGAAGCCGAGCGCTTCCGCACCGCCAACCGCGACCTGACCAACCTCTCCCTCAAGGTCGGCCAGCTGTTCATCCTCATGTTCCCCATCATCACCGTCATTCTCAACGTGGCCACCGGCGCGGTCCTCTGGTTCGGTGGCCACCGCGTGGACGAAGGCCTCGTGGAGGTCGGCTCGCTGACCGCTTTCCTGCAGTACCTGCTGCAGATCCTCGCCGCGGTCATGATGGGCACCTTCATGGCGATGATCCTCCCCCGCGCCATCATTTGCGCGCGCCGCATCACCGATGTCCTCGAACACGAACCCTCCATCACCGAGCCGGCTCAACCCCGTACCCCGGAGCACTCCGAGGGCGTCGTCGAATTCGACAACGTCTCCTTCCAATACGCCGGCGCCGAAGCGCCCGTGCTTCACGACGTCTCCTTCACCGCCACCCCCGGCACCACCACCGCGCTCATCGGCGCAACCGGTTCCGGCAAGACCACCGCGCTCTCCCTCATCCCGCGCCTCTATATCCCGACGAAGGGCCGCGTGCTTCTCGACGGCACCGATATCGCCGAGATGGCTCGTAAAGACGTCGTCAAGCGTGTGGGCCTCGTGCCGCAGAAGCCTTACCTGTTCAGCGGCACCGTGGCCTCCAACCTGCGCCTGGGTGCGCCGGAGGCCACCGATGAGGAGCTGTGGAACGCGCTGCGCGTGGCCCAGGCGGACTTTGTTGAGGACCTCGACATGCACATCTCCCAGGGCGGCACCAACGTCTCCGGTGGGCAGCGCCAGCGCTTGTCCATCGCCCGCATGCTCGTCGCCCGCCCGTTGGTGTATCTCTTTGATGATTCCTTCTCCGCGCTGGACGTGCTCACGGATGCCGCCGTGCGCTCCGGAATGCGCGAGTACACCGCCGAAGCCACAACCATCATCGTGGCGCAGCGCGTGAGCTCGATTGTGGATGCCGACCAGATTCTGGTCATGGACGCCGGGCGCGTCGTCGCCCGCGGCAGGCACGAGGAACTGCTCGAGTCCTCCGAGACGTACCGCGAAATTGTGGAATCCCAGAAGACCTCGGAGGTGGCATAAATGGCTGAGCAGGACAACGCTACGTTGAGTGAAGACACCACTGCCGAGATCGAGGAGAAGACCGGCGAGAACGCCCCGCGCAAAGCCAAGAACTTCTGGCCCTCCGCCAAGCGCCTCTTTGGTCTCCTCGCGCCGTTCAAGGCGCAGCTTTGGGCAATTGCGGCGATGAATATCATCTGCGTGTTCCTCGCCGTGGCCGCGCCGAAGGTCATGGGCATGGCCACCGACGTTATTTTTTCCGGCGTCATCTCCCGCCAGCTGCCCGCTGGTGTAACCAAGGACCAGGCGATCGCGGCGCTGCGCGCGGGTGGGCAGGAAAAGTTCGCCGACATGGCCTCAGCAATGGACTTGCACCCCGGCTTCGGCATTGATTTTTCCAAGCTGGGCACGATTATTGGCATCGTGATTGCGATGTACGTGGTGTCCTCTCTCTTCCAGTGGTGGCAGGGCTTTTTGCTCAACTCTCTGGTGATGAAGGTGGTTTTCGACCTACGCGAGAACATCGAGGCCAAGCTCAACCGTTTGCCGCTCAATTACTTCGACACGCAGTCGCGCGGTGACCTTCTCTCGCGCACCACCAACGATGCCGATAACATCCAGTCCGCCCTGCAGCAGGCCATCTCGCAGCTGTTCTACAACCTGCTCATGGTCGTGGGCATCACGGTCATGATGTTCACCGTGTCTTGGCAGCTAGCCCTCGTCGCGCTGCTGGCGCTGCCGCTGACCGCGGTGGTGATTGCGGTCATTGGCTCGCGCGCGCAGAAGCAATTCAAGGCGCAGTGGAAAGCCACCGGTGATCTCAACGGACAGGTCGAGGAAGCCTTCTCCGGCCATGACCTAGCGACTGTCTTCGGGCGCATCGATTCCATGACGGAGGAGTTTGATAAGCGCAACGAGGAGCTGTTCCGCTCCGCGTCGCTGGCGCAGTTCCTGGCCGGAATGATGATGCCGATCATGCAGTTCATCTCCTACCTGTCGTACGTGGTCATCGCGGTGCTGGGCGCGCTCAAGGTGGCCTCCGGCTCGCTGACGTTGGGCGGCGCGCAGGCCTTCATCCAGTATTCCCGCGAGTTCAACCAGCCGCTGGGCCAGCTCGGCGGCATGATGCAGCAGGTGCAGTCGGGCGTGGCATCGGCGGAGCGCGTCTTCGAGTTCCTCGACGCCGAAGAAGAGCCCGCCGAGGAGCCCACCTCCCGCTTGGGTGGGCGTGCGAAGGGGCTCGTGGAATTCGAAGACGTCGACTTCGCTTATGACCCCGACAAGCCGCTGATCCAGGACCTCAGCCTGCGCGTGGAGCCGGGGCAGACCGCGGCGATCGTCGGCCCCACGGGGGCTGGCAAGACCACGCTGGTCAACCTCATCATGCGTTTCTACGACATCGATTCGGGCACCATCCGCCTCGATGGCGTCGACACCGCGCAGATATCCCGCCACGAGCTGCGCTCCCAGGTGGGCATGGTGCTGCAGGACGCCGTGGTTTTCGAGGGCACCATCATGGACAACATCCGCTACGGCCGCCTCGACGCCACCGACGAGGAGGTCATCGCCGCCGCGAAGGCCACCTACGTGGACCGCTTCGTCCACTCCCTCCCCGACGGCTATGACACCAAGATTGACCAGGATGGCGGCGCGATTTCCGCCGGCGAACGTCAGCTCATCACCATCGCCCGCGCCTTCCTGGCGCAGCCGGCGCTGCTCATCCTCGACGAGGCCACCTCATCCGTGGATACCCGCACCGAGGTGCTCGTTCAGCAAGCCATGAACGCGCTGCGCGCGGACCGCACGTCCTTCATCATCGCGCACCGCCTCTCCACGATTCGCGACGCCGACCTCATCATCGTCATGGAAGAAGGCCGCATCGTCGAGCAAGGCACCCACGCCGAGCTTCTCGACGCCCACGGCGCCTACTGGCGCCTGAACCAGTTCCGCGAAGACTAACGCGCCGCAGTTGCGCATAACGCAGAGCTAGGACGCCACGCCCCCGGCGCATCGCCGTTACTCGACGGTAATGGACACTGTCGGGGCCGAGAACGTATCACCCGTGAGGTTCGCCAGCTCAAGGGTGACGTCGCTTAAGGAAAGGTGCTCCATGAGGGCGTCGGGAATCTCGGCGTCTGGGACAGGATTCGGCTGGGGTATACCGAGCTGATCGAGGACGGCGTTAATGTCACCGCCGGTGAGATCCGCCGTGACGGGCACGGTGCGCGCGCCTTCGACGGTGGGGGTGGCCGTCAGCGAGGTCGCCACGATGCGCACTGAACCCTCCACTTCGGTCAGGGCGTCGTCGGTGGTGAGCAGGCCATCGCCGGCGTTGCCTGGCAGCGTGATAGCCAAATCGCGCACAACGAGGCGGTCCCCGGTGAGCTCGAGGACGCGCACCTCCCCGTCGCGGGTGGGCATCGTGCCCAGCGAGGCTTTCACGTTCCCCGTCAGCGTCACCTCATCAGCCGTCACGGTGGAGAAATAAGGTTGTGCGGGCGCAACTTGCGCCCCAACTAGTCCCGCACTACTCCCCAGGATTAGCGCGCTGAGCACGGCTACCCCGGCCTTCACGCGCGTAAGGCGAACCACGCTCTGATGCCAACGCAAACGACGGCAATTAACCATCGCTAGGCTCCCAGGCCAAGGTCAGCGCGCCACCAACGATCCCGAGCACTGAGCCGATAAGGAAGCCACCCAGGTTAGAGGTGGGCAGCGCGATGACCGCCACGATGATGCCGAGCACTCCCAGGTACGTTGAGGTGGCCGGGCGGAACCACGCGCCGAGGCCAAACATGACCAACAGCGCCCCGATGAGCAGCGTGGACACACCCGACACGGTAGAAATCATGACGAGCAGGTCTGAAATCTGCACCGTGAAATAGGCGGGAAAGGCAATGACAACGCCAGAAAGAATGAGCAGCAACCCCGGAAAGAACGGCCGCCGGCCACGCCACGCCTTAAACCGCGCCCACACCCCGCCTGTGGCTGCCGTGGGAGCTACAGCCTGGTCGACATCGAGAGAATCCGGCGCTTCTGCTCCATGCAGTGCTGCGTCGGAATCCCTAGCGTGATCAGCAGACATTGCCGCGGCCCCGCTCCACAGAGACGCCCACGTTCTTCGCTGACAAGGTCTTCGCGCCGAGGGAGGTGGCACGGACGTCGTCGGCAGTCAGCGAAACCTGCTTGGCATAGAGGCCCCACGTTCCCGGGTCGGCGGACTGGGACAGCTGGCTGGCGTCGATGCCCACGTTCGCGTCCTGCATGACCAGCGAGCCCTCGATATTCGACGCACCAACGAGGAGACCAGTGGCCTCCACACTGTTATCGCCCTTCGCCTTGAGCGCGAGCGTGGACTCCCCCACCGCAGGCAGGTCAGTGGTGACATAAAGACACAAATCCGAGGCCACGGCGTGTTCCATCTTTAGCCGTGCGGTGGGAACATCCTCCTCGCCCTTCTTGTCGCTATCCACAAACAAGGAAAAGCCATCGCCTTCCAAGTGACGAATATTCACGTTGAAGAACGTACCCGAGAGCGCCAGGTTCGCCGTCAGACCGCCCTGCGCAACCGCAACTCCGGCCACTCCGAATGCTGCGAAGCCCGCAACGAGGCCCACTGCGGCCTTCGGAACATTGATTCTGCCCACAACGCCTCCTGAATTCTTAGCCCTCAAGATGATAGCTGAATCCTGACTCACTGATTTAGACGGCGAGGATTTAAGGTAGGAGGCACGCACAGCAGCAATCAAAGGAGCGCTCATGTTCGGCTGGATTGCCATCGCCGCATCGGTCCCGGTGTGGCTGTACTTTTTCTACCGCCTCACGGTGCTGTTTCGGTTCATCCGCTCCGGCGGGCCCACACAGCTGAACCGTACCGACCGCCCCATGGCGCGCCTCGGCCGCGTGCTCATCGAAGTCTTCGGCCATACCCACTTCAAAGGCCGGCCGCTGGTCAACGCCGCGCACTGGCTCGTGATGGTGGGCTTCCTCTTCGGCGCCATCGTGTGGTTCGAGGCCTATATCCAAACCTTCGCGCCCGATAAAGGCTGGCCGTGGCTCAGCGACTGGCCGGTGTACCACTTCATCGAAGAGGTCCTCGCCATCGGCACCGTGCTCGGTATCTGTTTCCTCATCGGCGTGCGCCTGAAGCTCGGACACACCGATCGCGGGAGCCGCTTCTACAATTCGCAGGTCTTCCCCGCACGCCTGGTGGAGGTCATCGTCTTTCTCGAAGGCCTCGGCATGTTCGCCGTCAAGGCCGCTGCGATCGCCACGTACGGCGGTGGCTCCCCGTGGGCTGATTTCTTGACGATGCGTGTGGCGGGGATTATGCAGGCGTCGCCAAGCATGGTGCAATTCTTTGCCCTGGTGAAGCTGCTCACGGGCCTGGTGTTCATCGCGTGCATCGCCCACTACTTCCAATGGGGCGTGATGTGGCACCGCTTCATGGCGTTCTTCAACATCTTCTTCCAACGCAACGCCGACGGCGAGAAGGCGCTGGGTGCTCTCCCCACGCCGGACTTGGAGGACCTCGAGCCAGGGAGCTGGAAGATGCTTCTCGACGCCTCCTCCTGCACCGAATGCGGCCGCTGCCAGGACCTGTGCCCCGCATGGAACACCGACAAACCGCTGAGCCCGAAGAAGCTCATGATGGACCTGCGCCAGAGCGCGCTGGATAACTACAACCCACACGAGGGGCTCAACGTGCTGGCGATGGCGGGCACGATTGATGATGACGTCCTGTGGTCCTGTACCAACTGCGGTGCGTGCGTGGACCAGTGCCCGGTGGATATCGAGCACATCGACCACGTGGCGGACCTGCGTCGCTTCAAGGTGCTGGCGGAGTCCGACTTCCCGTCGGAGCTGACCGGGCTGTTTAAGAACATGGAGACGAAGGGCAACCCGTGGGGCCGCAACGCTTCGGAGCGCCGCGCGTGGATTGATGAGGCGCGTGGCGACGGCATCGAGGTGCCGATCATCGGCGAGGACGCCGCCGACTTTTCGGACCTGGAGTACCTGTTCTGGGTCGGTTGCGCGGGTGCTTACGACGACAAGGGCCGCGCCACGACGCGCGCGGTGGTGGACATGCTGCACACCGCCGGCGTGAAGTTCGGTGTGCTGGCCACGGGCGAGACCTGTACCGGTGACCCGGCGCGCCGTGCCGGCAATGAGTTCCTGTTCCAGGTGATGGCGGAGCAGAACGTTGCCACGCTTAACGACGCCTTCGCCGGCGTCCCGAAGGGCCAGCGCAAAATCATCACGACGTGCCCGCACTGCTTCAACACGATTCGCAACGAGTACCCGGACTTCGACGGCCATTTCGATGTGCTGCACCACACGCAGCTGCTCAACCGTTTGGTGCGGGAGAAGCTGCTCGTGCCCGTGCCACGTTCCCCGGAGAATCGCCGACCCGTCACGTATCACGACCCGTGCTTCCTGGGCCGCCACAACAAGGTCTTCGACCCGCCGCGTGAGCTCGTGGAGGCGACTGGTGCAACGCTGGCGGAGATGGACCACAACCGCGATGCGGCCTTCTGCTGCGGTGCCGGTGGCGCGCGCATGTTCATGGAAGAAAACCAGGGCAAGCGAGTTAATGAATTCCGCTCAGAGCAGGCCGTGGCGACCGGAGCGGAGCAGATTGCGACGGGCTGCCCGTTCTGCAATGTCATGCTGACGGGTGGCGTGAAGTCCATCGCGCCGCAGACTCAGGTCAGCGATGTGGCGCTCATGCTGCGCGACGCCATTGCCCCCACTGGCGAACTTCCCGCCGCGCGCGAGAAGGCCTTCCTCGATACGCCCCGCCGCGAACCCGTCCCAGAAAAGCCCGCCCCGGAGGAGGCTTCCAACATCCCGTCCACCGCGCCGCAAGCACCCGCAGCGCCGAGCACGCCCGCGTCATCATCCGCGCCCAACGCGCCGAGCACGCCCGCAGCGCCATCTGCCCCCAGCACGCCGAGCGCACCGCAAGCACCCGCCGTGCCGAGCGCACCGCAAGCACCCGCCGCGCCGAGCGCACCGCAGGCGCCATCAACGCCGACTGCACCCAGCGCGGCTTCGCCAACGGCTCCCAGTGCCCCGCAGGCCCCAACTACGCCTCAGGTGGCAGGAGCTCCAACTGCTCCTACGGCACCAAGTGCTACCAAAGCACCTGCAGCACCGCCCGCACCGAACGCGCCCGGGGCTCCATCTGCAAACACTCCGGCACCGAACGCAACCGCTGTACCGCAGGCACCAGCGAACACACCCGCCGCGCCCCAGGCACCAGCGAACGCCCCCGCAGCACCTGCCGCACCCCAGGCACCCGGTGCACCATCGACGCCAAACGCGGCCGCTGTACCGACTGCCCCGGCGGCGCCCAAGGCTGCAACAACGCCAAACACACCGCAAGCACCCGTAGCTCCGGCAGCGCCCGCGGCACCGCAAGCACCCGCGGATACTCCTTCGGTGCCGAAAGCTCCGACTGCGCCAGCAGCACCCGCCGCTCCGTCCGCGCCGATTACCCCGCCGAAGGCTCCGGCTGCGCCGCAGGCTGCGGAGGAAGGGGCGTCGGAAAGCGAGGACTAGTGCGACGTCGGCCACATCAACGCCGCGCAAGGTAGGCGTGCCTGATACCCCACAGGTACGCTCTACTCCATGCACACTGACGTGACCTACGTCCTCGCCTCGGGCGAAAGCAATTACACCGACTCGCTGGTGTCCTTCGCATGGATCATGGCGGTAGCGCTGCTAGCACCGTTGGTATCCCATGCCCTAGGCAAGAAGATGCCGGCCGTGGCGCTGCTTATTTTCTTCGGCATGCTCATCGGCCCTTCGATGTTGGGCTTGGCGCACGAAGACCCCGGCATTGGCATGCTCAAGGAGCTCGGCGTGGGCGCGCTGTTCCTCCTTGCGGGTTTCGAAATTGACCTCGCCGCCCTGAAATCGAAGGAAGCCGCCACAGGGCTATCCACGTGGCTCATCTGCGTGGTGGCGTGTGGCGTCGGCGCCTACTTCCTCATGGATGACATCCCCAGCGCCATCGTCATGGCCATCGCTTTGACGTCGACTGCTCTGGGCACCATCACACCGATGCTCAAACAGGACAAACTCCTGGGCACTCGAGTGGGCGATTCCGTGGTCATCCACGGCGCGATCGGTGAGGTCGCGCCAATTACTGCAATGGCGCTCCTGTTGGGAACGCGCTCCACGTGGACAACGATGCTGATTCTTCTCGCCTTCATCGCAATCGCGGTCACCGTGGCCGTCATGCCCTTCGCCATTACTACCCTCATGCCGTGGTTCAAGGACGCCTTCATCTCCGGAGCGGGCTCCACCAACCAAACCATCATGCGCCTCATCATCCTGATGCTGGCCATCCTCATGGCGGTAACGGCGGTATTCGAACTCGACATCGTCCTAGGCGCCTTTGCGACGGGCATCATCCTCAACCGCATCATTCCCGATGAGTTCCATAAAGGCTTGGAAAACCGCCTCGACGTGGTTTTCTATTCCATGCTCATCCCCGTCTTCTTCGTGGTTTCCGGCATGGCAATCGACTGGAACGTCATCATGGCCGAGCCCATCAAGGTCCTCGGTATCCCGCTGCTCATCCTCGTGACCCGCGGCCTGCCGGTGTTCCTACGCGAAAACCTTCACCAAACCGGCTCCAACGTCGAAACCACCCGCGAACGCATCCAGGTTGCCCTCTACGCGGCGACCGGCCTGCCCATTATCGTGGCGGTGATGACGCTAGCGGTGGATTCGGGCATCGTCGATTCTGAGATCGCCTCGATCTTCATCGCCGGCGGCGCGCTCACCGTTGCAATCTTCCCGTTCCTCTCCGGCCTTGTGCGCGAAAAGGAACCCGCAAAGGCAGAGGATTAAGGCTGTTAAAATAGCCAATGTGACTAATCCTTTCAGCATGCGGCTTTCCGACGCCGAACGGACCGACGCCGTCAACGACCTCGCCCAAGCACTGGGTGAAGGCCGCCTCACCATGGATGAGTTCGAGGAGCGCACCGACGCGGTGATGCAGGCAACCACGCGCCGCGAACTGGCAGATGTCTTCATGGATATCCCCACCAAGGCCACCAGCGAGCTCAAGATCTACTCCCAAGGTGAGGTCGCCCGCGCCTACCAATCAACTCGGAAACCCCGCTTAGCCACCGCGCTGGTTGGCTCGCTAGGGCTCTTTTTCGGCTCGATCGCATCCTTTGCCGCCCTGTCCGGCGTCACCGCCGCACTCACTGGCACCGGCCTGCTTTTCCTCATCCCTGCGCTATGGATCATGTTGTACGTGGCCAAGGTGGGTCCGGAGTCCTGGCACCGTCCGTCGCCACGGCAGATCGAGCGCCAGCGCATGCGCGAGCTCAAGGCCGCCGGCGCTGAAGAACGCGCGCAGATGCGGGCGTTGGAGCAGGCGCAGTGGGCGGAACGGCGGCGCCAAGCAAGTGAAATTACTGGGGATGCGATGAATCTGGCCAAACGCAAGCTGGAGCAGTGGAACCAGAAGTAACATATCCGGCATGACACACAACCGGATTTTTGATCAATCCACCAAACTACAAGGCGTTGCCTACGATATTCGCGGCGAGGTTTCCACGGAAGCCGAGCGCATGGAGCTCGACGGGCACAGCATTCTGAAGCTCAACACCGGCAACCCGGCGGTGTTTGGTTTCGATGCGCCGGATGTCATCATGCGCGACATGATTGCGGCGCTGCCGACCTCCCAGGGCTACTCCACGTCGAAGGGTATTATCCCAGCGCGACGCGCGATTGTAACCCGCTATGAGCTGGAGGATTTCCCCAGCTTCGACGTCAATGACGTGTACTTGGGAAACGGCGTCTCCGAACTGATTTCGATGGTGACGCAGGCGCTGCTTGACGACGGCGACGAGGTTCTCATCCCCGCCCCTGACTACCCCCTGTGGACGGCGGCGACGTCGCTGGCGGGTGGCACGCCTGTGCACTATTTGTGCGATGAGGAGGACGATTGGAATCCCTCCATTGAAGATATTCGCGCAAAAGTAACGGAGAAGACCAAGGCAATTGTGGTCATTAATCCGAATAACCCGACGGGTGCCGTGTATTCGCGTGAAACGCTACAGAAAATCGTGGATGTAGCGCGCGAATATAACCTGCTGATTCTGGCGGATGAGATTTATGACCGGATTCTGTATGACGGTGCGAAGCACATTTCCATCGCCTCCCTGGCCCCAGATTTGCTGACGATCACGTTTAATGGCTTGTCCAAGGCCTACCGCGTGGCCGGCTACCGCGCTGGCTGGATGGTGCTGACGGGCCCGAAGTCCCATGCGCGTGGCTTCATCGAGGGCTTGGACTTGCTGGCGGGCACGCGCCTATGCCCAAATGTGCCGGCACAGCACGCGATCCAGGTCGCGCTGGGTGGGCGGCAGTCCATTTATGAGCTCACCGGTGAGGGCGGGCGCTTGCTCAAGCAGCGGAATATTGCCTACGAGAAGCTCAATGAGATTCCCGGCGTGTCCGTGGTAAAGCCGATGGGCGCGCTGTACTGCTTCCCGCGCTTGGATCCAGAGGTCTATGAGATCCACGATGACTCGAAGCTCATGCTCGACATTCTGCGCGCCGAGAAGATCCTCATGGTGCAAGGCACCGGCTTCAATTGGCCTACGCCGGATCACTTCCGCGTGGTTACGCTGCCGTGGGCATCGCAGCTGGAGAACGCGATTGAGCGGCTCGGCAACTTCCTGGTGAGCTACCGCCAGTAGCGCGCCACCGACATCCCTGCCTTGTTGTGCAGTATCTACGGCGCGCAGGTCCAGCGGGACGGGACTTCGCGCGATCGGGCAGGCGCAAAGAGCCGCACTCGGCACAAAAGAGTGCGCGCAGGATGCGCCCCCCTTTGCCTCAAGCGTTAGCGCTCCGGCGGGGCGGGGCTTCCCGGCTCAGAACGTGTGGATGTCGGTGGTTCGGCCGGCTTTGCGGTCTGGGCGCGACGGCTTGTGCTAGGCACCGCAACGGTGCTTACTGTGTCTTGACGGTTTTCGTGAATCCGCTGGGCGCGTGGTGCGCGGTGCGGATGTACCGGTTCCCGCGGATCGCGGGGACCAGCCGGCACCCACTTAACCTTGCCGTTTTCCCGCACGATGCGGCCACGACCCGGCAGTCCGTTAATAGCGTTGTGGTATTTGCACAGCGGGGTGAGGTTTTCAGGATTCGTTTCGCCGCCGTGTCTCCATTCTTGGATGTGGTGTATCTGGCAATAGTCGGCGCCGCACAGGCAACGGCCCCAGGCACAGGTGGGTTGCTCACCGCTGGCCATGATGCGCTGCTTCTCCGAAGCAACGCGCTGGGTGCGGTGGAGTTCGACGGGGCCTTTGACGCGGTCGACGAGCATGACGAGGCCTTCTTCCGCGAGCTCCCGCTCGATGAGCTCTTTGCCCGTGATCTTGGCACCGTTGGATAGCTGAATCACGATATCCCCAAGGTCCGGCGCTGCGGGCTCACCGGACGCTGTGGTGTCGTGGCCGGATGTCTCTCCGATGGCAGGCTCGTCAGAATCATTAGACGGTGATGCGTCGGCGGGCTGGCTGGAAGCAGGAGTTGTGGCTGCAGAAGACGCTGTTGTGCAGGAAAGAGGTGCCGAGGAAGGCGCATTCGATTCTGCGGAGTCGGGGCGCGGGGTGGACGGGTCGCCCAAGCGGCCCAAGATTGTGGCGTACTCGGGAAGCTCCATGACGGCGAGGGGCTGGGGTACGGGGCGGGCGAGGCGGCCTTCTCGAAACGCAGCCGTAAACGAGCCGACGGGATCGTCTTCGTCGATGTTGGGACGCAGGTCCTCGATGAGCGCGGCCGGGGCCGTGAGCGTGAGTTTCGACAGTTCCTTGCCGCGGCGAATTGTCACGCCCGGCTTCGGCGCGGGCGGCGGGTTGAGCTCACGAATGCGCTTGCGCGCATAGCGGGCCACGGCCTTTTCATCACCAGCAATGCCGCACAACTCAACGCGCAAATCCCACGCCTCACGCTGCTTCTTCAGCCGTCCTGCGAAGCGTTCAATGAGCAGCAGCGTGGGCAGGTCGTGCCCATTAGCGCGCGCCGCCGAAACGGCACGCGCTTGTTTACGGTTAAAGGAGGTGGAGGCAAAGTAGACGTCGAAAAGCGCCAGCAAGGCGCGTGCCACAGACTCGGGACCCCACGCCCGCAGCTGCTCGAAGCTGAGCCCCGCAACGCCGGCGACGAGCTCCATGCCCGCCGCCTGGCTGCGAAGATGCGCTTCCACGAGGTTCATGCCAGCAACGCTAAACGCCTCACCCGCCTCACACAACGGCACCGCCGCCAGCCTGTGGATAACTTGTTGACCGTATCAGCAATACTTTTCTTTATTATGAATCTCATTCACAATAGTAGGCATGACTAACCTCAGCCCGTGGCGCACGGGGCTCCTAGGATTTCTTGCCATCACGACCCTCGCAACCCTCGCGGGACTATTCATCCTCCGCCCCACCAGCGCGCTCACTGAGCACACCAGCCCGGACTTTTCCACCACCTACGCCCTCAATCATCCACAAGTCGAAGGCACCGTCGAGACCGTGGATAACCACCTGTGCTCCGATCCCCACACGGGCCGCGCCTTCGATGAGGCCCCGCTGATTCCCGCTGCGAGCGAGGACACCGGCTGCACCCGTGCACTGATAGATTTGACCTCCGGCGACGATACAGGGCGCAAAACCCAACTCATCTTCCACGGCCTGGCCAGCGACCCGACCCTCCACCCCGGTGACGAGGTAATACTGACAGTTTCCAGCGACGGCACCTATGCCTTCGCTGATTTTCAGCGCAGTGGAAACCTTGCGTTGTGGGCTATTATCGCGGCCCTTGTCATCATTGGCTTCGCTGCCTGGCACGGACTGCGCGCGCTGGTGGGCCTTGTAATCAGCTTGGCAATCGTCTTCTTCTACCTCATCCCCTCTCTCATTGAGGGCCATTCGGCGCTGCCACTCGCGCTCGTGACCTGCGCGACCATCCTCTTCCTAGCCGTCCCGCTGGTGCACGGCGTGAACTGGAAATCAGCCTCCGCCCTGGGAGGCGCATTGGTGGCGCTAGCGATTTCGGGGGCGTTGGGGTGGGCGTCGATAAGCAGCACGGCGTTAACAGGCTCGAGTTCGGAGGATAACCTCAAGCTGCTGCTCTACATGCCCGGAGTTTCCGTCGTGGGAGTGTTGCTGTGCGGGTTCATCATCGGTGCGCTCGGCAGCCTCAACGATATCGCGGTGGCGCAGGCCTCCACCGTGCGCGAGCTCCACGCCGCCGACCCCGCAGCCGGGCCGGGCGCGCTTTTCATGTCAGCCATGAAGGTGGGCCGCGACCACATTGCATCCATGGTGTATACCATCGTGCTGACCTATACCGGCGCGGCCCTGCCGCTGCTCATGTTTATCACGGCAGCGCAGCGCCCAGCCCTGCAGATCCTCTCCAGCGATCTAGTAGCCACGGAGGTTCTGCGTTCCCTGCTGGGCGCGATGGCGCTGACCCTGGCGGTGCCGCTGACCACCGGAATTGCGGCGTTTACTGTGCCGGAAGGACGCGACCAAGCGCCTCGACGGTCCAGCCGGCCTCGCGCCAAGCATCGACGCTGAGCACGTTGCGCCCATCGATGATGTGGCGGCGGGCCACGAGCTCGCCGGCCTCAGCCGGGTCGAGGTCGCGGAATTCCTGCCACTCGGTGGCGAGGATGACCAGCTCGGTGTCCTTGAGTGCCTCGCTTGCCGACGCCACGTAATTCAACGTCGGGAACACCTTCTTCGCGTTCTCCATACCCTGCGGGTCATAGACCGTCACGGCGGCACCGGCCAGGGAGAGCGAACCGGCAACGGAGAGTGCTGGCGAGTCGCGGACATCATCGGAGTTGGGCTTGAAAGCGCAGCCCAGCACGGTAACGCGGTGGCCCAAAAGGGAGCCGTCGAATGCCTGCTTGGCCAGGTCCACGACGCGGTCGCGGCGGCGCATGTTGATGGCGTCGACCTCGCGCAGGAAGGTCAGCGCCTGGTCCGCACCCAGCTCGCCGGCGCGCGCCATGAAGGCACGGATATCCTTGGGCAGGCAGCCGCCGCCGAAACCCAGGCCAGCTCCGAGGAATTTGCGACCGATGCGCTCGTCGTAGCCGATGGCGTCGGCAAGCTTGACCACGTCCGCCCCAGCAATCTCGCAGATTTCTGACACGGCATTGATGAAGGAGATCTTGGTGGCCAGGAAGGCGTTGGCGGAGACCTTGACCAGCTCGGCAGTCTGCAAGTCGGTGACGATGAACGGGGTGTCCTGCGCGAGCGGCTGGGCGTAGACCTCGCGGGCGACCTCTTCGGCGTTACTTACACCGTCGGCGAGCCCTGCCTCGCCGACGCCGAGGACGATGCGGTCCGGGGTGATGGTGTCCTTGACGGCGTAGCCCTCACGCAGGAACTCCGGGTTCCAGGCAATCTCCACGCTGGTGCCCTCTGGAGCAAGTTCATCGGCCATCTGCTGCAGCTCTGCCGCGGTACCTACCGGGACGGTGGACTTGCCAAAGATGATGTGCTCGCCTTTGAGGCGCGGTACGAGCTCCGTGATGACAGACTTCACGTAGGTGAGATCCGCGGCGTAGGAGCCGTGGGCCTGCGGGGTGCCAACGCCGAGGAAGTGCACGTTGGCGAACTCCGCGGCGTCGTCATAGCTGGTGGAAAAGTCTAGGCGGCCGGCCACGATGTTGCGCTCGAGTACCTCCGGCAGGCCAGGCTCGTAGAACGGCACGCGGCCGTTCTTGAGAGCTTCAATCTTGTGTTCATCAACATCTACGCCGAGCACCTCGTGGTCGAGCTCCGCCATGCAAGCGGCGTGCGTCGCGCCTAGGTAGCCGGTACCAATCACAGTCATACGCATAACCGGGAATTTTAGGCGTGGTTGACCTGAAGCGCGCGGCGAGAACGAAAAGTTTAGCGGAAGTTCAGATAGGACTTCGACGGCGTCGGTCCGCGCTGCCCCTGGTACTTCGAGCCCAGCGCGCCGGAACCATACGGAGCTTCTGCTGGGGAGGACATCTTAAAGATGGCCAACTGGCCCACCTTCATCCCCGGCCACAGTGAAATCGGCAGGTTCGCGGTGTTGGACAGCTCGAGCGTGATGTGCCCGGAGAAACCCGGATCGATGAAGCCTGCCGTGGAGTGCGTCAGCAAGCCCAGGCGCCCCAGGGAGGACTTGCCTTCCAAGCGGCCTGCCAGGTTGGCCGGCAAGGTGAACTTTTCCAGCGTGGCGCCCAGCACAAACTCGCCCGGGTGTAGGACGAAGGCATCGCCTTCGGCCACCTCCACTTCGCTGGTGAGGTCCGGCATTTCCTGCTTAGGGTCAATGTGTGTGTAGCGCGAGTTATTGAACACGCGGAAGAACTTGTCCAAGCGCACATCGATGGAGGAAGGCTGGACCATCTCGGCGTCGAAAGGCTCGATGCTCAAACGCTCGGGAGCATCAGCGGCAATGGCGGCACGGATATCACGATCAGAAAGAAGCACGGTTGATAGTCTACCTCCCCACTGGGCCTTTTATGGCCTTAGGCGGCGGCGGTGCTAAGCTTTACGACGATGCACATGATGCATTGCGCCGACGTAGTTTAATGGTAGAACTGCAGCTTCCCAAGCTGCTGGCGCGGGTTCGATTCCCGTCGTCGGCTCCACTTATTCTCCCAGTTCATGGACTAATTTCATACCTACAGGATGGACCATGACAGACCCTATCTTCACGCCCAAAACCACAGCGGATCTTCGCGCTGAGTGTGAGCATCTACTCCAAGAGCTTGCGCCCCGCACAATCGATGAACTCCGCGTACTGCGCGCGATTGATCAAAACTTAACCATCGATGAGGCCACTCTAAATCGGTATGAAGCCCTGCGCTTCGTTATCGGCGACTAGGCACAGTTTCGGATTCTCTCCGATCTAGTCTGAGGTTCTAACACTCACGTTATGTACCCCACGTCAATCCCTAGGACGCGCGGCAACAGATCCCCACACAGGCAGGACACAATGGGCAAGCATGAACCAGCGGAAATCAGCGACGCACCCAAGAAGAAGGGCGTCAACCCCAACGCCATCATTGCGTTAATTCTGATCCTCGTCGGCCTCGGTGTCTTGCTCTACCCCGTGGTGGCCACACAGTGGAACAACCACACCCAATACCGCGCCGCGGAGGAATACGCCAAGCTGGAGAAACAAGCCCCGCCTGAGGTACTGCACACCGCGTGGGAGGAAGCGCAGGGCTACAATGCCCAGCTGGGCCAAATCAGTGTGGAAGACGCTTGGACCACCACCGATGACGAAGACTCTCCCGAGTACCAACGCTACCGCCAATACCTGTCTGTGTTGTCCGAGACCGATGCGATGGGCCGCATCGTTATCCCTTCGATCGATTCCGACTTGCCCATTTATCACGGCACTTCAGAAAAGGCGCTCTCCCGCGGCGCTGGCCACCTCTATGGCACAGACCTACCTGTCGGCGGCGTAGGTGAGGGCGAGGGTCGGCACGCAGCACTTTCCGCCCACACGGGCCTACAAAATGCCACGCTGTGGGACAACCTCACCAAGGTCAAGAAAGGCGATGCTTTCTACATCGCTGCCGGCGGTGAGAAGCTCAAATACGAGGTACACGATATTCGGGTCGTCGAGCCTGCGGACACCAGCTCGCTCCACCGCGTACCGGGCCAAGACCTCGTTACGCTCATCACCTGTACTCCCTACGGCGTAAATACCCACCGCTTGCTCGTCACCGGCCACCGAGTGCCGATGGATCCGAAAGACGAGGCCGCATTCAACAGCTCGGGTGTGCACTGGCAGTGGTGGATGTGGGCCATTCTGGCTGCCGCAGCCATCATCATGCTTCTACTCATCTACTGGTGGCGCAAATATGTCAGCAACGCTAAGGACGCCGTGCTTGACGACGACCCGCAGGACTCCTAACCGACAATGAATATGCAATAAGGCCCGCCCTTCCCTGGTTGTTGGAAGAGCGGGCCTTTTCTAAAAGTAGCTGCAAGCGCTGGTTCTATGCCGGGCGACGTCGCAAGGCAAGGCACCCTGCCGCGACAATAGCGGCACCAGCGAGAGCCCACAGGCCTACGCCTTCACCACCGGTCTTGGGCAGCGCACCCTTGGTGATGTCAGCGACCTGAAGGACGCCGATCTTCTTCACGCAATTGTCAGCGGTGTCAGACTCAGCGCACCTATTACTGGTGATCGCGGTCCCTCCAGAGAGCACCTTGATGACTGCATTGCCATCCTTATCCCAGTCCGTGGAGAACTTGATCGGCGCGGGCAGCAGGTTATAGCCGTTCGGCGCCTTGGTCTCGATGAGGTAATAAACGCCAGGGGCGTCCAAACCTTCGAGCTTCACACGGCCCGTGGTGGTGGTCGTGGACTGCTTCACCACAGGGTTAGCATCAGTGTTGACGCTGCCATCCGCGTTTAGCTTCAGCTTTCCGTCAGCATCACCGCGATGGACGGTGAACTGCGCGCCACCGAGCAAACCGTCGGTTTGGATCTCGTCCGGGTTGTCCGGGTTATAGCTCGCCTTTTCGAGCAGGACGTCCATCGTTTCCTTGGTCTCCAGCGGGATACAGTCAGTATCCTTCCAGCCGCCCATTTCTGCCTCATTCATGAGGCCAAATTTAGGCTCGTACAGGCCACCCTTGGTGTAGCAGCGGGTGTTTCCTGAAGGTTGGCTCGGGTAGCCGGCGGGTACAGAGGTGCTGTCCAGTTTTGAACGATCCAGCTTGAAGCGCACCGTTACCTCGTAGACGTGCTGCCCAGTGCTTCCGTCAACACCCTTGGGTTTAATGATCTTCGGAGTGTCATTCTTGTTGAGCTCAAAGGGGCCGGCACCTTGGTACGCACGCGGCTGGCTGGTCTTGTTGAACTCGTCCTTGAAGATCACAGTGGCCCCAGTAACCGTGGCAGCACCAACAAACCTCGGGGTGTCCGTGAGCTTGCCGTAGATCACGTCGTTGGTGTCGAAGCCAGGTGCGTCCGGTGCCTCAACTACGACGTTGTACTTCGCGGTATATTCATTCGCTGCACCAGGAACAGGTTGCGGTGTGCTGTCGACGGCAACCTTATTGAAACAGGCTTCAGTAGCGACGTTGTCATCTTCAGCCGGGCTCGACTCCCCGTCCGTGGCCTGGAAAGCAACCTTGTTCGGACTACACACCGTCTTGAGGTTGCCGTTCTCATCTTTTCGCACCGGAGCAGAGACGACATACTCTACCTTCGCGTGCCCTGGAAGAGTACCAACATAGCCCATCATGTATCGGGACTCACCGTCCGCTCCGGATGGGACAATCATGCCTGCATAAATACCAGTTCCCGGCGCAATCTGATCAGGCCCGGGCTTTTGACCGTTGACCTCGGTAGATCCTTCTCCAAATCCCTCGAATTTCGCAGTGGGACCGGAAGCGTTCACTCCATAGTGAGTATCCGTTGGTAGGTATTCCCAGAATGTGCCGCCCGAACTGGTGTTATCCGTGGTGTTTTCCACGGAGATGGTCCAGAAAGTACGCACCTCGCCGTTTACCACCTTGGTCTCCGAGCGTTGCTTCTTCACCGCAATGTTTGATTGCAGCCCTGGCGGTGGCGGAACTAGGTCGGAGGCCGCGTCCGTGTTAAATGAAGCAGGCAGGTTGTTCATTATGTTGACCAGCTCGAACGTCGGACTACCGGAATCCGGATTACTGATTTTCAACTCAAAGCCCAGCTGATTCGCATTCGCACTACCCGAGCCAAAGCCCAGGTTTCCATTGGAGTAGGTCCACGCCTTGCCCCAAGAAGCAGAGGGGTTCGAGATCGTGCGCCCATCGAAGGTCTTGATGCCGGTGAGATCCCAGGTCCTGATGTCGCCGGTCTGTGTGTCAATGCGTTCAAGGATAAGCTTGTCGCCTGCCTGAGCCTTACTCTGGAAACCCCACATATACTTCTGGGCTTGCGGGAGCACCGCCCAGTCCTCCGAAAAAGACCGCTGGTTTCCGAACACACGTTCAGCAGTGACTTTGTCGACGTCAACCTTATAAAGGTGCCGAGTACCAGAGGTAGACGTATTGCCCACGAAGAATCCCTCGCTGGTGTACACGCCAGCGTTGAGGACATCCCGGTCGCCGCTCGTTTCAAACGGGGTACCGGTACTTCCGGCCTTTAAAATAGGCCCAAGATTATATACTTCACCGGTTGCCGGATTGATCTGAAGGAGATTTCCTGCCGGGTAGCAAGGATCACCATTTCGGCCGCGACTCTGGCTCACCGCATAGAGCCAGTTATCACTCGAATCAAAGGCTAGAGCATTGTACACCCAGGGAGTGGACTCTCCCACCTGGCGAAAGTCTCGGCCTTGGTTGACTTGACGGCTCAGAATGGAAGTGTCTCGGCGAAGATCCTTAGGTTCACTGGTTACAACGTAGACAGGGCTACCGTCGGCAAATTCAGCTGGGGTGAGATCGCGCTTTGGCTGTCTGCTTGTAACCGGATCTTGGCACTCCTCTTTCGCAGGAACGGTGAAGGAAGCTGTAAACACTGTATTGGCTGGCCCGCGGTGAACACCCTTAAACTGAATCTGTGCGGTGCCACCAATAGTAATCTGCGGCAGGGTGACTTGGTATTCCTTGGCGCTAATCCTTTTGTAGGTCACCTTCGCCTCATACCAACCTCCGTTGGCACCGGTGTAATAGATCGTCAGGTCATCAGGGTTAGTCGATAAATAACTGTTAACGCTGGATTTGAGGGTAACCACCGTGCCTTGCGGAATGGACAGCTGGCCGCCAAAAAGCTCACCGTCCGGAATCTTAAAGTTCGGGATATAGCGGCTTCCCTTGAGCACGTATCCATCGTTTACCATCGTGATGGTGCGGTCGCCTGCAGCGTACGGGGTAATGTTCGGCGCCGCCATCAGACGGGCTGGGGCCGCGTCAACGTCAGCAATATCAAGCGGCTCAGTCACCTCCGAAGGGGCTTCTAAGGCTTCGCTGGATTCAGGTGATGACGTGCTGGTAGTCTCCTCGGCTACTCCACGCACGTCGACGGACATCCCGCTCAGTTCGGATTCCTCTGCGACCGCTGGGATCTTCAGTGAGAAAGCTGCCCCTGCTGGCACGTCAGTAGAAAGGCCAGCGATTCGGAAAGTCACTGAAGAACTGGTTGATTTTACAACGAGGTTGTCTCCTTCGCGGACGGGGATCACTTCGCCGTCGATAGTCAGTGTGTAGGCCGAGCCGTCGAACTCCAGTCCTGCAGTCTCAACAGTGAATTCCAACTCCTCCACGGTTCCGGCGTCAACAAAGTGGCCTTCAAATGTTGCGGAGTCGCCAACAGTCAGGCTCAGTTGGTCTGCGGAATCGAGCTTGGTGCGCAGGGTTGTGGTTTGTGCTTCGGCTACGGCACCAACGATTCCGGGCAGAGCAGCCGGTGCAGCAACACCAACAACGAGAGCCAGTGCAGCAATGAACGCCGCAAGAGCACGCCAGCGGTACACAACCGGCTCGACCGGATGAGAATCTGTCCAGGACATTAGCGTCCCTCGCTTTCTGAATTCTTCCTACGGCTAAAGGCAATCATCACGAAACCAGTGGCAATCAATGCCAACGCTGCGGCTACTACACCGATTACCTGTGCACCGGTCATCGCCAATGAGCCACCATTGCCCGACGGCGTTACTGGGGTTGAGGTCTTACCGGCACTTGGAGTACCCGGCGGCGTTGTCTCGGGTTGGTGAGGTGGCTTCCCTGGTTTAGTCGGTGGATAGTTCGGAGGTGTTTGCGGGGTATCCGGGCGTGACGGCGGAGCGCTCGGAGCAGATGACGACGTGGGTGGCGTCGGCGTTTCACCCGGTTTGTGGGTCTTAGCCACGATTACTCCTGGTACTGGTTTCGGGTTATCTACCACCGTGTGGAATGGAACCGCCACCACAAACGGGTTTATCTCTCGGTAGGAATCATCCGGCGCTGTAGACGTCACCACATAGAAGCCATGAGCTAGACCATCAAACGTCACCTCGCCATTGGCATTGGTGACCAGATCCACGTGCACATCGGTGCGCCAATCACGAACCTCGTCGAGATTCGCGTTCCGTACGCGGGCTGCGTCGTCAGCGTTGGTCGGGTCCAAGCCGGCAAGCCGGTCCAGATGAATTGTGACACCTTGGATTTTTCCCGAGGGCGCCTGGCCATCGTCGTTGGGATTGCCTTGTGTCAGCCGGATTGTCACTGTATCCGTAGCCGAAGTGCGTTCCGCACCAGTGGACTGCTGCCCGGCAACCTGCACCGCTTCTGCAGCAACGACGCCCGGCCCTGCGAACGCAACCGCACACGCTACTCCGACGGCAACCACTCGGGCCGACCATGCATTTGTCAACCTCTTCATCGCCTTACTCCCGCACGCTACTTTCCTTATTAATAACTTCTTGCACCCCGGTAGCCGCCTTCTGGCGACGCAGCCACCACACCAGCCAACACCCAATGACAATCACCGCAGCCAACAGCGCGTACATCCACCATTGCCAGCCCGGACCATGGGAGTTTTCAAACACCGACTCCTCCCCAGGCTCCATAGGAACCTGATGGCCACGCACCAGCAAGCGATGCGTGTTGATCCCGTACGGGGTGCACGTAATCAGTGTGACGTAATCCTGATCAGCGACTGGCCGTAGGCCATCTACCTCGCTCGGCAGCACAACTTGAATGTCGTCTACGACGTACTTCAATTTGTGGCCAGCAACCTGAATGTAGAAAAAATCTCCCTTGGAAGCCGAATCAAGGTGATCAAACATCGTCGAATTTGCCAGACCCGTATGCCCCGTAATGACGGAATGGGTTCCTGGTCCGCCGACCGGCAGGTCAGAACCATACAAATGCCCCAGACCACGCTGCAGTGTCTTATCGGCGGTGCCATGAAACACCGGCAGATCAACGTCTACGGCTGGGAAGATAAGGCGAGCCATCGCTTCGGTCTCACCCAGCTGTTCCAGGTAAGCCTCATAATCGGGATTATCCACACCGATACGGTTCAGCCACGGATCCAAGATCGGACCCGACGTATGTTCTTCGTTGTATGCATGTGCAGCATCCCACACCGAATCCTGCACCTGCGCCGGTGTCTCTTTATCCAGTCGCGCATATTCCTGCGCCACTCTTGAGGCGTTCCAATTGTTCCATGCGGTCGAGACCACTGGGTACAGCATCACCAACAACCCAACGACAACGATTACCGCCGGAAGGACTAGGCCTCCACGGCGCCTGTGCCGTCGGCCTGCATTTTGGCCTACCACCGTAGTCAACGACCCGCACCACCCAAAACAATGCCCCACGCGCTAGCGCAGCGCGACCGGGATTACAACGAAAGAGAATGAAGGGGACTGAAGTCTATACCTAGCCCAGTCCCCTCACTGGGTCGAGCACCATATTTTGATTACCCGACCCGCAGCGCAGACCATCATGGACAGTCTGCGCCACCGGAACTACGCCCGGCTATTAATTACGCGCGGTACGACGAGCGAACCATGCACCGGCTGCCACAATGGCTGCGCCGATGGCGGCCAGGATGCCCACACCGGCACCACCGGTCATCGGCAGGTTCGGGGTGTCCTGCTTAATGTTGTCGATCTCGGACACGAGGGTAATCTCGTCGTCACCGTTCAGTTCACCAGTCTTCGCGATTTTGTCGCGGGTGAAGTCAATCTCAGTAACGTTTTTCTCCGGCAGCGCATAGCCGGCCGGAGCCTTGGTCTCCTTCAGGCAGAACTTCTTCACGTCGGTGACCTGTGCGTTGTCCGCGAAGTCCGTGACATGCAAGCCATCGATAGTGATGGTGCCGTCAGCGCCGGTGGTCCACTTGTTCGCACCGTTTACCGTCAGTGGGTTCTCGAGCTTATCCTGCGCGGAGGCACATCGGTAGAGCTCGAACTCCGCACCCTGCAGGACCTTGCCGGCTTCCTTGCCATCCTTCTTCACCACCTTCAGCTTGCCATGGTAGGTCACGACCTCGTTGGTCTTGTTCTTGACCTCGTTACCGGTATTCGGGTTGTTGAAGATGACGTCAGCCTGGTTCTTCAGCTCAGTGGTGTCGCCAACCTCCTTGCGCTTGACCTCGAAGGTCAGCGAGAGCTTGTCGCCGGACTTAACCTTCTGCAGGCCCTGGTCAGTCAGCTTGACGATGAGCTTGTTGCTGTTGTCAGCCGGAGTGTTGACCTCGTAGTCACCGGTTTCCAGAACAGTGTCGCCAGCCTTGACCTCGGTCACCTTCTGGAAGTCCAGGCGCTGATCCAGCTGGTCTTCGAAGCGGAAAGCAGTCAGGCTCTTGCCCTCGCCCCAGGTCGGAGCGTCGGCGTTAATAGTGTAGGTGTAACCATCCTGGATGTGCTTATCCGCATCCTTGACGGTCTTCTCGGTCTTGGTCTCGGTGTTCTTCGGGTATGCGATGACGTCGTAGTTCCAGGCATCGGAAGCCTCATTGACCATCGGCACCGACACGATGAACGGAGCGCCAGTAACGATGCCGTCCGGGGCCTTCGTCTCTTCTACCAAGTAGATACCCAAGTCCAAGTTTTCGAAGGCCACCTTGCCGTCGTCACCAGTGGTCAACTCAAAAGTCGTTGTGGTTTCGTGACCCTTGGCATCGGCAGCGGTCTTCGGGAACGTCGCCCAATCACCGTTCTGCAGGTCGTAATCAAGCTTGGTGATTTTGTAGGTCACACCAGACAGAGCCTCACCCGGAACGCCCGCCATTTCCTTACCAGTGGCCGGATTATCGGTCTCGGCACCCTTCTTCTTGAAGAGGGTGATCGAACCCTTCTTAGTGAAATCGATGTTTGCCTTGTTCACGGCCCCCTGCTCAGCGCCAGGGTTCTCCTGGGCCAGTGCACCCGGAGCGGAAACGCCCAAAGCGAGTCCGGCGATAGCAGCGAAGGCAACTGAACGAGCGGTACGAGAGATCTTGTTCACGGAAACTGGTCCTTTACACGAGTTCTGAAATGAGACACCACGTCTCATTAGCTGTGTGCAATCCATTCCCCACGGTTCACGCACCATGACCTGACCCGTTGCTAAGATTCTTTCGCCTGCCGAGAGCAGTTTTCAGGTGGAAACGCCTGCGCAGGCCCTAGCCTTAACTAACGATGGCCTGTGGATTACATAACCAGATCCTATACCCAGCACCTGAGGCAAAGTCCCCGACCAAAGCTCCCCCCCCCCCGGAGATTCAGCCAGATCACTCAAGGTTCCGCTTCATCCGCACTAGCGTGAAAACCTCTTTCGCAGGTCAACAACTGTTTTTGAAGCGTCATATAGTTTCGCGTGAAATTGAACACATTACCCATTTAAGAGGGTAAACCTATTCGATTTTACCCCCGTCACATAGCAAGCAACCATCACACAGAAGAATGGCTTTTGGAGAGTACCTTCCAGCGACAGTAAAACAACCATTAATACTGCCAATATCAGCAGATAATCCAGAACCTTCAGCAGCCCGACAAAAGGAAGTATCACCAAGAAGGCCCAGGGGTATTCCAAAACCATTCAGATCCTCAGCTTTCAACAAGCCACATGACTGAAAGTTAATAGCGTTAAGATTCTCTGGAGCAGCTCTCTACGAAGCGTCAGCCTCGGATGCTGCGCGAAGCAGCGCCGCGTAGGCACCACCACGAGCGAGGAGCTCGTTGTGGGTGCCGCGCTCGGCCACGCGGCCGGCGTCGAGGACGACGATCTGCTCCGCATCGCGGATGGTGGACAGGCGGTGCGCAATGACCAGGCGGGTCGCATCCGCTCCAAGGACCGCCTCCTGGATGGCGCGTTCGGTTTCGTTATCGAGGGCCGAGGTGGCCTCGTCCAGAATGAGCACTTGTGGCCGGCGCAGCAGCGTGCGCGCGAGCGAGAGGCGCTGCTGTTCACCGCCGGAGAAGCGGTAACCACGCGAGCCTACGAGAGTATCGAGTCCCTCGGGAAGCGCGGCGATGACCTCATCCACGCGGGCGGCATGCAAGGCCGCCCACATCTCTTCCTCCCTCGCATCCGGCTGCGCGAAGAGGAGGTTCTCCCGCACCGTGCCGTGAATCAGGTAGGTCTCCTGGGAGACCACGCCGATGACCGCCGAGCGTTGCTCGGCAGGAATGTCACGCAGGTTGACTCCGCCTAAGAGCACGGAGCCTTCCGTCGGGTCGGCCAAGCGAGCCAGAAGGGCGGCCACCGTGGACTTGCCGGAGCCGGTATGCCCCACCAGGGCCGTGGTGGTGTGGGCCGGGATGGAAAGGGAGACGTCGGAAAGCGCGTCGGTGTCGGTGCCGGGGTAGCGGTAGGAGACGTGGCTAAGGGTGAGGGAGGCGTCGGCAAGCTGGGCGGGCTCAGTGGCTTCCTTCAGTTTGGGTTCCAGGTCCAGGTACTCAAAGATGCGACTAAACAGCGCCATGGACGCCACCCACTGCGCGCCCACGTTGAGCAGGCCAGTAATGGGGCGGAATATCTGGGTCTGCAGGGTACTAAACGCGATGAGCGTGCCAATCGTAATCCCCGGGCGCAGGCCGGCAACCAGGTAAATCAGCGCCGGCATGACCCCGAAAATGATCTGGGTGAGCGCCATACGCCAGCGCCCGGCCAGCTGCGATTCCAACTCTAGGCGGATCAGGGAGCGGGAGGTCTTCTCAAACCCGTCATAGACGCGTTCCTGCGCGCCCAACGTGGCCGCCAGACGCATGCCGGAAACGGACAGATTCTCCGAAATGGTCTGATGCAACGTCGCCTGCGCGCGGCTGTTTTTCTCCATGAGGCTGCGGCGCAGAACGGCGGCGCGGCGGGTGAGCCACACGGCGGGAGGCAGCACCACCAGGGACAACAGCGAGAGGGTGGGCGAAAGCGCCACCATCGCTACCAACGTGGCCACCGTCATGGTGAGGTTGCTGGCCACGGAGGTCGCCGTGGTGGTCACCATGCCGCGCATCGCCGCGATGTCATTGGTCAGGCGCGACTGAATCTCACCGCCCCGGTTATTGGTAAAGAACTGCAGCGATTGGCGCTGCAGGTTGGCAAAGACCTGCGTGCGCAGCTCGTGCATGATGGTGTGCCCCACCCGCGCCGACAGGAAGGACTGGATAACGCCAATGGCCTGGGAGACCACGGTAATGGCCAGCATGCCGCCGACGAGCCACAACAGCAGCGTGGTGTCGTGCTCAGGAATCGCCTCGTCCACGGTGCGGCGCACGAGGAAAGGCTGCACCACCGTCAGCCCCGAAGTCGCCACGATGAGCGCGACCACCAGCAGCAGCGTGCCGCGGTGCGGGGCAAACAGGCCGGCGACGCGGCCAAATTTCACTGGGTGCTGGGCCAGCTGATCGACGTCCGCCGGGTCCTTCACCGCGGTGTGCATCGGCCGGGTCATGGCTTAACCGCAGGTAACGATGGGCTGCGGGTCGTACACCGTGGTGGTAGTCTCCCGGGAGATTTCCTTGCCGGACAGGTCCTTAATCACGCGGGTATCGGAGGTGGTAAAGCCCGGCGCGCCGGAGGAGGGCGAACAATCCTCGCTCACGGACTTCCGATGTGGCTCGGTCTTGGCCCAGCGGCCGTTGTTGATGGACTCGACCTCGACTGTCTTCACGCCCTTGAAGCGCACGGTGATGTCGTTGCCAAAGTCGGTCTCGATGCGCACCGGGTGGTTGGAGGTGTTCTTAAACTGCAGGTCGATCGCACCCTCATAAACGGTGGCCTCGCGGCCAGCCGGGTAGCGCGAAATGTAATAGGAGTGCGGGGTGTGCGCGGTATCCTCCATGCCGGCGAAGTACGCGGCGTTGTAGAGCGTGGTGGCGAACTGAGAGATGCCGCCGCCCACGGCCTTGCCGGCATGGCCGTCGATGATGATGCCGGATTCCACGTAACCTTGCGCGGTACCGCGCGGGCCCGTGTAGCCGTTGAGGGAGAAGGTCTCGCCCGGGTTGACCACGGCACCGTTGACCTGCTGGGCCACCAGGCGGATATTGGTGCCGGAGGCCCCAGAGAAACCGCCGGTGGAAAACTCCGATACGGTCTCATCGAAGGTGGCCTTCTCCGCCATCTCCGTGGTGAAGTCCGCGGGGTCCGGCTTATAATCGGCGTCCCACTCGCGGTCATCCTCGCTGCTCACGCGATCCTCGAAGCCCTCGAAGGTCTTCTCCCAGTCGATGATGGAGCCATCCACCGAGGGCGTGATCTGCTTGTCATTTCCGCTGAAGGAAATCTTGGCGTTGGTGCCGGGCACCTCGGAGCCTTGCATGCGCTCTTGGAAGAGCTCGCGCGCGCGGTTCTTATCCACCTTGAGGCGCAGCTCGCCGTCTTCGGCAGCGATGGAGACAAATTGGGAAATCTCCGGCTTGCGCAGCGTACCGGCGGTGTTGTTCTCGCCTTTCAGGGTGAGTGGGTTATCCAGCGCGCGGGCGGCATCCCCGGTGCGCATGGCCTCAATCGCCGCATCATTAATCTGTGGCTCCACCACCATCGGCTCGACGTCTACGCCCTCGGGGTCGAGCCAGTGCTTAACGACGCCCTCGTGCAACTCTCCCTCTTCCACCGCCTGGCCGAGCTTGGGTTTGGTCTCTTTGAGGGAGCCGTCGATAAGCTCCAGGTTTCCATCCTCCGGTTCGACCTTCAGATCGTTGCCAACGCGCTCAAGCTCTCCGGAGAGCTGCGTTTCATCGACGTCCACGGCGACAGGGATTTCCTGGGTGGGCTTGATAAAGCTGTACAAGCGCGAGAAGGGGTTCAGGGAGGCGTCGGGAATGCCATCGACGGCCTTCTGATAATTCAGGCTTAGGCCGGAGTCTTGAGGGATAAGCTGCGAGCTTTTCTCCCCGGCGCGGATATCCACGGGCTGGGCCGCGACGTCCCCGAGTTCCTGCTCCAGCTTCTCCACCGCAGCAGTGCGCTCCATGCGGGAGATGTCCACGCCGCCAACCGACGTCGCGCGCGGAACCTTGTGCTGGTTGGCCATCACATCCCACGCATAGGCGATGCCGGCGATGAGTATCAGGCCGACGAGCACGCCAAGGGTGACGTGAAGCCCTTTGCGCCGCTGCTGCCTGTGTCCGATTGCCTTTTTCACGTGTACGAGATTAACGTCTGCCAGCTAGTTTTTACTAGTCGCCCTCCTGCTGGGCCACGACTTCCGCGGCCGCATCAATGACCGCGTTGATGTCTTCGTCGGTGGACCACAGCGGCATATCGGCGCCCGCTGCCAGCGCCGCAGCGACGGCCTCCGGCACGCTGAAATTCTCCGAGATGGAGGCCATTCCACCCAGGTCATCGGTGTAAATCGTGCCTTCGAAGCCCAGCTCCTCGCGGGCCAGCTGGTAGGCCCGCGGGTTGAGGGAGGCGGGTTCGTCCCCCAACCCAGGCACCACGAGGTGGCCCATCATGAGGGCTGCTTCCGGGGCTTGTGGGAGGGCGGTATGGAAGGGCACGAACTCATGGCCATATAGTTCTTCCAGGGGCGGGGTCACGGCCTCACCCAGGTGCGTGTCCCCGGAGGCGCGCCCGTGGCCAGGAAAGTGCTTGAACACGGCCTTCACACCGGCGGCCTGCAGCCCGCGGGCAAAGGCCGCGCCATACTCGCCGGCGGCCTCCGGATCGGTGGAGAAGGCGCGATCACCGACGACCTCGAGGTCTCCCCCATCCACGTCGAGCACTGGTGCAAAGTCCACCGTCACGCCGTGTGCGCGCAGGCTGTGCCCGATTTCTGTGGCCAAGGCCTCGACCTCTTCTGGGCTATGCCCCTCCGCCATGGCCTGCGGGGAGGGGTAGTCGCCCAAGATTTCGGAGAAACGCTGCACGCGCCCACCCTCGAAATCGATGGAAACTTCAAAGTCACGGCCCATCTCCTCGCGCAAAGCGTTTACTCCTCGCGGGCCATCGCTGAGTAGCTCAGGATCTGCCCAGCTCGGGATAAAGAGCCCGCCCACGCCGGCTTCGAGCTTCGCCCGGGCATCCTCGTAGTTCAGCGCCGGCGGCATGAGTGTGGCGGCGGCGCGGGCGCGGACGTCTTCCGGCGCGACATCCGGTGGTGCCGCGTCTCCCGACGCGGCACTAGTCGGCGCCACATCGCCCGACGCGGCGCTCGAGGCCGCGGCGCTGGTTTCGCTCGGCGGGGCGTCGGAAAGCACGGATTCCTCGCTACACGCGCTCAGCGCACAGCTAGCACTCAACAGGAGGGCGGGCATTGCTTTTCTCATGCCCACCAGTGTGCCTGAAGCACCCGCGCGGGCAACATCTGGTTGTTAGGATGGCCACATGAATAATGGAGAGACCATGCTCATTGCCTATGACGGCTCCGACCGCGCCGACCGCGCCCTCGAGTACGCCGCGCGGCTTCTGCGCCCCACCGACGTCGAAATCCTCACCGCGTGGGAGCCGTCCGCACGCCAGGCCGCCCGCGCCGTCAGCCGCACCGGGCTGCACCAGTCCACGGTCTCGCCGGAGAGCGTGGAAGATGATCCGGCCTACGAGGAGGCCCTCGCCATCTGCCGCCAGGGAATCGCCAAGGCGGAGACCTTGGGGCTGCGGGGCCATGCCCACCTGGTGGAATCCGTGACGACGATTCAGAGCGCGATTGTCGACGCCGCCCAAGAACTCGACATCGACGTCATCGTCACCGGCACCCGCGCGCTCACCGGCTTCCGCTCCTTGTGGACTAATTCCACGGCGGAGTACATCGTGCGCAATGCGGGCCTGCCGGTCTTCATCGTGCCACCGGAGAACGATGATGAGGACGACGCGGAAGAAAGCGACTCCTAAAGGCAGCTTTTAGCTGCTAGAATCTGGCGCCATGGCATTCGACAGCGATTCCCTCAACAAGCGTACCCTGGGCCCGGCCCTGGGCAGCGCTGTCGTCGGCGTGGCGTTGGGGGTCGTGACCATCCTGGGCATTGCCCAATTCTCGCAGGCAGATGCCGTGCCGAACGATAATTCCGTCAAGGCCTCTGATGCCGTGATGGGCGGGCCGGAGTACGGCTCCCGCGAGTAGCGTGCGCGCACGCATCGGGGGGCTTTTCTTTTTAGCCCTCGTGGTTCTGGTGCAGCCGTGGGGGCTGACCGCCGCTGATACCAAGCACGATCTGGCGGCCAACCCGGCGCGTTTCCTGGCCGGCGCACTGCATGCTTATACCGACACCTTCACGCTGGGACAGCTGCAAAACCAGGCCTATGGCTACCTCTTCCCCCAGGGCTTGTTTTTCCTGCTGGCGGATCCACTTCCGGATTGGATAGCGCAGCGTGCCTGGTGGTTCCTGGTCCTGGCGGTGGGCTTTCTGGGCTTCTTCCGCTTAGCCCGCACGGTGCTTCCCGCTGCCCCTAGCTTTGCCGCGCTGATGGGCAGTCTGCTCTATGCGCTCTCCCCGCGCACGCTGACTACGCTGGGCGCGATTTCCTCGGAGACCTGGCCGGTCATGCTCGCCCCCTGGGTGCTGCTTCCCTTCCTGCGACAGGGCCGGTTGGGCTGGCGGGACGCCGCGCCCTCGGTGGTGGCGGTGGCTTGCATGGGCGCGGTCAACGCCACGGCCACGCTGGCGGCCTGCCTGCCAGCGGGCTTGGTTCTGCTGTGGCGGCGCGCGGGCAAGACCGGCCTGGTGTGGTTGGCCGGATGCGCTGCGGTGTCTGCGTGGTGGATTACCCCACTGCTCATCCTGGGCCGCTATGCCCCGCCTTTTACGGAATTCATCGAGTCCGCCGGGGTGACCACGCGCTGGCTCAACCTGGCGGAAATCCTGCGCGGAACCACCAGTTGGGCACCGTTTGTGGATACCGAGCGCGTCGCCGGCAACGAGCTGGCCACCGAGCCGGTCTTCGTGCTTGTCACCGTGGCCGTTGCCGCCTTGGGCCTCATAGGCCTGGCCCGGCTGCCGCGCGAGTGGGCCTTCATGCTGTTGGTGGGTGTGGCCGTGCTCGGCACGCATGCCGCGTGGTACCTCGACGCGCTCGACGGCCCACTGGCCGCGCTGCGCAATGTGCATAAATTCGACCCGCTGGTGCGCATCCCGCTGGTACTCGGCGTGGCCGCGATTGCCGCCCGGGTGAGGTTGCCGCGGACGTTGTCCCCGGGGCGTCGTGAAGCAGCGGGCCTTCTGGTGTGCCTCGTGGTGGTAGGCGCGACCGCCCCCGCCTGGGCGGGCCGGCTGCTGCCGAAGGGGGCGTACGAGGAGGTGCCGGCCTATTGGCACGAAGCCGCCGATTTCTTGAACTCGCTGGATACCCGCGTGCTCATCTACCCACCGGCCTCCTTTGCACGGCAGGACTGGGGGTGGACGCGCGATGAGCCGGCGCAGCCGCTTCTCGACGTCCCCTGGGCCGTCCGCGACGCCGTTCCTCTCATCCCGCCCGAGGCCATCCGTGGCCTGGACGGTGCGATGGCGCAGATTTCCCGCGACCCTGCCACAGCACCCGTGGTTTTGCAGCGCCTGGGCATCGGGGCAGTCGCGGTGCGCCACGACCTGATTTCTGGTTCTTCGGCCCATATTCCAGGCAAGGTCCACACCTTCGGGGAGGTCGACGTCGTCGTCTTCGACCCCGACCTCTCCATGAACCTGGCGCCTGCGGACCCGCCGCGCGTGGCGGGCGGTGGGGAATCGCTCGCGCTCCTGGAAGGCCCCCACGAGCTCGTCTCCGCCAACGCCGATATCGTCACCGATACTCCCACCTTGCGTGACCGCAACTACGGCACGCTTTCCGGCCCAGTGTCCGCGCCGTTGGCCTCTAGCGACCCATCGACGGTGCACAACCGACTGCGCGATTATCCCTCTGCCGGCCCGCTGACCCAGGTGGTGGAGCACGATGGTCGCGTCATCGCATCCTCGTCTGCCGCAGATGCCTCCGCCTTCGGCGGGGCAAACCCGGCGCGCTCTCTCACCGCGGCCGTCGACGAAGAAAACTCCACCGCCTGGTGGCCAGCACCCAGCGATTCCGGCTGGTTAGAGCTGCATTCTGCGTCTTCGTGGACCTCGCCTACGCTGCGGCTGATGACCACGGGCACGACTGAGGTGACCATCCACAACGGCGACTCCAAGGTCACCGTCACTATGGAGGCCTACCGCGCCCGCGATATCCGCGTGCCCGGCGCGCAGGCCTCCACCATCCGCATCGAGCCACAGCGCCGCACCGGGATTGCCGAGGCCTCCATCGTGGACCAGCCCACCCCGCGGCGCATCGTCACCGTGCCCGATACCTCGCCGGATGCCGAACAGTTCCTCTTCCAGCAGGACAACGAACACATCCTCATCCGCTCTTTCACCGTCCCGCGCGATATGACGGTGCGGGTCTCCGGCGAGAAGACAGTGCTTATCGACGGCTCCCCCCACGCCCCCAACACCACCCTCAACCTCTCCGCGGGACAGCACCTCCTGCGCACCACCGGCGATTGGGCAGCCCTGACCGATACCGCGTCTTCCCTGCCCGATCCCCTCCCTGCCTCCTCACACGCATCTTCTGCGGACTCAGCCGCTTCTTCTAACCAGGAAGCCGTCGCAGCCGACCCATCCAACTCCGGCTATACTCCGCTCGCCTCCGGCGAGCCCATCGAGCCTGCCGACCACGACCGCCTTCTCATCACCGGGCGTGCTTTCAACGAGGGCCTACGCGGCGAGCTGCGCTCCCCCAGCACAGCCGCGGTCTCGACACCAGGTTCGGCACCAAACTCAGCGCCGGCCTCGACGCCGGCCACTAGCTCGGAACCGCTGGCCCTCGAACCGCGTTCCATCGATGCGGACACGCAAGCTTTCCACATTCCCGCCGGCGCCGGTGGCACCTTCCACATGTCTTTTGCTGCCGACCGCGCCTACCGCGTCGGCCTGGGCCTCGGCGGCGCGCTCGCCGCACTGACCACCGCGCTGTGCCTGCTCGTCATGGCCCGCGGTCCCCGTTCCCAAGCCACTGCCTCATCCGCGACTTACGCAGCACACGATTCAGCCGCAACCGGCCCAGTCGCCGATGCCGCCCTCCCGGCATCCTCCGCGGCTTCCCAAACGGCCTTCCCCGCCCGTGTTGCCCACTCGTCTCTCTCGGCGCGTGTCCTTCTGGCACTACTCATCGCGGCAACGATGGCGCTCGTCGCGGGTATGCCCGGTGTGGCCGCCGCTGCCGCGGCGTGGGCTATTACCCGCTGGACCACGCTGCGCCCCGACTACCTGGCGGGCGCGCTCACCTTGGCCGCGGGCGCGATGCTCGCCCGCGCACCCTGGCCCGCAGAGGGCTACGCCGGCGATTCGCTGCTCGTGCAGCTACTCTGCATTGCGGCTATCACGTGCGCCTGCCTCCCACCCCGCAGCACGCCGTAGGTACCCTGCCCCGCCCCAGATGGTTTCCCTCAGAAGGCACTAGTCAAAAGGCGTCTTTGGGGGCAAGAGAACCATCTGTGAAGGAGCAAAAGGTTTGTTTGGGGTCAAGTAAACCGTTTGACTAATGCCTTCTGGAAAATGCCATGTGTGACGTGCAGTCTACGGCCCCACCGAACCGGTAGAACCAGTAGAACTAGTAGAACCAGCGACGTTGGCAGGGGATCCGGAACCGGAAGCGCTCGCAGAATCGGCGGCGAGGCGCGGCAGCGAACGCGGGACGGCGATACGACCGCGAGTAAAGGCGAGGGAGCGGATGAGGTCGCGGCCGGGGACCTCGACTAGCGCGTAGGTCGCGGCAGACAGCACACAGCTGACCACCACCGTAAAAGCCAGCACCACCACGAAATCCCACACTGAGCCGGAGAAGGCAGACACACCCAACAGCGGGAAGGCAATGGCCAGCACCGCCACATGCCACATGAAAACCCCATAAGACCAGCGGCCCAGCGCCCGCATCCACTCGGAGGCCAGCCAGCTTTCCCGCGGCGCCAGCGCCACCGGTACCACGATGCAGGCCCCGCACACAGCACCCACCGCGATGCGGCGCGCAAACTCGCCAGGCTCAGGATGCACCAGCCCCTGCGGGCCGAACCACTCGCGGCTCGCCAGCCACACGCAGCCCACGGCCACCACCCAGCAGACCGGACGCACAATCCGCCCGGCGCGCAGGCGTACCTGCGCGGCCTCCGCCTCCGCGGCCAGCATTCCCACCGCGAACCACGAGAAATACGCCGGCGGCCAGATCTGAGTATTGACATCCCCGGATTCATAACCGGCTACGAATGGCAGGAAGCCCCAGAACAAACTCAGCACGCCAGCTCCAGCAATCAGCGCAACCCGCGGGCGCGCCGAGAACTTATCCAACAACCACGCCAACAGCGGCAACACCGCGTAGAAGGCGAACTCCACGCACAGCGACCACAATTGCGTTAACCCGGGAACCAGGCCGTCAGCAATATAGAGCTGCGTGCCGGTCAGGTTGGTGATGACTTGCGGGAGGGTTAAGGGGGAGGCGTCGGGAAGCAAGGCGAGTACCGCCACCACGCACACGACATACAGCGGTGCCAAACGCGCCACGCGGGAAAGAAGATACTGCCCCGCCGTATGCGCATGTCGTCGACGCCACAGCAAGAATCCGCTGAGCACGAAGAAGACCGCCACCCCATAATCCAAGCGCTCAGCCCAAGCCCAGCCGGTGGCCGTCTGGAAGGACACGTGCGTGATCACGACCGCCAGCGCTGCCAGCGCACGCACGCCTTCGAGCTCAGGGAGAAAGCGCATGGCCCACTACGATACTATTTCTGCAGTGAATCCCTCGACCGATCGGAGCTGACGTGTTCCTTCGCTCCCGCCTAGCGCAGGTGACGATTGCCGCCGCGGTGTTCCTCATACTCGGGTCCATCCTTCCGCCGCTGTACAACAACCAGTCCCGCCCGCTGCCCAGGGGCCTCGACATCACGGTCCGCTCGGAACAGGATGGGGTTGAGTTCACCCGCCACACCACTACCGCCCCTGCGGAGAAGGATTCGGTGGCCCGCGCGCAATCCTCCACGGAACTCACCGTAGATGGCGAGACCTTCGCGCACATCACCGAGGAATCCCTGCTCAACCGCGAGTCCACCTACCCGCTGGCGGGGCCGAACACGACACAGCACATCGAGCTTTCTGCCTTCGACGCGCAGATGGAGGACCGGGTTGAGCGCGATGGTATAAGCTACTTCTTCCCCTCCGGGGCGGAGCAGCGCTCCTACCCTTTCTTCGATCCCCTCACCCAGGACACGGAGCCCATCGATTTTCTGCGCGATGAGAAGCTCGACGGCATCCCCACCTACGTCTTCCACCAGGATGTCGCGCCGGTCTTGCTCACGGAGGTCTTCGGCCTCGATGCTCGCCGCTCCGGCCCGGCGGGCGATTTCTACTCGCCGGGATCCTTAGAGCGCTACAACCTCAAGCCGAATTCGCACGTCATCCTCGAGCCTTTCTACGCGGTGAGCCGCACCGTGTGGGTCGAGCCCACGACCGGCACCATCGTCAACGAGGAGGAACACCCGCGCATCTTCTGGGCCACCGACGCGCGCCAGGCCCAGGCCATGGTCGACGCCGATGACACACAAGAACGCGCGCTTCTCGACGTCCCCCTCTCCTGGTCCGATTCCACCCGCGCCGAACGCCTCGACTCCGTTCGCAGGGTCATCGACACGGTCAAGATCTTGAGCCTCGTTGGCTGGTTGGGCAAGGCCATCGGCGTGGTGTTGTTGGCGGTGGCGGCCGCAATGTTCATGCGCCGGCATTCGGCGCAGAGCGCGTAGGCGCCCGTGACTACCTCCCGTGCGGTGCGCGGCGCCCTCGGCGCGTGGGGTTTAGTACTCGTGCTTGCCGTGTGCTGGCCCTTTGTGCTGCCCGGCGAGTTCCTGTGGCGCGACATGGTGCTGCTTGACCGCCCAGCTTTTAGTGCCTCCGCTTTCGGTGCCGGTGATCTGCCCGCGCGCAACGCCCCGCAGGACGGGGTGCTGGCCCTGCTCGGCGGGGCATGGCTGGCCCGGGTTTTTATCCTCGGCTCGGCGAGTGCCTCGGCGTGGGTAGCGGGTCTATGGGCGTGCCAGCGCCCACAATTCAGCCCGTGGGCAGCAGCTGCGGCGATGGCGTGCGCGGTGGCCAATCCTTTAGTCATCGAGCGCCTCTTGCAGGGCCAGTGGTCGCTGGCGGTCGCGGCCTGGCTGGCGCCCGTGATCGCATGGGGATGCCTCACAGCGCGCCCGCGCGTGGCGTGGCTGGCGCTGTGGGCCGCGTCCTTGACGCCCACCGGCGGGCTCTTCGGGGGCCTCATCGCGGTTGTCTGTGAGCGCGAAGGGCGAAGAAGGTGGCTCTTCGCTGGCGGCTCAGTCTTGTTGTGGTTGCCGTGGCTGATTCCAAGCCTTGTGGGCGGACTTTCGGCCGCGCCCATGACTAACGGTGATCCCGCCGCCCAAACCGCGGCCTTCGCCCCGCGCGCGGAGGCCTATGTGGGAACGGTCGGCTCACTGCTCGGTTTCGGTGGCATCTGGAATGCTGCAGCCGTGCCGGCGTCCCGCGAGCACGGCTTCGCCGTGGCGGGGCTTGCTGTTGCCGCCCTCGCCGTCTTGGGCGCTGCCCGCCTGTCCCGGCGCGAGCTGCGCCCGCTAGCGGCCCTGGCGGTGGTTGGGATGGGCCTGGCTATCCTCGGCGCGCTGGTGCCCGGGCTTACCGCGTTCGCCATCGAGCACATGCCCGGCGCGGGCCTGCTGCGCGATTCCTCCAAGCTCACCTTGCTCGCCCTGCCGCTGGCCGTGGCGGGCATCGCGTCTCTGCGCCAGCTTCCGGCAGCGCTCGCCCTGTGTGCCTGCCTGCTCCAAGCCCCCGATGCCCCGCGGGAGCTCGCCGTATTGAAGCCGCGTGAGACGGGCATCGACCGCGAGCTCATCGAAGAGCTCGACGGGCGCCTCACTTTCTTCGCTGACCGCCCCGCCATGGTGCCGCTCGAAGGCGGCATTGCCCTCGACCCTTATTCCAAAGCCGCCAACAAGCTCGACTCCGGCGAGCTCACCGTCGACGGTGTGGTTGTGGATCAGACTTCGCCCCGCTACCTAGCGGCCGCCGAGGCCTGGACCAACCGCGACCTCAACCGGCTAGAAGAGTTCGGCGTGGGTGCAGTCGTCGAAGCGGGAAGCGTCGTCGCCACCACGAACGCCCAACCGGCGCCCGCCCCGTGGGTTCTTAGCGCCGCTTGGTGCGCACTTCCGCTTCTAGCAACTCTTCGAAGCGCGCGCCGGTTTTCTCCCACGAAAAAGTAGCCGCCAACTCGCGCGCCGCGTTGCCTAAACGGTGGCGGAGGGAGGGGTCGTCGACAAGCGTGCGCACCGCCTGCGCGAACTCCTCCTCGCGCTGCACCAGCACACCAGTCTCACCGGCGATAACGCTGTCTTGCAGGCCGAAGGCATAACCTACCGTGGGAACCCCATGTTGGGCCGCCTCCATGACTGCCAAACCCCAGCCTTCTTTGCGGGAGGGCATAAGGTGCACGTCGGCGCGCGCGAGGAGCGCATGTTTATAGTCCTCAGTGACCTGACCGCGGAAGCGCACGCGGTCTTCCACCCCGTGGGCCCGGGCGTACTCGCGCAGCTGGGATTCCCACCAGCCGGAACCGATGACGTCGAGAATCGCCCCCGGAATCCGCGCCACGGTGTCCATGGCGTGCTCAATCTGCTTGTGCGGCACCAGGCGCGACAGCGTCACCAGGTGGATATCGGCCTCGCGCTCCAGGGTGGGCACGTGCTGCGGCAGGGGATCAAGGCCGTTCTCAATGATGCGCGCACCGTGAATCCCCAGCTTCTCTAAATCGCGCTTCGAGGCTTCCGAGACCGTCACCCACGTGTTCTCGCGATACAGCGCGGGGACCACGCGAGATTCCAGGAACCAGCCCAGCCGCGCCAGCACGGGCCCGGCCACCGGCCACTGCTCGCGGTGGCAGTGGTGCGTCAGGATCACCACGGGCGCCCGGGTGGCCAGGCGCGCAAAGAACGGGATGCCGTTGTGGGTATCCACCACGACATCGAAACCGCGGCGCCCGAACAACATCGCCACCAACGCGCGCGGGTACACGCTGAACTTGGCCCCAGCGCGCGAATAGAGCACGCCGTTGCGGCGCTCGCGCTTGGCGGCGTTCATGTGGCGCGCGGTGCGGAAGACCACCTCGTGGCCTTGGGCAGCGAGGTACTCGCCGACGCGCTCAAGGTAGCGCTCGGAACCGCCACCCTGCGGGTGGGTGGAATCGCGCCAACATAAAAGAAGGATTTTCATGACGATGCTTTAGCCTAGTGGGTTATGAAACGCACCCGCGCCTTGGCCACCCTGCGCCGCTCCTGGCGGCTGCTGCGCTCCTTCCGCTTCGAGCAGACAGCACCCGCGATCTTTTATGGCGGTCTGGCCCAAGACACCGCCGCGCTTGTCGACGCCCTCTCCCGCGATCATTCTTTGTCCCTCACCGGCGCGCGCGTGCTCGACGTCGGGGGCGGGCCCGGCTATTTCGCTTCCGCCTTTGCCCAGCGCGGTGCCAGTTATGTGGGGCTGGAGCCGGACGTGGGTGAAATGGCCGCCGCCGGCATCTCAGTGGCCCAAGCAGTGCGCGGCGATGGCACGTGCCTGCCTTTTGCGGATAACACTTTCGACATCACGTATTCCTCCAACGTGGCCGAGCACATCCCGAACCCGTGGGATATGGGCGAGGAGATGCTGCGCGTGACCAAGCCCGGCGGTCTGGTGATCTTGAGCTACACGGTGTGGCTGGGACCTTTCGGCGGGCACGAGACCGGCCTGTGGGAGCACTACGTGGGCGGCGAGTTCGCCCGCGACCGCTATATCCGCCGCCACGGCCACCCGCCGAAGAACGTCTTCGGCACCTCGCTCTTTGCGCTTTCCGCACGCGAAGGTCTGGACTGGGCGCGCGGCATGACGTCGCAAGGCTCGCAGCTCCTCGCAGCCTTTCCGCGCTACCACCCTGCCTGGGCCTGGTGGGTGACCAAGGTGCCGGTGCTTCGCGAGTTCCTCACCTCCAACCTGGTCCTCGTCCTACGCGCTTAATCCCCCGTAAAACGCCGAATGCTCCCCCGCAGGGGAGCATTCTTTAGATGCGAAGACTAGCTGGCAGACTCAACACGCTGCTTGAGCGCGGAGAACTGGTCCCACACCTCAGACGGAACGCGGGAGCCCAGGAAGGTCAGGTACTCCTTGTTGTCTTCCATGTCGCCAGCCCAATCGGCCGGGTTCACGGCAAGTGCCTCGCGGACGTCCTCGATGTCGAAGTCCAAGCCGGTGAGGTCGATATCCTCCGGGCGAGCGGTGTGGCCCACGACGGTTTCGACAGCGTCGACGTTGCCCTCGATGCGGTCCACAATCCACTTGAGAACGCGGGAGTTCTCGCCGAAGCCCGGCCACAGGAAGCGGCGGTCCTCACCGCGGCGGAACCAGTTCACCAGGAAGATGGCTGGCATGCGGTCGCCGCCCTTTTCACCCATATCGATCCAGTGCTGCAGGTAGTCACCGGCGTTGTAGCCCATGAAGGGCAGCATGGCCATCGGGTCGTGGCGCAGGGCGCCGACCTTGCCCTCAGCGGCAGCGGTCTGGCCAGAGGAGAGCAGGGCGCCAATCATGGTGCCGTGGTTCCAGTCGAAGGCCTGGGTCACCAGCGGAACGGTATCTGCGCGGCGGCCGCCGAAGAGGATGGCGTCAATCTTGACGCCCTTCCAGTCATCAAACTCCGGAGCGGCAGACGGGCACTGCGTGATCGGCACGCAGTAGCGGGAGTTCGGGTGCGCCGCCTTGGTGGTGGAAGCCGGGGTCCAATCGTTGCCGTGCCAATCGATGAGGTGCTCCGGGGCCTCGCCCATTTCCTCCCACCAGACATCGCCGTCGTCGGTCAGCGCGACGTTGGTGAACAGGGTGTTGCCCGGCTCCATCGTCTTCATGGCAATCGGGTTGGAGTCGTAGTTGGTGCCCGGTGCCACACCGAAGAAACCGTTCTCCGGGTTGACGGCGTATAGGCCGTCCTCGCGCAGCTTCATCCAGGCGATGTCATCGCCCACAACCTCAGCCTTCCAGCCCGGGATGGTCGGGGTGATCATGGCCAGGTTGGTCTTACCGCAGGCGGACGGGAAGGCGGCCGCGATGTGGTACTTCTTGCCCTCCGGGTTGGTGAGCTTCAGGATGAGCATGTGCTCTGCCATCCAGCCTTCTTCCTTCGCCATGACGGAAGCGATACGCAGCGCGTAGCACTTCTTGGCCAGGATGGCGTTTCCGCCGTAGCCGGAACCGTAGGACCAAATCTCCTTGGTTGCCGGGAACTGCGTGATGTACTTCTTGTCATTGCACGGCCACGCAACATCCTCTTGGCCCGGCTCCAGCGGAGCACCAACGGAGTGTAGGGCGTGGACAAAATCGCCGTTCTCACCAATCTTATCCAGAGCCTGCTGACCCATGCGGGTCATGATGCGCATGGAGAGCACAACATAAGCGGAATCAGTAAGCTGCACGCCGAGCTTGGGGTCCGGGTCGCTGATGGGGCCCATGCAGAAAGGCACCACGTACATGGTGCGGCCCTTCATGGAACCGCGGAAGGCCTCGGTCATCTCTTCCTTCATGGCCGCCGGCGGGGCCCAGTTATTGGTCGGGCCTGCGTCCTCCTCAGTCTCAGTGCAGATGAAGGTGCGGGACTCCACGCGCGCGACATCCGACGGGTTCGAGCGCGCCAGGTAGGAGTTCGGGCGCTTCTCCTCGTTGAGCTTAATCAGGGTGCCCTTCTCCACGAGCTCAGCGGCGAGACGGTCAGCCTCCTCCTGGGAGCCATCTACGAAGACGACTTCTTCCGGCTGGAAGAGCTCGACGCTCTCACTGATCCACGAAATAAGCTTCTCGTTCTTCGTGGGCAGTTCACCTACAAGGCCCTTAATAGTTGCGGTCATCTCACATTCTCCTGTGGTCGGTGTGGCCAGGGTGCTTTATATCGCCGAAGGTTTCCCCTATCGACGTTTCACCAACCAGAGTACGGATACTGGTGATAACAGAACGTGTAATGCCCGCCACCCCGGTTATATCCACCCAGCTCATGTCGACTATGTCGAGGACAGCGAAGTGTGAAATATGGCACCCACCGCCCCCAATCGCCCCCATACGGGGGCTCTGTTTCTAAGCATCACTCATCCAGTACGCCCGTCCTATTACCCCCGCGGAGCCCTGATCTGTCTCCGCCTAGGCACCCTCCACCCTCCACGGCGCGGCACGTTGCCCCTCACCCCTGCTTAAGGGAACAATGTCAACTGATGAATAGTGCAGACTCCTCCCAGAATCCCGCCGCGCAGATGCCTCATGGCCGCGGCCTCCAGACGGATTTCAACGCCGAGTTCAACAATGATTTGGACTACCCACGCCTCGGCAACGTGACCTTCCGTCGCGGCACCCTCACCGACAACCAGAACGCCCTCTTCGAGGAGCACTGGCCTCAGTTGGGACGCCTGCTTGCCGACGAACCCCTCGACATCCCCGCCTGGTTCAACCGCGAGGGGGCTAAGACCATCGTGGAAATCGGCTCCGGCACCGGAACCTCCACTGCTGCGATGGCCCCGTTGGAAAAGGACACCAACATTGTTGCCGTCGAGCTTTACAAGCCAGGCCTAGCCAAGCTGCTGGGCTCCATTGTCCGCAACGATATTGAGAACATCCGCATGGTCCGCGGCGATGGCATCGAAGTTCTCATGCGTATGTTCGCGCCCGAGTCCCTCGACGGCATCCGCATCTTCTTCCCGGACCCGTGGCCCAAGGCCCGCCACCACAAGCGCCGCATCATCCAATCCGGCACCCTCAACCTCTTCGCCTCCCGCCTGAAACCCGGCGGCGTGCTCCACGTGGCCACCGACCACGCCGGCTACGCCGAGTGGATCGACGAGCTCGTAGAGGTCGAGCCCTCCCTCGATTACAAGGGCTGGCCCTGGCCGGAATGCCCCATCCTGACGGACCGCCAGGTCATCACCAAGTTTGAGGGCAAGGGCCTGGATAAGGAACACGTCATCACCGAGTACCTCTGGGAGAAGAAGTAATGGCCGGCACCTACCTTCTGGTGTGGGATGCGCCCAACATGGATATGGGGCTCGGCGCCATCCTCGGCGGGCGCCCCACCGCCGCCTACCGCCCACGTTTTGATGCCATCGGCCGCTGGCTGGTAGAGCTGGCCTTTGACAACGACGCCACCCCCGAAGCCGCCGTCTTCACCAACGTCACTCCCGGCGGCGCCGACGTCATCCGCCCCTGGGTCGAGGCTATCCGCAACGTCGGCTTCGCCGTCTTCGCCAAGCCAAAGCTTCACGACGACGATGATGTCGACCCCGACATGGTCGAATACATCAAGGCCAACCGCGAGAACCTCTCCGGTGTCATCGTGGCCTCTGCTGACGGCCAGAACTTCCAGCACCTGCTGGAGCAGCTCTCTGCTTCCGGTCTGCCCACCTGTGTGCTCGGCTTCCACGAGCACGCCTCCTGGGCGCTGACCCACCCCGACATCGAATTCGTCGACCTCGAAGACATCGACGGCGTCTTCCGCGAACCGCTGCCCCGCGTTAACCTGGACAACCTGCCTCCAGGCGGCGCCTGGCTGCAGCCTTTCCGCCCGCTGTCCGCGCTGCTTCCGGACCGCGCGCCCGAGCACAGTTAGGAGCCGCATGTTTTATTCCTGGGGCCGTTTTTCCTATGCCCACCGCAAGGTCATCCCGCTCATCATCGTGGGTCTCATCCTTGGCCTCTTCTTCGGCTTCGGCACCCGCCTCGAGGAGCGCATGAGTCAGGAGGGCTGGGAGGACCCGGGGGCGGCGTCGACAAGCGCGGCACAGATCGAGCTGGAGACCTTCGGCCGCGATAATTCCGGCGACGTCATCCTGCTTTTCGACGATCCCGATGCCCACGCCACCGAGGCCAAGGCCTTTCTGGATGACCTCAAGGCTCAGCATCCGGAACAGATTGACTCTGTCACCAGCTACTTTGATAAGCGCAACCCGAACCTCATCACGCAGGACCACTCCACGGCCTTCGCCGCCATCGGGCTCAAAGGTGACGGCGAGCAGACCCTCAAGGACTTCCGCACCATTGAGGATTCCCTGCACTCCAGTGGGCTGCCCGTGCAGGTCGCGGGTGCCACCGCCGTGGCCGACGCACTGGATGAAGGCATGTCCAAAGACATCTCCCGCGCGGAGAAGGCCGCCCTGCCGCTCGTCGGCCTGCTGCTCCTCGTGGTCTTCGGCTCCGTCGTGGCGGCGTTCATGCCGCTCGTCGTGGGCGGGCTGTCCATCCTGGGCTCACTAGGCATTCTTTCCATCCTGGCTGGCTTCCAGCAGGTCAACGTGTTCGCGCAGGCCGTCGTCACGCTGCTGGGACTGGGCCTGGCCATCGACTATGGCCTGTTCATGGTCTCCCGCTTCCGTGAGGAGCTGGACAAGGGACGCGATACCAAGGAGGCCGTGGCGATCACCACCGCTACTGCCGGCCAAACCGTGGTCTTCTCCGCCGCCATGGTGGCCGTATCCCTCTCCGGGCTTTTCCTCTTCCCGCAGGCCTTCCTCAAATCCGTGGCCTATGGCTCGATCTCCGCGGTGGGGTTGGCGGCATTGCTGTCGGTGACGGTGCTGCCGTCGTTGTTTGGCATGCTCGGACCCAACATCGATAAGTGGACCGTGCGCAAGACCTCGCGTCGTGGTCGCCGGATTGAGGACACCTGGTGGTACAAGCTGCCGCGTTGGGCCATGGACCGCGCGGGTCTAATGACCACCGCCATCTGCGCCCTGCTCATCGCGCTGGCCCTGCCGGTGCTGGGCGTGAAATTCGGCGGTATCAACGAGACCTACCTGCCGCCCAACCAAGACGCGCGCGTGGCGCAGGATCAGTTCAACGAGCAGTTCCCCTCCTTCCGCACCGAGCCGGTCAAGCTGGTGGTGAAGAACGCGACGAATGAGCAGCTTGTCGACGTCGTCATGCAAGCCCGCTCCATCCAAGGCCTTACCGAGCCAATGGGCCCGAAGACCGCGACCGTCGACGGCACCACCGTCCTCGGCGCCGGTATCCAGGACCGCGAGGACTACGCACGAATCGTCCACGAGCTCGAGAACATTGAGGCACCCGACGGCGTGGAGCTTTATGTAGGCGGCACCCCGGCCATGGAGGTCGAGTCCCTCGACGCGCTCTTTGAGACCCTTCCTTGGATGGCCCTCTACGTGGTGCTGGCCACCTTCATCCTCATGGCGCTGGTCTTCGGCAGCTTCATCCTGCCGCTGAAGGCCATCATCATGACGCTGCTCTCGCTGGGTGCCACGCTGGGTATCTTGACGCTCATGTTCGTCGATGGCCTCGGCTCCGGCCTGCTCAACTTCACCGCCGGCCCGCTGATGAGCCCGATTCTGGTGCTCATCATCGCCATCGTCTTTGGCTTGTCCACGGACTACGAGGTCTTCCTAGTCTCGCGCATGGTAGAAGCCCGCCGCCGGGGCGCTTCCACGGACGAGGCCATCGCGGCGGGTACCGCGCACACCGGCGGCATCATCACGGCGGCCGCGCTCATCATGATTGTGGTCGCGGGAGCCTTTGGCTTCTCCGACATCGTCATGATGAAATACATCGCCTTCGGCATGATTTTTGCACTGCTTATCGACGCCACCATCGTCCGCATGCTCCTCGTCCCCGCCGTCATGCACCTTCTACGCGAGGACAACTGGTGGGCCCCGCGCTTCCTCACCCGCCTGACCCATCGCCTCGGCGGCGAGAACTCCCCGGCTGCCGAGCCGGCGCCCACCGCCCCAGTACTGAACAACGAAGAGGCCACACCGACTGAACAGGCTGCGCCGTCCCCCGCCGTTACTAGCGAGCGGGACGATCCGCGTTCTTCGACTGGGTCCACCGAGCAGGCAGAACCGCACTACTCCCCCGTGACTCCGGCTGAACAGGTCGAGGTGGAGGGGGCGTCGGCAAGCGCCGCGAACGAAGCCGCCGTACGCGGGAACCGCAGTGCCGATACTGACGAGGAGCTCATCCCCTTCTCTGAGCTGGTCAAGCGCCTCAATTCCACGGATGGTCAATGAAGAAGAACTGGCTGACCTGGATAATCTCCCTGCTGATTCTGGCCGCGCTGGCGTGGTTCTTCCGCGACCAGCTGGACTTCATCTCCGAGGGATTGCGCCGCCTGCGCCACGCCGAACCTTTCCCCGTCGTGCTGGTGGTGTTCTTCGCGCTGCTGTCCATCGCGGGTATGGCGGAGGTAATGAAGCGGCTCATCGGTGCCGGCGGCGTTGAGGTGCCGCTGCGCGAGACCTACGCCATCACGCTGGCCTCCAATGCCTGGTCCACGACTCTGCCTGCGGGCCCTGCCTTTTCGGCTTTGCTCACCTTCCAGGTGCAGCGCCGCTGGGGCGCGTCGGTGGCGCTGTGCAGCTACTTCCTGTTTTTGTCCTCGATCATTAGCTCGATGTTCCTCGCGCTCATTGGCCTGGGCGGGGTGTTTTTCCTCAACGCAGATATGGCTTTGGGTTCGCTGATCACGACCATCGCCCTCATGCTCGCGGCACTCGGCGGCATCTTCTGGCTGACCTCGCACCCGGTGACCCTTGAGCGCTGGCTGCGCAAGCTGCGGCCCGGCCCGAAGCGGGACCGCGCGATCCAAGAAGTCCGCAACCTGGGCGAGGTCCACCTTTCGCGCGGCCCCTTTGTTGTAGTTGCCGGGGCGTCGCTGGTTCACCGCCTGGCCGATATGGCCGCGCTATGGGCTTCCGTGTGGGCGGTAACCGGGGAGATCCCGTGGCTACGCGCCGGTGCTGACGACACCACACTAGCCGGTGTAGCCCTGGCCTTCCTGGCTGCGAAGCTGGCTGGGTCCGCGCAGGTCACCCCGGGTGGTGTGGGCACGGTGGAGGCCGCGCTCATCACCCCTCTGGTGGCGACAGGCCTGACCGTGGTGCACGCCACCTCTGCGGCCATCATCTACCGGCTTATTTCCTTTGCGCTCATCACTATCATTGGATGGGTCATCTACTTCGCCCACTACGCCCGCGATGGCTTTTCTTACGCGGCGTTGAACCGGAAGGAATCCTAAATGCGCGTTGCCCCGCTTATCGACGTCCTCGCTCTCGTACTCTTCGCCATCCTCGCCCGCCTGGCGCATGGTGGCCTAAGTTTTAGCTCCTGGGTTGATGCCTTCTGGCCGTGGACCGTGGGCGCGCTCGTCGGCTGGGTCATCATCATGGCCACGAAGCTAAGCGGCCTGTGGAAGGAGGGCGCCGTCGTGTGGCTGAGCGCCGTCATCGGCGGCATGGCTTTGTGGATGCTGGTCAACGGGCGCCTGCCGCACTGGTCCTTCCTCATCGTGGCCACCGTGATGTCGGCGCTATTCTTCTTTGGCTGGCGAGCCATCGCGGCCTTTGCGTCCCGCTCCCGCGCCTAAGGTTTGTGCTTGAACTGCCAATTCGTCCTACACGACGCCGGGGGCCTGCTTTCATCCTTAACTTCCGCCGGAGTCCAACGCGTCACAACTAACTCCCAGTCGAAATGGTACATTCACCCCTTACGTTCGGGTGTTTGAGCTGGGAGTTTAGCGCTCCGGTTGCGGGGCACTTCAGACCGGTTTAGGGTGTGAGCCATGAAGTTGGGGGACTTACTCGGGGCACTCGCTCGCGGCATGCACGTCGTGTCCTTGTGCGCAGGCCACACGCGCGAGGAGATGCTCGCGCTGGGGGCGACGCCACGCATGGCGCGGCAGCTCGAAGGACTTCACCGCGTTTATTTTGGCCAGACTGCTTTCACTGCCAAGCAGCGCCGTGCGCGGGAGACGGACCATGCGCTGGATACGCTGCTGCAGATTGAGCGTCATGTGGCACGCGTCAAAAACTCACGCCAAGCTTGGGATCTGCGAGTGGAATTGTGCTCGACCCCCGAGGGCGAGATTGCGCGCGTGGCGAAGCTAAGGCTCTCGGAACTTAAACCCGAGCCTAGCCCCGGCGTCCGCGTGCGGCGTGGTGCGGGAGGCATGCACAAACTCATCATCACGGACCGTCCGCGCGCGATTGCCAATCTGGTGGGCACGCTTAAGGCCACCTCCGACGACCTGCTGAAGGCCGTCCACGAAGTCTTTTCCGGCGGCGGCGCACCGAAGCCAGCCTTGCATGCGCACGTGATTGTGCGACTAGAGCAGCTGGACAAGATTGTGCGCGGTGAGGGCGACGATATTATTCTGCAAGCAACTGACGGCGGCACCATGACCGGCGCTGAATTTCTCCGCACGCAGTTTGCCGAGCGAGGCTTTGTCTCGCTCTTCCACCCGGTCGAGGGGCCGGTGAATCTGTATTACGGGAGCCGTTTTGCCAACGATAAACAGCGGCTTTTGCTCAGTGCAGAGCATCCGACGTGCGCCTGGCTCGGCTGCACACGACCAGCCGCGGAGTGCCAGATGCACCATATAAGGCGCTGGCAGGATGGCGGACCGACCAACCTCGACAACCTCGTGCCGCTATGTAAATATCACAACGCCATCAATGACGATGACCCCGCCCGACCCACATATCGCGGGCGCATCGACCGAGTTGAGGGCCGCATGGCATGGCTGCCTCCCGACGGCGCTCCACCAATCCCCATCCCCAGCCCGGTCTGGGATTAAAAAGCCCCTCCACAAGGAGGGGCTAGAAGCGCTGGCTTACTTCGAGCTCAGGGCGCCAACGTTCACGCCTGCCTGGTTGAGCAGCATGATGACGAGATTGATGATGTCGCCACCGAGGTCAAGGGCGCTAGAAAGCATTGGGGTTCTCCTTTGATTGAATTCCTAGACTTTATGCCTATCGTACGAAACGGTCCCAAACGTTACGCCCCGTGCCTGGGGCGCGCGGCGGAGGCTTAGGTCGCCCAGTGAGCATGCATCCCGGGAGCAGCTAACACGAGGCAGTTAACCCCCAGGACGCTAGAGCGGGGAGATGGTGTGCTTCTTGGGCAGGTCCTTCTCTTGCTTATCGGCAAGCTGGCGCAGCGCGCGGCGCAGGGCCAAGCGCGACTCGGAGGGCTTAATCATGCCATCGAGGTATCCGCGCTCCGCGGCGACATAGGGTGCGGTCATGGTCTCGTCGTAGAAGTCCATGAACATCTTCTTCGTCATCGCGCGTTGCTCTGGGGTCTCGGCGGCCTCGAGCTGCTTGCCCGCAATCATGACCACGGCGGCGGCCGAGCCCATCACGGCGATCTGGGCCGTCGGCCACGCCAGGTTGATATCACCGGTCAGGTTCTTCGAGCCCATCACGGCATACGCGCCGCCATAAGCCTTGCGCACGATGAGCGAGACCTTCGGCACGGTGGCCTCCACCACCGCAAACGCGAACTTCGCGCCGCGGTGAATCAAGCCCGCCTTCTCCTGGTCCACGCCCGGCAGGTAACCCGGCGTATCCACCACAAAGACCAGCGGGATGTTGTAGGCATCGCAAATACGGATAAAGCGCGCGCCCTTATCGGCGGCATCCGCATCGATACAACCCGCTGAATGCATCGGGTTATTGGCCACAAAACCCACGGCCTTGCCATCAATGCGACCAAAGGCAGTGATGACGTTGGGGGCGTAGTTTTCCTGAATTTCGATGAGATCCTCATCGTCGCCAAGCTGCGTGAGCAGGTCCATCATGTCGTAGCCGGCGTTCGTATCATCCGGCATGAAGGAATCCAGCTCGGTGTCCTGGGCTACCTCCTCATCAGAAGGCGCATCGAAGACCGGGGATTCGTCGAAGCAGGTCAGAGGCAAATGATCCAGCAAGTCACGAACTAGGTCGAAGGCCTCATCCTCCGAGGGCACCACGACAGACACGTTGCCGTTGAGCTCCTGCTGGCGCGCGGAGCCCAAGTCGTGGGAGGAAATTTCCTCGCCCGTGACCTCCTTGATCACGTTCGGGCCCGTCACGTACATTTCCGCCTCACCATCGACGGCGATGATGAAGTCCGTGGTCACCGGCGCATACACCGCACCACCAGCGGACTTACCCATCATGATGGAAATCTGCGGGCTACGGCCAGATAGCGGCAGCTGGCGGCGGGCAATCTCGGAGTACATGGCCAGAGACGTCACCGCGTCCTGGATGCGCGCACCACCGGAATCCTGGATACCGATAACCGGGCAGCCAATCTTGATGGCCAAATCCATGATGTCGGTGACCTTCTTACCAAAGGTCACGCCCACGGAACCGCCATACACGGTCTTATCGTGCGCGTAGATACACACCGGGCGGCCATTGATGCGGCCGTGACCAGTGACCACGCCGTCGGAGTAAATCGCATCCGGGTCACCGGGGGTCTTGCCCAGGGCGCCGGTTTCGACGAAGGAGCCTTCGTCGAGAAGCGCGGCGATGCGTTGGCGCGGAGTCGAACGCCCAGCCTCGTCGCGGCGCGCCCGGGAGCGTTCACTGCCGGGATCCTGGGCGCGTTCGAGGCGCTCGCGTAGATCCGCTAGCTTGTCAGCGGTGCTAGTCACTTCCGAATCTTCTCCTCGATCCATTCCTCCATGTGCTTGCCCACGATACCGATTGCGGGCTCGTCGGGAACCGCCAGGTGGTCGCCCGGCAGCTGCACAATCTCCAGATCCTTCACGATAACGCCCCAGCCACCGTCCGGGTTAATCTCCGCATAGGCAGGCTCGAGCTCGATGGCGCCGTCATGCATGCGCTCGGAGCGGAAGAGGATGACGGGCGCGCTTACCGACGCCCACCGTCCCATATCCAGCGAGCCCAGAATCTGGTTATCCACGAAGGATGCGCGCTGGTGCTCTAGCACGCCGGCGGACAGGCCGTGCTCAGAGGCGTCGGTGGAGCTAAGGAATTCCGCGAGCATGGCCATGAGTGCATCCTCGCCCACGGTCTCCAGCATCTCGTAGGGCGGCTCGAAGTCGAGGCCATAGGTCTTCTTGGCGAAGGCGGCGTAGCGCCCCCAGCGGGCCTTGGTTTCCTCCAGTGTCTTCGGCGCTGGGTTAGCCGGCTGGGTGGTATCCAGCAGAGCGATAAAGGCAACCTCAGCAGTATCCTCGCCGCGAGCTTGACGCTCCTGCAGCTGGTAGGCCACCTCGTAGGCTAGCGCTCCGCCGAAGGACCAGCCGCCGAGCACGACCTTGCGCCCGCGCGCGTAGTGCAGGATGTCCTCGATATAGGCGGCGGCGCGATCCTCCAGGCTGCCCTCGAGGCGCTCCACGCCGTAGACGGCGATATCGGCAGGCAGGCGGCGGGTCAGCGGCTGGTAGACCACGGTGGTGCCGCCGGCCGGGTGGAACATGAAGACGGCCGGGCCCTCGGCCTCGCGCAGCACGCGGATATTGCCTTCGACCTCGGTCTCCAGGCCCTCGCGGACCAGGTCTGCCAAATTCTCCAGGGCTTCGGCTTCCTGGACCTGCTGTGCGGTGACCTCGATGCCGGCGCGCTCGGTGAGGCGCTCGGCAATCTTTGCGGCGACCTCATCGCTGACCTGCGGCAGCGCAGAGGTCACGCCGGCCGCGGCCTTGCCCGTGAAGGTGGCCCAGGTACCAAAGACCATGCGCTCGGAGGCATCGCGCGGTGCGACGCCTACGCCTTCGCGGTTCTCGTCCGCGCCGCCGCTTTCGCCGTTCGGCTTATCTGCGCCGCCCTTCGCGCTCACGGTGGTGTCGTTCGCGCCGGTGTGGTCGGCCTCGGTGAGTGCGGAAGGTGCGTCAGTACTCGCGGTTCCAGCTTCAGCAGCCGCGTCGGCCGGTGCCTGTGCGGCAGAACCGGGCTGCTCGGACACGGCCTCTTCAACCATGGTGATGACGTCGGCGAGGGAGGCGTCGCGAAGCGCCTGCACCTGCAGCGGCGGAATCTGGAAGTCATTCTCCACGCGGTTCTTGATGCGCATGCCCATGAGCGAATCCAGGCCCAGGTCAATGAGCGGCAGCTCGCGCGGGAGATCGGAGACGTCGTAGCCCATGGACTCCGACACGATGAGTGCCAAGCGCTCCTCCACGCTCTCCGTCGCCGGGTCCCAGCGCACGGCATCGGCGCCCACGTCGGGGTCCGCGAACTGCGGCGCGGTCACAGCCTGCGGCAGGCTCGGCTCCGGGGCCGCAGCGGGTTCGGCAAGGTTGAGAGTCGAGGCAAAGCCCTCCGCGACAAGCTTGGTGCTTGCTCCGTCCACGTAGTGCACCGCCAGCGACAGCCCGCCCAGCGTGCGGCGGACAATCGTGGTGACCTCGCCCTTCGCGGGCAGGTCGAGGTGCTCCTCGCTCGCCGCGATATGGGCGCCCGGGGTCACGGCCTCGGCGGCAGCCTCCAGGATGGCCAGCGCGCTCGGCGCCTGGTCGGCGTTCGTGGAGAAAGCCACCGCGCCCTCCGGCAAGCTCACGCGCGCACCCGGCAGACCGGACACACCAGAAGACGGACGAGCATTGGTCCAAAAACGTTGGCGGCGGAAGTGGGTATGGGGGGCGTCGACAAGCGCGCCGGAGCCAAAGACCTTAGTGTAATCCACCGGCGTTCCAGCAACGTAGAGCTTGCCCAGCAGGTCCAGAAGTGACTCGGTGGGCTCCACCTTGCGCTTCAGGCTGTAGAGCAGCTGCGCATCCGCCTTGCCCGCGGCAAAAGCGGTGGACATCAGGCCCATCAGCGCAATCGGGTTCGGGGAAATCTCCACGATCTGCATGTGGCCGGCCGCGAACGCCGCTTCCGCCGCCTCCTGCAGGTAGACGGGCTTGCGGGTCATGCGGATCCAGTAGTCCTCATCGTGCAGCACCGCACCGGGGCGGTAGACCTTGCCGCGGTCCACGGAGGAGAAGAGCGTCGTGTGCAGCGGGCGGGTCTCGATGCCAGCGATTTCTGCATAGAGCTCACCCAGGAGCGGGTCAACGGCGGAGGTGTGGCCAGCGCCCTTGACATTGAGCGCGCGGGCGAACTTGCCCTCGCCCTCGAGGCGCTCCACCAGCGCGAGGACCTCCTCACGCGGGCCGCCCACGGTGGTCATGCCCGGGCCGGTGTAGACGGCAGGCTCGATGGAACCAGGCAGGGCGTCGATCTCCTCGGCGGAAAGCTCGACGACGGCCATGGCACCCTGCTGGTCCTCCGGCAGCGAAGCCTCGCCCTCGCCCATGAGGCGCGCGCGGTGGCAGGCGATGAGCATGGCGTCGGCCGCCGTGATTCCGCCCGCAGCATAGGCCGCGCCGATTTCCCCCATGGACATGCCGATAACGCCGGCCGGGCGCACGCCGAAGGTGGCGAGCAGGTCCGTCAGCGCGATCTGGATGGCGGTGATGGCTACCTGCGCGGTTTCGGTGTTATAGGTCTGGGCGTCGTCGTGCACCAGCTCCAGAATGGACCAGCCGGATTCGCGCTGGACGATGGCGTCAAGCTCCTCCAAGCGCTCCTTGAACAGCGGCGAGATCTCGATCATGTCCTTGGCCATCTTGCGGTGCTGGGAGCCGAAACCGGAGTACATGAAGACTGGTCCGTGCACCGTCGGGGAATCCGCCGCGGCGATCCCGACGGAGACGGTCCCCTCGGAGACCTGACGCAGGCGCTTGACAGCTTCCTCGCTTGACGACGCCGTTACTACCGCACGCGAACGCCCATGGTTGCGGCGCGCGAGGGTGCGGGCCAGGGAGAGCAGGTTCGGGTTCTCCGCTTCGATGTAGTCCGCCAGGTGAGCCGCTGCCGCGGCGCGGCGGGATGGCAGCAAACCGGAGACCGGCAGGGCTACTGGCTGGCCCTCGCCGATGGCGACCTGCGGGGTGTCCTGGTGGGTCAGCCCGCGGTAATCCGTAAGGACGACGTGCGCATTGGTGCCGCCGAAACCAAAGCCGGAAACACCGGCGATTTTCTGGCCGGAGTATTCAGGCCACTCGCGCGGATCCTCGACCACTTCGAGGTGCTCTGCGTCAAAATCGATATAGCGGTTGGGGCCCACGTAGTTGATGTTTGGTGGGATGACGCCGTGGCGCATGCCTTCGATGACCTTGATGAGGCCCACGACGCCAGCGGCGGACTCGGAGTGGCCGATGTTGGTCTTGGCGGAGCCCAGCAGGGTCGGGTTGGCGGCCTGGCGGCCCGGGCCCAGCACGCGGCCGAGCGCGGTGGCTTCAATGGGGTCACCGAGAATGGTGCCGGTGCCGTGGGCCTCGACGTAGTCCACGTCCTGCGGGCGGATGCCGGCGTCGGCGTAGGCGCGCTCGAGGACGTCGACCTGCGCGTCTGGGTTGGGGGCGGTCAGGCCGTTGGAGTGGCCGTCAGAGTTGACCGCGGAGCCCTTGATGACGGCGTGGATGGTGTCGCCGTCGCGCTCGGCGTCCTCCAAGCGCTTGAGCACGAGCACGCCCGCCGCATCCGCGCGGACGATGCCATCGGCATCATCGGAAAAGGCGTGGATGGCGCTGGTGGGGGAGGTAACCCCCAGCTCACTAAAGCCGATGGAGGCGTGCGGCGAGGCCAGGATGTTCACGCCGCCGGCGAGGGCCGTATCGGCCGCACCCACGCGCAGATCCTTCACCGCCTGGTTGACCGCTACGAGGGAAGCCGAGCACGCGGTATCCACGTTGAGGGAAGGGCCGCGCAAATCGAAGGCGTAGGAAAGGCGGTTAGCCACGATCGCTGAGGACGTACCCGTCATGGCATAAGGGTGCATCTCCGCCGGGTCGGCGGTAATCAGCATGCCGTAGTCATTGTTGGTGGAGCCCATGTAGACACCGGTGGCGGTGCCGCGCAGCTGGTTGGCGGGCACCCCGGCATCCTCGAGAGCTTCCCACGCCACCTCTAGGAGAATGCGCTGCTGCGGGTCCATGTTGGCTGCCTCCAGCGGGGAGAGGCCAAAGAACTCGGCGTCGAAGGAGGCGATGTCCTCGATGTAGCCGCCGTCGGTGTTTTGCTGCTCCATCTTCTCGCTGGTAATTGGGTCGGAGGAGTACTCCGACCAGCGCCCGACGGGCAACGGGCCGGTGCCCGCGCGGCCCTCGACGAGCATGGTCCAGAACTCGTCGACGTTCTTGGCTCCCGGGAAACGGCCGGCATAGCCGATGACGGCGATATCCCCGCCCGCGAGGGAAGCAGAACGCGGCGAAGCCTCACGCGGCGCGCTTTCTGCCAAGGTGCCGGCCGCGCCGTTGACAAGGCGCTCGGCCAGCTGCGCAATGGTGGGGTACTCGTAGGCCACGGTGGGCTCGAGCTTAATCCCGAGGAGGTTTTCTAACTCGCCGGAGAGGACGACTGCGTCACGCGAGGACAGCCCGAAATTCTCCAACGGTTTGGTGTCCGTGATTTCCTCAGCTGATAGGCCGGTGGTCTGCGCAACCCAGGTGCGCAGCCAGCCACGAAGCTCTTCAACGGTCATAAATCTTTAGCTTTCTTACGCGGACTAAAACTAACTAAATGTGCGGTCGATTTTGCGCAGCACAAAAGCGCGCACATCGATGCGTATATAGGGGTTATCGGACGATTATCCCACTTTGTTAACTTGGGTTTCATAACCGACATACCCACAGGCAGCGACAACCCCCGCTCCGCGGTTGCGCGGAAACGGGGGTTGAACAGGCGTGGTTTCGGAAGGCCTAGGAAGCGAGGTAGCTCTTCTTCGCCACGCGGCGGGCAATCTTGCCCGAGGAGGTGCGCTTGATCTCATTAGCGTTGAACCACTGGATGACGGCCGGCGTCACGCCGTGGTGCGCGGAGACTGCGGAGCGGATGGCTTCGGACGCGGCGGCGTCATCGGCTGGGTTGGCGCCGTCGGCGCGCTCAATGAGCAGCACGAGTTCCTCGGTGCTACCACCCTCCACGGAGAAGGCCGCGATGGAATCCGCACGTACGTGGCCCGAGGCCTCCTGCACGGTGCCTTCGATGTCCTGCGGGTAGTGGTTGCGGCCAGCCACCACGATGAGGTCCTTGAGGCGGCCAGTGATGTAGAGCTGGTTATCCACGATTGCCGCCAGGTCACCGGTGGCCAACCAGTTGTTATCCTCCGGCGCGTTCGGCACGCGGGAGCCCTCTTTCAGGCGCTCCCCCAGCGTGTTGTGGAAGGTCGAGGTGGTTTCCTCCGCGCGGTCCAGGTAACCGGCCGCGCGGTTATCACCGTGGAGCCAGATTTCGCCCACTCGGCCATCCGGCAATTCGGCCTTGGTCTCTGGGTCCACGATGGTCAGGTGCTGAGCCACGACGCTCTGACCACAGGAGGCATAAGCCACGGAGTCCGCGGACTTCTCCACGATGACCGCCTCGCCGTCGGCCAAACGCTCGCGGTCGAAGTGGGAAATAATCGGGCGCTCCAATGTCTGCGGGGTGGTCACAATCAGCGAAGCCTCCGCCATGCCATAGGAGGGGCGCAGGGCATCGCGGCGCAAGCCGTACTCTTCCTTGCCGAAGGTCTCCCAGAAGGAATTCACCGCGGACTCCGTGACCGGCTCCGAGCCGATCACGATGCCATCAACGTTGCTGAAGTCCAGCGTCTCACCTTCCGCCGGGGCGCCGTAGCGCGCGGCGAGCTCGAGGGCGAAGTTGGGAACCACGGCATAGGTTCCCTGCAGCTGCTCATCGATGGGCTGGCGCTTGAGCTGGTCAATCCAGCGCTTGGGCTGCTGTACGAAGTCCCGCGGCGTCATGATTTCCAAGTTGAAGCCCAGGATGGTCACGAAGGTTGCCAGGATGATGCCCATATCGTGGTGCATCGGTAGCCAGGACACCACGCGCGCCGGCAGCTTGATCTGCACCGCGGTGAAGATCTGCAGCACGTTGGTCATGATGTTGCGGTTGGTCAACAGCACACCCGCCGGGGTGCGGGTGGAGCCGGAGGTGTACTGCAGGAAGGCCGGGTGGTCCACCGGCGCGGTCTGCAACGCGGCCAGGGCCGCCTTGCCCTCCTCGGTCTCCAGCGGGTTCACCCAGCTCTGCGCCAAGGAATCCGGCAGGGAGTCGATGGAGATGATGCGCGGGCGCTCAGACGCCGGGCGGTCCGCGAAATAAGCTCGGTTAGCCGCAGCTGAAATGTTGTTGGTCAGCACGATCGACGGGTTGGCATCGCCGAAGACTGCCCGCAGGTGATCGGTGTGGCCGGGCTCGTTCGGATCGTAGAGCGGAAGCGGCGTCATGCCCGCGTACATCGCGCCGAGGAAACCGAAGATGTACTCGGGAGAGTTGCCCGCCAGGATCGCCACACGATCCCCCATCTTGCCTACCTGCTGCAGGCGTGCTGCTACCGCCTTGATGCGGGTATTGACCTGGGAGCGGGTGATATCGCGCGGGGTGCCCTCCGGGTTATCGGTATAGACCCACTGGCGCATGACCGGGCGATCCGGGATTCCCGCCTGCTGCTCCGCGGCATAGACGTGTTCAGCGAGCCCCGCCAACGTCAGGTGAGGCGGCAGGGCAATGTTGCCCTTCTCGTCGAAGAACTGGCCGATCAAGGCTTTCAGGTCCATGTGGGAAAGCTCCTTCGTAGGGTTGAGAGGGGCACGCACCCCTACTTCACGTACTTTTGACATTGAAAATATCAGAAGAGATGTGCCGAGCGTTACATGGCACGCGGTGGAGGTGGGGTGCGGGGGCGTCGCCAAGCACTACTGCGCGTCGATGGTGTCCTTCGCCCACTGCGTGACCCACTGATTGGCCGTGGTGCCTTCGATGACGTCCGGATTGTAGGCATACAGTGCATGAACACCGTTGGCGTCGATGAGATCACGCGCGCGTTCGAGCCCGTTGCTGACATCCAGCGGGGCATCACAAATCGAGTCATTCGGCGCACAGATTTGGAAGGTGCGGTCCGCCAGCGCCCCGAAGCCATTGGCGCGCTCACCGCGCATCGTGGCACCCGGGACGATACCCTGAATCAACGTCGAGACCGGCTGCAGGGCAATCTCCGCGCCCACACCGCCGACGTGCGCGCCCGGGTTAATGCCCACGCCATCCTGGCGCCGCCCATCCGCAATGAGAGCTACGCCCGCCACGCTTTCTGCGGGCACGGGACCGTTACCGCCGCCAATCCGGTCCGCCACATCACCCGCGATGACCGCTCCCTGCGAAAACCCGCTCAGGATGAATTTCGTGTTCGGGCAGGTCTCGTGCATGTAGGTCAACTCGCCCTCTAGGCGCGAGGTGCCCTCATTGCGGGAATCGTCGTAGCTCATCTCGTGCTGCGCGTTGATGTTCTTAAACTGCGCGGTGTACGGCAGCGTCCACACCTTGACGTCCTCGGGGACGTAGGCCTCCTTCAGAGGATTCGTAATCGACAGCATGAAGGAGTTCGGGTTCGCGCCTGGGTTAATGGGATCATCGTCCGCAGCGGATTCCCACGTTCCCGGAGCGGAGATAAACTCCACGCGCGGGCACCAGTCCGGTTGCTCGGGGCTCGCGTCCCCCTCCTCCTGGGAGGGGGCGGGCTCCGCCAGGTTCCCTTGCTCTCCTTCCTCATTGCTATTGAGAAAGTGGACCGCTCCCCCGCCAATCACGGCTAGGAGAACAACGACGGCAAGGACGGTGAGTGTTTTACGCATGAAGAAATTTCTACCTTGACAAGGCGCGGGATTGGCTGGAAAATCCCTGCCACATTACTGAGCGCAGAGCTTGTTGCCCTGCTCGGTGATGAGCTGGACGACGTCCTCGTGGCTGAGTTCCGTGCGGCCCTGCTCGATGAGCTGCCCGGCCACAGCCGGCACGGTGACGGCATCGCCCTGGCAGGAAGCCTGCGCAGCACCCACCAGTTGGTCTTCTACGCCGTCGATGTTCACACCTTTCTCAGCCACTGCAGCCAGGAAGTCCTGGTCCGGGCCTTGCGCGGGCACGGGCGTTGGGATTTCGGAGATCTCGCGCGCACCACGGTCTTCCGGCTCCTCGCCTGGCGTTCGCTCGGCCGAGGCGGATGCAGAGCTTTCGGACGCCTTGCTTGCCGACGATTCACCACTCGCCACCGAGGAGCGCTCCAGCGGAGCCACGGAGGTTTCGGTGGCATCACCCTCGTCGACGGTGGCGGAACCGCAAGCGCTCAGCAAGGTGCCGGCCGCAAGCAGCACCGCCGCACCAGCTGCTGCGGTGGGTCGGGCAGAGAAAAGACGCATGACAGTCCCTACTTCTTATCCGCCTGGACCTGACCCATGACCTCACGAATGACGCCGTGCTGGAAGGACTGAGTCAGTCCGCCTGCCGGAATGGAGGCGTAGTCCTTGGTGGGCCAGCCAAACTCACCCTGCTCCCAGCCGTGCTTGCCCCACTCATCAAAGATCTTGCCCTTGAGGATGTAGTGCGCGCCGGAATCCATGGACCAGTAGATGTTGCCGTGTTCGAATTCCTGGAAGAAGCCGCCGTTGACGGCCGTCTCCTCGCCCACCGGGTAGCCCAACTCGGACTCGGCAGCCTTCAGCTCCTTGTATTTCACGCCGATAGCACCGTGCACGATGTGGGTGGAGCCATCCGGGTTGCGGGTTAGCACGCCGTTCTCGAAGTCCTGGACCTCGCCCTCGCCAACCTTGCGCGGCTCGGACACCGGGTACTTGAGGTCGCCGCCCTCGAAGCCGTTCTTGCCCCAGGCATCGAAGAGGTCCTTCGAGATGGGCCAAGCGCCGGTCTCCGGGGTCCAGTAGATGGAACCGTGCTCGAAGTGGACGTAGCGGCCGCGGCCGTCCGGGGTCTTTTCCTCGCCGGTCTTCGGGAAGCCCAGCCAAGAGGTCGGGCCACCGAGCTCGGAGTAGCGCGCACCAATGCGGCCAATGACGGCGTGGGCACCGGTCTCCGGGGACCAGTAAGCGGTACCGGCCTGGAAGTCCTGGGCCTTGCCGCGATCGGCAACGTCATACTCGTTGTTCACGCAGTCACCGATAATGCCGGACTTGGTGGCCTCTGCAATAGCGCCGATCGGGGTGCAGTCAGCGCCGCGGTCACTCTTGTCCAGGCCGAGAGAATCAGCGATGTAAGGCCAGGCCTCGGTCATCTCGAACTGCCAGTACTCCCAGCTGTGAACGCCGGTCGGGCGGAACTTCACGACCGGCTCGACACCGGCGCGCTTGGCGTAGTCAACGAAGGTCTGGGTGGACATGCGGGAGATTGCCTCTAGACCCACGCCGGCCATGTTGGCCTTGCCCTTGGCCACCGAACCAAGCTGGCCGTAGTCATCCTTGCCGTTGCCAGCGGAGACGTAGACCTTCATGTCCTTGAGGTTCTCGATGCCCAGCTTCGGATCGTGGTCAATCCAATCCTGGGAGTAGAGGTCACCCCACATGTTGGTGGAGGTGAATCCGCCAGCATCAGCCTGGGCAGCGGTAATAGCCTCCGGCATACCCGTGGTGGTGGTATCGAGGTAGCCCGAGAAGGAGCCAACGTACTTGAAGGCCCACGGGTTCCGCTCAGCTAGGTTCATGGCGGCGGTACCACCCATGGAGATACCGGTAACGGCGCGCTTGCCGTTGGAACGGTAGCCCTTCTCCAGAATCGGGATAAGCTCCCGCATCAGGAAAGTCTCCCACATGTAGTGCGTGCCGTTGTCCTCCTTCTGCCAGTCAGAGTAGAAGGAGGACTCACCGCCCACCGGCATGATGAGGTTGACGTTGCGGTCGGCGTACTGGGAGAGGATGTTGGTCTCGATAGTCCAGCCGGACTCGTCATCGCGGGCACGCAGGCCGTCCAGCGCCCAGACCTCCGGGAAGGTCTTATCCGGGCTGGAGTACCAGTCACGCGCGAGCTGGATCTGTACGACCTGCTCCTTGTCCGGCATGGCAGCGGACTTGATGTAGACCATGAGGTGGCGGTTGGTCAGGTACTCAACGCGGGAAACAGATACGCCCTCCGGCAGGCCCTCAATCTCCGGGTATTCGGTATCTACCGGGGTACGCTGCGGCGGATTAGAGGGAGCGAAGGAATCGGAAAGGTTGGAGCTGCCTAGGAGATCAGTAATGCCCTCGGTGGAGGAGCTGGACGACTGCGCGTTGGCGATTGGCAGCAGCGCAAAGCCCACTGCCACGGCGGTGGGCAGTGCGGCGATGGTCAGGCCCTTGCGGGCTGCGGACGGGGAACGCAGGCCGGACGCCTTGGCGGACCGGCGGGGCTGAGTTGACGCAGTGTTCGGCATTGAAGAGTCCTTGTAGGGGTAAATCGAGATGAGGGCACGCGGTGCCGCGAGCGGGCTCCGCAGGTTCCCCTCCTGCGGAACTCGCCGCCGCACGCGTGGTGAGCGGTCTAATGTGTTCTCAAGTTTAAGTTTAACTTGAGACTTTCGGTAGGGGGACACGCCCAGCAAACCAATGAAAAAGCCGCCGTGCTCTTAAGCACGGCGGCGAGACAGTAAGTACTTACCAGGCGTTCATAACGTTAAGCACCTGCGGCTTGGAGCGCTCGAGTTGGTAGCCGAACTGCTCCCAGTTGTGCAGGCCCTGGGCCGGGTAATTCGTCTGCAAGCGAACACCCATGGCGCGAGCCTTCAACTCCCACAGGCGGGTGGTGCCGTTGGCAAAGCCCTCCAGCGCCACGCCGGCCGCGATGTGTTCCGGACGGTAGCGCTGCTGATCCAGCGGCCCCGGGATGCCGGAGGCGGCGGAGACGTAGACATCCGTTCCGTTCGCAGCCAGATCCGGGATCAGGTTGAAGGGGTCATTGCTGAAACGCTTCGGGTTGATGATGGACCCGTACATGGCGTTGATGTTGAAACCGCCGGCGTCGAGAAGCGCCAGGCGCATGAAGGTCTGGGCACCCGGCAAGGTCGTGGTGAGGTAACCGGAGTAGGACAGCGCCTGACGGAACTGCTCCGGGTGCTTACCCGCGAGGGTAATAGCAGCGGTAGCGCCCATGGACAGGCCGGCAACGGAGTTATTGTTGCGGGCCACACCGAAGTTGCCCTCAAGGTAGGCCGGCAGTTCCTGCGTCAGGAAGGTCTCCCACTGGTAGTTAACCGGCTTGACCAGATCGTAGGTAGCCGGACCGTTCCAGTCCGCGTAGAAGGAGCCAGCGCCACCCACCGGCATCACCAGGGTGATGTTGTGGTCTACATAACTGCGCGCAGCGTTGACGTCATTGACCCATGCGTTGGTGAAATCGGTAGCGCGCAGGCCATCGAGCAGGTAAAGACCCGCATTGCCGCCGTTCTTAGCGGGCTGGATCTGCACTGGGATGTTGCGGCCCATGGCCTGGGACCACACGTCGCAGCGCTGTACCCAGTAACCGACGCGATCCCATTCGCAGGCGCCGGTGGCGTCGCCACGCAGCCAGTCACGGTGAGCGGCGGATGCTTCTTGCGTACCCGCGGTCACGACCAGGCCCAGAGCCACAGCGATGGCTGCCACCACTGAGAGGACCCGAGTCCGCAGGCCGGAGCTTAGTGAACTCATGTTTCTCCTTAACGTTTTTACTGCCACTAGTACATCGCCAACACGCCAGCGATAGTTACAGATCAATAACAGGAATCTTTCGTAGCGTAACGCACCCTGGCAATTTTCGCCTACCCATGGGGGTGCTCCCCAGCTCACACCAAGCTAATGGACAGGATAATCGCTGGGCTCATCGGAGAGCATGAGGGTGCGGCCCGAGGTCAGTGAGAAGGTCAGGTTTTTGAGGAAGCGCTCCCGCGTTAGGGGCTCACTGTAGGAAGCGATGAGCTCCTGCACCTCTGGCGTCGCCAGCGCCGCTCGCGCCTGGCGGGTCTTGTCCTTGTCATACCACGGCGGGAGGTACTCGATGTCCGCGCCCGTCTGCGCAGCCTGCCACTCCACGTCGAGGTGCTTGTCGTGGCCCACGCGCCCGCCTTCCTCACGGGGCATGCGCGCCGCCAGCGGGGTGGCCAAGCCGATAGTGTCGAGAACTCGGACATTGAGCGGCGCGTTCATCGACGTCATGCCCAAGTTCACCAGATACACCGTCGGCGGCTGATCCATACCCGGCTCGCGCGGAACGGTGAGCCAATTGAGAAGGTCCTTCTCCTCATCTTCCACATAGATCGTGGCCAGGGCATCTCCGTCCACCAGTTTCTCGCCGGCTTCTTCATAGCCGCGCATGAACTTCATCCCCAGGTAGTCTTTGGCCGAGCGCGGCGGGTAGCCCGCCTCACGGTTGGTGGCATAAGTCCAGAAATCACGTTCGTCCACGATAGACAGCGGTTGCTCATAAGCCTCCCAGTCCATCGGGTGCCCGCGCAGCACGATGACGACAGCCCACACCGCACAGAAGACTGCTGCAAGCGCGGACACCAGCTCCTTTAGCGGCATCACGAAAACCGGGAGGAGCGCAGCGAAGAGCGGCAGCAGCAGCATGCGGCCATGCATGAAGTCACCGCCGACGCGCAGCACGTACAGCACGTGCACCGCCGCGGCCCCGACCATCAGGTAGGTCACGGTGGTGGAACTGCGCAGGGCTGCCGGGCGCAGCTGGGCGCGGAAGGTCCACAGCGCCGCACCCGCCAGCACGAGAACGGGCAGGTACAGGGCATAAGGCCCTATAAAATCCTGCAGGTAGTTCAGGCCGCTGCCCCACGCGCTTGACGACGCCGACTTTGCCACCGCCGTGTGCGGCGTCAATAGGCCGTAATAGCCCATGCGGAAGAACTGGTAACCCGCGGGGATGGGCAGGGCCGCGCCGAGGATGCCGAGCCAGGCTTTCCAGTTGCGGTGCGTTGCCAAAAGCAGGAGGCCGGCAAGGCCGCCGTAAAGCGCGAACTCCGGGCGCACGAGCCAGGACAAACCAGCCCACAGCGCGAGCCAATAAGCACTAGTATTCGTGCGGGATTGCGCCCAGTGCTGCAGCAGCGCCCAGAGGCCGGCGAGGTAGAAGATGGACAGCCCCCATTCCAGCCCGGAGGTGAAGAAATCACGGGCCGGAGGCAGTGCGAGGTAGACCAGCGCGCCGGCGGGAGCCACGAGTGGTGCAGAAAACTGGCCCGAGCGGAAGAAGGCCCGGGCTGTGGCCCACGCCCCCAACATCATGGCCGCGACCGCCAGAAACAATCCCAGGTTGACGGCGATGGACTCCAGCGGGGCGTTCGTGACCCAGCGGGCAAGCAGGATAAGGTACTGCCATAGCGTCGAGGTATTGGCCTCCACGCGCTCACCCACGTTGAAAACGGGGCCGTTGCCCTCCTCCAGGTTGCGCACGGTACGCAGGACGATGAGGCCGTCATCGGAAATCCAGCGGCGCGCGAAGCCACCCCACAACGAGAAAACTCCGATCACGATGACCGAGGCCAACGCGCTGAGCGCCGCCGCGGTACGTGATTCGGATTTTCGCATGAGGAGAGAGTTTAGCCCATCATGACCGGCATGATGTAAACAGCCATAGCAATGCAGGCCAGCCACAGCAGAGCCAGAATCTGGAGGACGCGGTCCTCCAGGGCAATCTCATCCGGGGCACCACCGTTGCCGCGGTCCACGTCGGCGGCATAGCGCAGAATCGCGATAGTAAACGGCACCATGGACACCTGGTACCACACGCTGGCCGGGCCATCAGACTCGTTGGAGAGCTGGAATCCCCACAGGGAGTAGGACATGACAACTGCGGTGGCCGCCAGGGTCCACACGAAGCGCAGGTAGGTAGGCGTATAGCCCTCCAGGGATTTGCGTATCTTGGCGCCCGTGCGCTGCGCTAGAAGGATCTCCGAGTAGCGCTTACCCGAGGCCATGAACAGGGAGCCGAACGCGGCAACCAGCAGGAACCATTGCGACAACACGATGCCCGCGGCCACACCGCCGGCCATGGTACGCAACATGAAGCCGGAGGACACCAAGGCGATATCGATCACCGGCATGTGCTTCCACCCGAAGCAGTAGCCCAGCTGCAGGCCAATGTAAATGGCCATGACGATGGCGAGCTCCAGGCCCGCCGTGGCCAGGAACGACAGGCCGATCGAACCGATGATGAGCACTGCCGCCATGACATAGGCCAGGCCCACCGGAAGCACGCCGGCCGCGATTGGGCGGAAGCGTTTCGTCGGGTGCGCGCGGTCAGCCTCTACATCGCGGGCATCGTTGATGAGGTAGATGGAGGACGCGCCCATGCAGAAGACGATGAAGGCGAGGAGGACGTCGAGAAGCACGCGCGTGTGAAACAGCGACTCCGCGCCCGCAGCCGCAGGAGCGGCCAAGACTAAAACGTTCTTGACCCACTGCTTGGGGCGCAGGGCCTTCACCATGCCATCGGCGAGGTTCTTCGGCGGCTTGCGCTTGCGGCCGGTATCGATGCCGGAGGTGTGCGGCTCAGAGTGGAAGACTCTCTGTTCGCCGTCGTCGACGCGGTTGGGTCGTTCGCTCATGCGGTCTTCCTTTCATAGCGGTGACATGCTTCCGCGGTGGCGGCTCCCAGCAGGGCACCGATCGCCGTATCGGATGGGTAATGTACCCCGAGCACCATACGCGAGGCCATCATGACCGGCACACCAACGAGCGGTGCCGGGGTTCCTAGAACGTGCGCTGCACCCACGAGGAACGCGCTTGTCGACGTCGCGTGGGACGACGGAAAAGACAGCTTAGACGGGGTTTTCACGCCGACTTTGACGTAGTCATAGTCCGGGCGCTTGCGGCGCACAATGCGCTTGATCACAACGCTGGCCGCGTGCGCCGTGAAAGCACCCGCACCGACGGCTAGCCACTGGCGGCGACGCGCCGGATTCTGGTAATTCACGGCGACACCTAAGCCGGAGAGCGCCAGCCAGCCCAGGGCGTGCTCGCCGAAGTGGCTTAAACCCCGCGCGGTGGGCAGAACACCGGGCGCATCAAAGGCCGCGTCCTGAATCTTTTCGAGGACGTGGGATTCGGCGACAGAAAGCTTATTGGGCATCGAAGACCTTTCGCCAGGACTCGCGGGAGGTCAGCGCCGGCAGGGCCGCGCGGTACTCGGCGCGCAGGTCATCGAAGTTATCCTCGATTTCCTTGAGCAGCTCGCGGGTGGACTTCACCAGCTCGAGGGCCAGCTCGCGGTCGCGCTTGCGGAAGGCCACGCCGGTGCCACCCGCGGTAGAGACGGTGGCGGAATCGACGCGGGAGAGCGTGAACCAGCGGGCCTCCTCCGGGGTGAGGTTGAGCTGCGGCGCTTCATGGTGTGCCGGGTCTTCCTTGGTGACCAGGTGCTTGGCGGACTTGATGAGCCACGGGATCTTCTTGATCTTGCCCAGGCGGCCGCCGACATTGCGGGTCGGCACGCCCGGCGCGCCGGTGGGCGCGGGTAGTTGGTCCGCCGAATCGATAATGACGGCGTCCGGGAATTCCTTACGGATTGCGGCGATGCGCGGCAGCGAGGACTCCAGGATATCGAAGAGCTGGTCCGGGCCGGCCAGGAAGTCCTTCATGGCCTCCAGCTGGATGGCCATGGTGGAGTACTCCATGCACATGGTGTGCTTGAGGGTGGACTTGAAGATGGACTTGGTAATCCCGCGCGCATCACCCTCGTGGTAGAGGGCCGCCACGATGAGGCGGTTGCGCAGGTGGAAGTAGGCCTGCCAGTCGATGGCATCGTCCTTATCCGCCCATGCCATATGCCAGATGGCCGCGCCCGGCCAGGTCACCGTGGGGAAACCGTGGGCGGCGGCGCGCAGGGAGTATTCGGTGTCATCCCACTTGATGAACAGCGGCAGCGGCTGCCCGATGCTCTCCGCGACCACACGCGGGAAGAGGCACATCCACCAGCCGTTATATTCCACGTCGACGCGGCGGTGCAGCGCGCGGGAGTCATATTTCTTCGGATCGAGGTGGGACTGCGCGTCACCGATGGCGCGCAGCGGGTACTTGGCAAAGTCGTGGTCGTAGACGGCGTGCTCGGCCGCGCCCCACATGAAGTCAGCGCGGTTCACGCGCTCACCGGTGGTACGCAGCTGGGAGCGCTCCTGCAGGTTAAGCATCTGCCCGCCCACGATGAAGGGCTTGGCGGCATAACGCGCCGCCTGGACTGCGCGGAGGATGGAATCCGGCTCGATGGCAATGTCATCATCCATGTAGAGGATGTAGGGCGAGTCTGTATTCTCCAGCGCCTCGAACATGATGCGGGAATACCCACCCGAGCCGCCCAGGTTGCCCTGGCGGAACTCGCGGAAGCGCTCACCGAAGTGCGCAACGGCTTCGTCGTAGCCCGGCTCGTCCGCCGGGTGCTGGTTGCCCTGGTCCGGCATAAGGACGTAGTCGATGATGCCGTCCACCACCGGGTCCTCCGCCAGCGCCTGCAGCGCCGCGACGGCGTCGGTGGGGCGGTTGAAGGTCGGAATGCCCACGGCAACACGCTTCTCCTGCGCCGGGTACTCGCTGCCGTCCGGCAGGAGCTGCGGGTTCGGGGCGTGCGGGGCGCACCAGGAGGCGTCGGCAAGCACGGTGTCCTCAACGGCGGAGGCATCGAACCACAGCAGGCCGCCGTCCTCGAAGTTCTTCAGGGGCAGCTCGAACTCGTGGTGCCCGGTGGTCACCACGTGGTTGGCGACGGCGATGCGCTGGCCATCCTGCTTAGAGCGGTACAGGGAGATGTTGGCCTCGCCCTCGACGTCCATGACCAGCACGATGGACTTCAGTTGGGACCAGCGGCGCCAGTAGGCCGCCGGGAAGGCGTTGAAGTAGGTCTCGAAGGAGGCCTCTTCGCCGGCCGGGATGGTCACGGAGGTGCGGCCACTCCAGCTGAGGCGCTCGCGGTTTTGCTCGGACTCGATGAGGTAGAGCATGCGGACGTCGACCGGCTCGCCACGCTTGGGCAGCAGGATGCGCTGTACGGGTTCGTACGCAGCAGAATTGTTGGCAGTCACGATATCTTCGGTTCTCCACACAGATTTCGACAGTATTCAGAAACCAAGATTAGTGCTTAAGCGCTGCTGCGCTGAGTTCCCACGCGGCTGCTCTTATATGACTCCTTGTCCACATCCGCGCGCCTTAATCTACTGCAACGTCCACTTCAGCCGAGCTTTGCGCAAGAAAGATGCGCCTTGGCGAAAGGTTTCACACCAGAGGCTGGTGGAACCCTTTACGTCCTGGTGCGCCAGATCCCCAGATTTGGAACCCGAAACCTCCAGTTCACTGCTCAACTAGGCCACAGTGCTTGACGACGCCGACCTGCATGTTTCGGGTTCTAGGTCTGGGGGAATGGTTATGGCACTGGAATGCTCGACCCGACAAGTGGCAAATCACAGCTCTCAGGGTTTAGGCCGTCACCGGCGCATCCTCCGAGATGGGCTCGATCCCCAGGCGGTTGAGCATGTAAAGCACACGGGCGCCGAGGTCATCGGCCAGCTCACGGGTCTCTTCCACGGTTTCTGCGGTGGCGATGTCCCAGATCTTGACGTCCTTGCCGGCTTCATCGCGCGGGACCTCGCGGCCGAGGTACACAATGAAGTCAGGGATAGTCACCAGACGCAGGTCCTCGACGTAGCGGTCCGGGTGCTCCGCCATGCCGCGCTCCTGGAGCACGTGAGCCATGTGCGAGTCCGGATCATTTTCGGGGTGGGCTACGGCGGCGTCGACCAGCAGGGCCTCGCCAGCATACTTCTTCGTCAGCGCCACAGCGGCCTGCGCCAGCGCGTGGTCGGTGCCCGCGGAGAAACGCACGTGGATGCGGTGGGTGCCGAAGTGCGCGCGCACCTCGCGCTCCACCATCACGGGAATGAATTCTTCTAAAGTCGCACCAGCTTCGTGACGCGCGATGGTGGCATCGAGGAAGGAGTCGATCTCCCGCGCGGTGTACTCGTGGCCATAATCTGCGTGCAAGTCGTGGCGCAAGGTATCGAAACGGCGGGCGTTCGGGGAAGTCATCTCTAAACTCACTTTCTGTTCGCCTATTGTTAACCTACTGTTAACCTTAAGTGATTGTTGGCCAGACCACAAGTTTTTATTTTCTTTGGTCTAGTTCCGCACGCTGGCAAAACCTCCCCATAAACGGCCAAAGGCCCGCCGGGTGTTCCGGCAGGCCTTCTTGGATTGTTCCTTCTTCTTATCGGGAATGCGCGTTGCGCGACTGCGCAGCTTGAGGTGTTCCTCGAGCCGCTCCGGGGACATCTTCCACATGCTGCGGTCTGCGCGCTTCTTCTTGCGCTGCGCCATGCCGTCACCTCCTTCCATCGAGGTGTTTCAGCATAGCGCGCCACGCTGCACTACCGGGAGCAGCCTAGTGGCCGCGTTCCTGCTCCAGCACCTTGCCCTCGTTCCAGAACGGGGCCAGCTTGTTATCGAACAGGCTCAGCGCAGATGCGATGGCCATGTGCATATCCAGGTACTGGTAGGTGCCCAGGCGGCCGCCAAAGAGGACCTGGTTCTCGCGGGCCTCAGCGGCGGCGAGCTTGCGGTAAGCCTCCAGCTTGGAGCGGTCCTCCGGGGTGTTGATCGGGTAGTACGGCTCATCACCCTTCTCCGCGAAGCGCGAGTACTCCTTCATGATCACCGTCTTATCCTTGGGGTACTTATCGGCGCGCTCCGGGTGGAAGTGGCGGAACTCGTGGATACGAGTGTAGTCCACGTCCGCGTCGTTGTAGTTCATCACCGGGGTGCCCTGGAAGTCACCGGTCTCCAGCACCTCCATGTCGAAATCGAGCGTGCGCCAGCCCAGCTCGCCCTCAGCGAAGTCGAAGTAGCGGTCCAGCGGGCCGGTGTAAACTACCGGCGCGTTTGGCGACGCCTCTCGCAGCTCCTCGCGGACGTCGAACCAGTCGGTGTTGAGCTGAACGTCGATAAGCTCGTGCTCCGCCATCTTCTCCAGCCAGGCCGCATAACCATCAACCGGCAGGCCTTCGTAGGTGTCGTTGAAGTAGCGGTTGTTGAAGGTATAGCGCACCGGCAGGCGGGTGATGTTGCCGGCCGGCAGCTCCTTCGGGTCGGTCTGCCACTGCTTGGCGGTGTAATCGCGGATGAAGGCCTCGTAGAGCGGGCGGCCAATGAGCGCGATGGCCTTCTCCTCCAGGTTTTTCGCCTCATCCACGGCGAACTCGCCGGCCTGCTCCTTGATGAGCTGGCGCGCCTCGTCCGGGGAGTAGTAGCGGCCGAAGAACTGGTTAATCAGACCCAGACCCATCGGGAACTGGTAGGCCGTGCCGTCATGCATAGCAAAGACGCGGTGCTGGTAGTCGGTGAAATCGGTGAACTGGTTGCAGTACTCCCACACGCGCTTGTTCGAGGTGTGGAAAAGGTGCGCGCCGTACTTGTGGACCTCGATGCCGGTCTCCGGCTCAGCCTCCGAGTAGGCGTTGCCGCCCAGGTGCTCGCGGCGCTCGACGATAAGCACCTTCTTGCCCAGCTGGGAGGCTGCGCGCTCGGCCACGGTCAGGCCGAAGAATCCAGATCCAACAACAATGAGGTCATATGCAGTCATGAGCATCAGCTTAAAGCAGTAACGCGCATAGAACGGCGGGTGACACCCAAGCGAGAAAACTCGCGTGTCACACCCCCTTTCACTCCAACACCTGACGTAACATCTGTCCCGTTAGTTAACTTTTTGCGCTCCTTTTAACCTTGTGGCGCACACCATCCTAGGGAGTAACAGTGCACCTCAAACGTCGTCTTGTTCCCGCGAAATCGACGTGGTCCACGCCGATTATCGCCACGGTCACCTCGATCGCTGTGGTCGCCGCCGCAGCCGTGGGCGGCCAAACCCTTATCCACACCCAGGAAGCGGGCAGCGGGCCCATCGAAGTAAGTTCGGCCTCCGAGTCCTTCGGTTCTGGCGAAACGGTCGTGGTGGATGACCCGGCCATCGCCGGCCAGGGCGAGGGCGAAGGCCCGCGCGCGGTCAAGCAATTCCACCGCGATGAGACCTTCTCCTCTTTTGCCGTGACTTGGAAGGGCGCGCGCGATGTCGCTGCCTTCGTCCGCGCCAAGCAGCCAGACGGGTCCTGGTCCGAGTGGTACGACATGGACTCAATGTCCTACAACAACGATGATCCGAACGCCACGAACGGCACCGAGCTCATCTTCGTGGGCGATACCAACGACGTGCAGGTCTCCATCAACAATGTGGATCTGGTAACCGGGTCGAATCTGGACGAAGAGTTCACCGAGACCCCCGTTGAGGACGCCGCGCTTGACGACGCCTCCTTCAACGTCGGCGACATCGCCCCCGTCGCTGAGGCCGAAGAGCTTCCCGCCAATAGCGACGTGGAAGGCCTCGAGGCGGTCTTCATGGACGGCAACGCCCAGGAGGGCGAGGTCATCGAGCCAACCGCTGAGACCGATGGCATGCCGCGCGTGGTTTCGCGCGCCGGCTGGGGCGCGGATGAGAGCATCCGCTGCTCGAGTCCCACCTATGATGATGGTGTGGAGGCCATTGCGCTGCACCACACCGCGGGCTCCAATAACTACACCCGCGCGCAGGCAGCCGCGCAGGTGCGCGCCGCGTACAAGTACCATGCGCAGAACCTGGGATGGTGCGATATCGGATACAACGCGCTGGTGGATAAGTACGGCACCATCTACGAGGGCCGCTACGGCGGTCTCGCTAAAGCTGTGCAGGGTGCGCACATCGGCGGTTTTAACAAGAACACGTGGGGTATCTCCATGATCGGCAACTACGAGACTGCGCAGCCGACGGAAGCCCTCTTGGAATCTGTCACCGACCTCGCCGGCTGGAAGGGCGCCATTTCCGGTGTCGATCCGACCTCCCGCGTCTCCCTTCGCTCGGAAGGCTTCGGTGGTTCGCGCTACCCAGCAGGCGCCTCTGCCCCGGTCTACGGCCTCTTCGGGCACAGCGACGTTCACTTCACTGCCTGCCCGGGTAAATACACCATTGCCCAGTGGCCGACTATCCGCCAGGCAGCGCACAAGAAGTACCTCGCCATCAAGTCGGGTGCGTCTGGTTCGACGTCCACGGACTGGGGCAGCGGAAATACCTCTACGCCAGACTCCTCTGGCTCCACGCCGAAAAACAATGCGCCGTCCGCTCCCGCACCGGCCGCTCCGGCACAGGAGGCAACGTCCTCGCTGGGCGATACCGAAATCCCGATGAGCACCATCACCGCACTAGTCGGCCTGGCTGGCACGCTCTTCGCCATCATGTATGCCCGCTCGGACCAGCAGATTGACACGGATAAGACGGTCAATGGCCTGCCGCTGGAGCAGATCCCGGGCATCGTGACCAAGGTGTTGGCCCTGAGCAAGAACGAGGGCCTGAAGCAAACGTGGACGGCGGTCCTTAATGCCTTCGGCCCGGCGCTGGGCCTGGCGGTCGGCGGTCCGGATGAGTCGGCAGGCATCATCTACCAGCTCTTCCAGAACGGCGTCGTGCTGAGCTCCGAAGACACCGGTACACACGCTCTGGTGGGACGCATCGCCAAGGAATGGGCGTCCGGCAACAACTCGGCGACGCTCGGCTTGCCGACGTCCGACGAAGTCCCCACCGGCTTCGGCAAGGAAGTCCGCGTGCAGTTCCAGGGCGGATCCATTGTCTACAATCCGGAGACTGAGCAGATTCAGGTCTTCACGGACTAATCCCAGCCGCACCGTGTGCGCGTGCAGCTCTGTGGGATCGCCGATGTCGCGGGAGCCACCTGGCGGCTTCCGCTTCAGCGTGTGTTTGGGATTGGGGTTTAGGTATCCGGCGGTACTGAGTCGAGTAAATCCCCGTTAGCCTGCTGCTGCAATGCAGCTTGTGCCGCTTGGTATGCCGGCTGGGACGTAATCGGCTCCGCCCAAGGCGGTACATAATCCACCCCGCCCCGCAGCCTGAAAACATAACCAGCACCCGTCGGCTTATCCGGATCATCATCATTGATGCCGTTGTGATAAGCACACAACATCGTCAAATTCGGCGGATCCGTGGTCCCACCAGCCTGCCACGGCACCAAATGATGCACCTGACAATAGTCCGCCGGCTTATTACACCCCTCACGCGCACACGTCGGATGCTCCGCACTGGCCATAATCCGTTGCTCAAACCCCGCCAAACGCCGCACCCTGTGCAACCACACCGGCCCAATCGTCGGATGCACCAACGTGACATACCCAACCTCAGCAAACTTATAAGTGACAAACTCCCGGCCAGTCATCCGCCCGCCATTGGTGAGTTCAAGCTCAATATCATCACCCTCACCCCGCACAATCCGATCAAACTCATCCAAGGTCACCACCACATTGGTAGCCACCGCAGGCTTAGTGCCCCCGTGCGCCTTATCAAAGAACACCTGACCTGCCGCATCCAACAAATCAGCCGGATTAATCGACTCCAACACCCCGCGCATCTCACTAATGCGCAAGGCTGAATCAGTAATCGTCAACGAATGCGGCCCCACCTTCCGATACGTCAGACGCACCCCAACCTCCGGCACCCGCCGCGGTCGCAACTGCTTCAACCGTTCGTTTGCCACCTTCGGGATACGGTGTGCTGGGGTCCCCGCCAACCGGACACGCAAATTCCACGCATCCAACTCCTTTTTCACCTTGGCGGTATAGGACTCAATCAAACTCAACGTCGCCACATCATGCTTGTGAGCAACCGCAGCCGCACGGGCCTGGCGCTGCTTGCCCGTAAAACGCGTCGACCCGAAATACACCCCATGCAATCCAGCCAACTCCGCAGCATCAGCCTTTGATGCACCACGCGCGCGTAAATCATCCACACTGCCCACCGCAAGCCCCACAAGCTCCAACCCCGAACTGCGGTAGGAGAAATAAGTCTCCAAATCCCCCATGCGACAAAGACTAAAACACCACCACCCACCCCGCAACCGGAGGCAAAAACTCTCAGGTTCCGCCACAAATAGGGCAGGTAGCGCGGGGTTTCACGGCTACAGCGCGGCGGGGTACAGCAGCGCTAGAACCAACGCTCAAGGACCTTTGCCACACCTGCTTGGTGGTGCGCTAACGTCACAGTATCTGCGGCCGCCACGACATCCGGGTGTGCGTTCTCCATGGCAACACCGCACCCAGCCCACTCGAGCATCTCGATATCGTTGGGCATATCGCCAAAGGCGATGATGTCTTCGCGGGCGATACCGTGGTGCTCAGCCAACCACTTAATTCCGCGCTGCTTCGTCACGTTGGGGGCCGCCACCTCGAGGATGCCCTCGGACATTGAGTAAGTCACGTGGGCAAGCTCGGAATCGATGTGGGGAGCGATGAGGCTGTAGAGCTCCGGCGCGGAGAATGCGGTGTTGCGAATCAACAGCTTCACCGCCGGCCGGGACACCAACTCCCCCACGCTAACCAGCCCAAAGCCTTCGAAGAGCGCGTTTTCCGAATAGTGCGACTCAACCACGAAGAGTTCCTCAACCGGATCCATAACCGAGCCTCCCGTGCGTTCCGCACCGAAGCCAACGCCGCCATGGGGCTCGAGTACCTTGGTGGCCACCTCCACGATTTCCGCGAGGGCCTCCGGCGAGAGTTCGTGGGCGGAGAGCACGCGGTCTTCCGCCGAGTCATAAATCACCGCGCCATTTGATGTCACGCACACTGGGCGCACGGTCAGCTGGTCCAGCACAGGCATGATCCAGCGGAAGGGCCGGCCAGTTGCCAAGGCGAACTCGCTGCCCGCGGCAACTGCTCGGGCCACTGCTTCGCGGTTTCGCCTGGGCACCCGGTGGTTCCGGTCCAATAAGGTGCCGTCGATATCACTAATGATGAGGCGCGGAGCGCGGTCCGAAAATACGTCACTGGCCATAGCCCCGAGTCTACGTCAGGGCGACACGCTCAATGGCGTGCCCGCAACGTGGTCAACCACCACACCGTCCGACTGTCACGCAGGAGCTCCACCACCGCGTTGCGTCCAGCCGCACTCGGCGACTTCTAAAACGACGAAGGCGGCCGCAACGAGAAGGCTCGTGACGGCCGCGTCTTCGCACAAAGACTCCTGGTTAGCTCTTAGGCGATAATGTCGTCATCGTCCACGTCTTCCCAGTTCAGGGAACGCTTGATGGCGCGCTTCCAGTCGCGGTAGAGAGCGTCTACCTCGTCCTTCTCGCGCTGTGGCTTCCAGACCTTGAAGTCTCCCTGCTGGGAGCCCAGCACGCTGAGGTCATCCCAGAAGCCCGAGTCCAAGCCGGCGGCAAAGGCCGCACCGGTGGCGGTAGTCTCCACGTTCTTCGGGCGGTGCACCTCCACGCCGAGCATGTCCGCCTGGAACTGCATGAGCAGCTCGTTCATGGTCATGCCGCCGTCGACGCGCAGCTCGGTGATCTCCACGCCGGAATCAGCAACCATGGCGTCAGCGACGTCACGGGTCTGGTACGCGGTGGATTCCAGGACCGCGCGGGCCAAGTGCTTGCGGTTGGCGTAGCGGGTCAAGCCCACGATGACACCACGAGCGTCCGGGCGCCAGTACGGAGCGAAGAGGCCGGAGAAGGCCGGCACGATGTAGACGCCGCCGTTGTCCTTGACCTCGCGGGCCAGGTTCTCAATGGACGCGGAGTTCGGGATAAGTTGCAGGTTATCGCGCAGCCACTGCACCAGGGAACCACCCATGGAGACGGAACCCTCGAGCGCATAGACTGGGCGCTCGCCCTCGCGCTGGAAGCACACGGTGGTGAGCAGGCCGTTATCGGAGAACTTCGGCGTGGTACCGGTGTTGAGCAGGAGGAACAGACCGGTGCCGTAAGTGTTCTTGGCAGAACCCGGGCGGAAGCAGCCCTGGCCAAACATGGCGGCCTGCTGGTCACCCAGGATGGCGCGAATCGGCACACCGGACAGCGAGCCACGCTCGCGGACAGTGCGGAAGTCGCCCAGGGACGGACGGATCTCCGGGAGCATGGAGGTCGGGATACCCATCTCCTTGCACAGTTCCTCATCCCACTCGAGCTTCTCGATGTCCATGAGGAGGGTACGGGAGGCATTGGTGACATCGGTCGCGTGCAGGGCCTCTTGGCCGTTGTCGCCGTCGGCGCCACCGGTGAGGTTCCACAGCAACCAGGTATCGATGGTGCCGAAGAGCAGCTCGCCAGCCTCAGCGCGCTCGCGGGCGCCCTCCACGTTATCGAGGATCCACTTCACCTTCGGGCCGGCAGGGTAGGAATTGATGATGAGGCCGGTGCGACGACGCCACTTGTCCGCACCGTCGTCGCCGGCGAGTTCCTTACAAATGTCGGTGGTTCGGGTGTCCTGCCACACGATGGCGTTGTAGACCGGCTTGCCGGTGTTCTTGTCCCACACAACGGTGGTCTCACGCTGGTTGGTGATACCCAAAGCGGCGATGTCTTCAACGTTGATGTCGCCGTTGGCCAAGGCCTCACCCACCGCGCGGCGGGTATTGCTCCAGATTTCCTCTGGGTCATGCTCGACCCAGCCCTTCTCTGGGAAAATCTGCTCGTGCTCGAGCTGGCCGACGGACACCTGCTCTCCGTCGTGGTTGAAAATGATGCAACGCGTGGAGGTCGTACCCTGGTCAATCGCTGCAACGTAGCTCTTGGTGGACATAACTTTCTCCTTGTCGGGGGTGTTTTAAAGGGCTATGGATAGCAGGCCAACGGCGACGGCCGAGAGAGTCGGCGCGACGACCGGAACCCAGGCATAGCTCCAGTTTCCAGTGCCCTTGTCTTTGATGGGGAGGACAAAGGCGTACATGATGCGGGGGCCGAGGTCACGAACCGGGTTGATGGCATATCCGGTGGGGGTGCCGAGGGACAGACCGATAGACACGATGACGAAGGCCACGCCGAAGTAGCTCAGCGGACCGAGCTCGCCGCCGGCAGGACCGAAGGCGATAAACATAAGCAGCACGGTGGTAGCGATGAACTCTGTCACTGCGTTCCAGCCGTTATTCGGGTGCGCCGGGTTCGTAAAGAAAATACCGCCGGTATTCTTGTTGGCTCCGGTGACGTTGCCGGCTTCGTCGACATTGTTGGCATCGAAAAGCTGCTTAAACGTTGCCCACGCCAGGAAAGCACCGAGCATGGCGCCCAAGATCTGACCCAGGAGGTAATAAGGCACAAGGCTCCACTCAAGAGAGCCGTTGACAGCGAGCATGATGGTCACCGCCGGGTTAAGGTGACCGCCAGTGGGGTCCGCGATGCTAGCACCCAAGTAGACGCCGAGGCCCCAGCCCATTGCGATAACGATCCAGTCTGAACCGCGCGCCGCGGAGGTGCGGAGGTTTACAGTGGCGCAGACGCCGTTACCCAACAGGAGCAGCACTGCCGTGCCAAGGAACTCCCACAGGAATGCATCAGTTCCGGTCATAACTTGTCCTTTCTCTTTTGCCTAGGACAAAGGCCCAGCGAGAGACAGCAAACGTCCTCGCTGGGCCCCGTGACGCTTAGGCTTCTTCCTTAGTGGCTCGTGCGCTGCCAGCGCGCTCGAGAATGTCATTTGCCTCACGGTCGGTGAGGGCAGCCTCGGCGGCAAGCTCCGCCTCGGTGTGCTGCTTGAAGTGGCTAACCTCGCGCTCAATGTCGCTCTGGTCCCAGCCCAGCAGCGGCGCGACGAACTCAGCAATCGGCTGAGCAGCGGCAACGCCTCGGTCGGCGAATTCGATGGCTACGCGCAGGCGGCGAGACACGATGTCGTCGATGTGCAGTGCACCCTCGTGGGTGACGGCGTAGCGGGCCTCAGCCCAGATGTAGCTCTCAGCGCCCGGAATCGGCTCAAGGAGGGAGGCATCTTCGGCGGCCGGAGCCAGCACCTCGCTGATGAGCGAACCGTAGCGGCCAAGCAGGTGCTCGATGCGCTTCTCGTCGAGGTTGTAGCGGCGAGCAAGCGCCGGAACCTGGTTGGCCAGAGCATGGTAGCCGTCCGCGCCCAAGATCGGGGTGCGCTCGGTGACGGATTCTGCCACCTTGAAGCCCAGTTCCTTAGCGGCCAGGTCCACCGCGTCCTTACCGATGACGCGGTAAGTCGTGTACTTACCACCAGCAACGGAGACGAGGCCCGGGGCTACTCGGGCAACGGCGTGGTTGCGGGAGAGGTTGGTGGTGGAGTCGGACTTACCGGACAGCAGCGGGCGCAGACCGGAGTAGACACCAACGATGTCCTCGCGCGTGATCTTGTTGCGCACGCGCTGGTTGACCTGGTCCAGAATGTAGTCGATATCCGCCTTCGTCGGAGCCGGGTCCGGCAGGGACAGGCCCTTCTCCCAATCGGTGTCGGTGGTACCGATGATCCAGTACTCGCCCCACGGAATGACGAAGAGCACGGACTTTTCGGTGACGAAGCACAGCGCGGCATCCGCATCGAGGGCATCCTTCGGGACCACGATGTGAACGCCCTTAGAGGCGTGAACGGTGAACTTGCCCTCCGCGCCGGCCATGTCCTGAATCTTGTCGTTCCAGACACCCGTGGCGTTGATGAAGACCTTGCCCTTCACGGTGGTCTCGCGGCCGGTCTCGAGGTCACGGACCTTTGCGGCGGTGATGCGGCCGCGGTTGTCCTTCTCGAAACCGATAACCTCAGTGCCGGTGCGCACGCTTGCGCCATACTCAGCGGCGGTACGCAGGACGGTCATGGTGTGGCGGGCGTCGTCGACAAGCGTGTCATAGTAGCGCACGCCACCGACGACGGCATCCTCCTTGAGGCCCGGGGTGACCTTGAGCACGCCCTTGCGGGTGAGGTGCTTCTGCATCGGGACGCTCTTGGCACCACCCATGAGGTCATAGAGGGTAAAGCCGCCGAACATCATGACGCGCTCCCAACCGCGGTGGGTCAGGGGGAAGATGAACTTCAGCGGCTTGACCAGGTGCGGGGCCAGGGTCGACATGTTGAGCTCGCGCTCCTTGAGGGACTCCGCAACGAGGCGGAAGTCAAACATCGCCAGGTAGCGCAGGCCACCGTGGAACATCTTGGAGGAACGCGAGGACGTTCCTGCCGCAAAGTCTTGGGATTCCAGCACGGCCGTCTTTAAACCGCGGGTGGCCGCATCCACCGCAGCACCAGCGCCGACTGAGCCGCCGCCGATAATGACGACGTCATAATCCTCGGTGGAGTAGTCGTTCCATGTCTTTTCAAAATACTCAGGGTTGAAGCTGTTAATACTCGTCGTGGTCATTGTTGACCGAGTCTCCTCTCTCGCTGCACGGCGTCAGAAAGCCCTGCCCTCGTTGACGGTATGCGCAGCATATTGTGCTCATCCACCACGCACCCAGTGTGCCGATTCCTCGGCTAATTGCTCGGATAGCGGATGAAGAAGAAGTTTTCTCCCACTGCCAATGCTATAGATCACCCAATTTTCTCTCTGGAGACGCTACTCACACGTAAGTTCCGCTTCCGTAAGCTGGATCTTTTAAGACATTCCATAGGTGGACAAAATAAAATAACACCCCCTTCCGGGGGTGCTAACGGGCGTTCCGAACGCTTCTTAAGTCCAGGGTGTCAAGACTTATTTCTTCTCCTGCTGCAAGCGCGCCATGGCCTCCAGCACCTCGGCCATTCCGTAGCGCTCAGTGGAATACGTCACCGCCTGCGCAGCCTTAATCACCTCAATGGGCGCAGTCTCAAGCGCCACCATGCGCACGGCGACGCCCTCCCCGCCCTCCGCAAACGTTTCATCACCAGGCTCATTCGCAAAGAATAGAAGGTCCGCAGGCTCGACTCCGATCCTTTTCGCCACAGCCGCCAGCCCCTCGGCGGGCGAGGACGCCGTGACTACTACGCCCCCAGGAGCATCGTTGAACTGTGCCCCGTCAGCACCTTCTGAACAGTCGATCCGCCAACAGGATTGGGGGAGGTCGCCAAAGGCTGCAGCGTCGAGCACCTCTCCCTGCGGCGAGAGCACCACCAACTCCTCCACTTGTGGGTGCAAGTGCGTCAGCGCTTCCTGAAGCCGCCTCGAGATTTCCCCGTTCTCCATGCTGAGCGCACTCTGATCAGCCACAATCACGCGCGGCACCTCAGAGTATTGAGCCTTCACGCGGTGCGGCAGGCGGGAGACAATAATGCGCGATTGCGTCGCCGCAGAAAGTAGACCCTGCTCCACCACGGAACCGGCAAAAATCTCCTTGCTGCTCGCAGTCATAGAGGCCTGGGCCTCGACCACATCGGACTTCAGTTGCGCCATAACCTCCGTGACCTTGTCGCGGCCTTCTCCGACGCCGCGCATGGCTTCCTCGACCACCGAGTTAAGGTTCTCCTTGATCCATTCCAGGGTCTCTGGAGCAGTACGCGGGCGCTCTTTGCCTTTGTCAGTAGCTGAGCTTTCAACTTGTGCGCCGTCGTTTTCTTGCGTGGCGTCGATGTTCTCGTCGCCAAGCTCTGCTCCCGATTCTCCGGAATCAGCCCGCTTCATCAGCGCCATCCGGTCCCGCATGAGCTCCACGGTGGCCTCGGAGACGCGGTCCTTGAGGTTAGTCAGGTCATCACGCAGCCGGCGCACGCGGTAGCGCTCAGACTCCACCTCGGAGTCCTGGGCCTCAGCCTCCTCCAGCGTTGGTGCCCCACCACCCTTGCGGGCGGGCACCCAGAACTCCCCGGCTGGCATCGGTCCGAACTCCGCCTCATACTCCGCCCACAGGCCCTCCAGGGCCTCCTGCATCCGACGGCGCACCTCCGCGATATCCGCGTCAAAATCGCCCGTCGTGTAATAAGGCTCCAAAGCCTTAATCAGCACCGGCGTCTTCGTGCGGCCCAAGTGCTTCTTCTGCCCCTTCGTCCAAATACGCTGGGAGCCAAAGATAACCTGCGGAATAATCGGCACGCCCGCACCATGCGCAATACGCGCCGCACCGTTACGCATGCTGCGAATTTCAAAGCTGCGGGAAATCGTTCCCTCCGCGAAGACCCCCACGAGTTCCCCACTCTTGGCTAGTTCGATGCCTTTGACAATCGACGCCCCGCCATCGATACGGTCCACCGGGACATGCCCCATGACCTGAAAAAGCTGCCCGGCCACCGGCACTTGGAAGATGGAGGCCTTAGCCAAGTAGCGCACCAAACGGCGCTTGCGGTAAGCCAAGAAGGCCCCGAAAAGGAAATCCATGTAACCCGTGTGGTTGCACACGATGACGGCTCCGCCCTTATCCGGGATATTCTCCTCCCCGGACAAGCGCATCTTGAGCCCCTGGGCCAGAGTCACCCCGCGGCCGATGTGTGTGATCTGCCGGTAGAGGAAGTTAGTCACAGCGCTCATGGTGCTCCAAACAGCTAAGACCCCGCCGTCGAGAGCAGCGAGGAGGGACAAGAGAGGGCGGCGCGCGAAGCCCCGCGCACCGCGTTCTTCTAGGAGTTTACGGGGTACAGCACGTCCTTGCCCACGAATGGGCGCAGGGCCTCCGGAACCACCACGGAGCCATCTGCCTGCTGGTGGTTCTCCAGGATGGCCACGAGCCAGCGGGTGGTAGCCAGGGTGCCATTGAGCGTGGCGGCGTACTGGGTCTTGCCGTTCTCATCGCGGTAGCGCGTGGACAGGCGGCGCGCCTGGAAGGTGGTGCAATTCGAGGTCGAGGTGAGCTCGCGGTACGTGCCCTGGGTGGGCACCCACGCCTCGTTATCGAACTTGCGCGCCGCAGAGGAGCCCAAGTCTCCGCCCGCGATATCGATGGTGCGGTAGGGCAGTTCCATCGCCGCCAGCATGTCCTTTTCCATGTTCAGGAGCTTCTGGTGCATCTCCTCGGCGTCTTCCGGCTTGCAGTAGACAAACATCTCCAGCTTGTCGAACTGGTGCACGCGCAGGATGCCGCGGGTGTCCTTGCCGTGCGAACCTGCCTCGCGGCGGAAGCAGGAAGACCAGCCTGCATACTGCAGCGGCCCCTTGGACAGGTCGATGATCTCTTCCTTGTGGTAGCCGGCCAGAGCCACCTCTGAAGTGCCAACCAGATACAGGTCATCTGCCGGCAGGTAGTAAACCTCATCCGAGTGCTGACCCAAGAAGCCAGTTCCCTGCATGACGTCCGGGCGCACAAGCACCGGCGGAATCATCAGCTTAAAGCCTGCCTCACGCGCCTTCTGCGCAGCCAACATCAACATACCCAGTTGCAGGAAGGCGCCGTCACCAGTGAGGTAGTAGAAACGTGCGCCGCCTACTTTGGCGCCCCGCTTGACGTCGATAAGCCCCAGCGTCTCACCCAGCTCCAGGTGATCCTTCGGTTCGAAGTCGAACTGCGGCTTTTCACCGACCTCCTCGAGGACGATGAAGTCATCTTCGCCACCCGCCGGAGCACCCTCCACCACGTTGGAAAGCTGATACTGCAGCTCCGTTACCTTGGCCTCGGCCGCGGCCGCTTCCTCGCCGGCCGCCTTGACCTTCTCCTTCAGCTCGTTGGAGCCCTCCAGCAGCGCTGGGCGCTCCTCGGGGGAGGCCTGGCCAATCTTCTTGCCAAAGGCCTTCTGCTCCGAGCGGAGCTGGTCTGCCTTCACAATGGCCGCGCGGCGCTGTTCATCGGCGGCGAGCAGCTGGTCCACCAAAGCGGGGTCCTCCCCACGGTTTACCTGGGAGGCGCGGACGACATCGGGATTTTCGCGAAGAAACTTGAGATCAATCACGCCGGATAGTCTAGCGCACGGCCATACCTTTGCGCTGGTCATAACCAGCGCATTATCATGAATAACATGGCACCTCACATTATTACCGACGGCCCCGTGCCCAAGCACGCTCAGCTGCGGGATATTCTCTCCGAGCTCTGCCGAACCACCCTCAAACCCGGTGACATCCTCCCAGGCGAGCGCATTCTCGAAGAAACCTACGGTGTTTCCCGCATCACCGTACGCCGCGCCATCGGTGATTTAGTGGCCGAAGGCCGCCTGCGGCGGGTGCGAGGCAAGGGCACCTTCGTGGCTCCGAACCCACTCGTCTCCCGGCTCCATTTGGCATCCTTTTCCGATGAGATGGGCTACCAAAAAGTACAGGCTTCCTCGAGAATCCTGCTGGGTGAGCGCAGCACCGCCCCCAGTGAGGTCTGCGAGTTTTTCGGCACAGAAACCACCGTGGCCCACACCCACCTGCGGCGCCTGCGCTTGGGCGATGGCGAGCCTTATTCCATTGACGATGGTTGGTATAACTCCGCCTTCGCGCCGACGCTGCTAGAAAATGACATCTATAACTCCGTCTACGCGATTCTGGATAGCACCTTCAAGGTCCCCATCACCGAGGCCGAGCAGACAGTCACCGCGGTGGCGGCGGAGGACGACATCGCCGAGCTTCTCGACGTCCCCCCGAACACCCCGCTTCTCCACATCACCCGCCTCGCCCGCTCGGGGGACCGACCGGTTGAATGGTGCTCCTCGGTCTACCGCACTGACCGCTACCGCCTTACGACCCACGTCTCCCGCTCGCATACTTAGCGGCTCCATGGTGGCGAACAGCGCTGGGCGGGCTAGAAGCCAGGGCCGCTAAGGGAGTAGTATGAGGAGTTCTATGAGCACTTCATCTGCATGGCGCTCCGCCTCCGCCATCCGCGTCGTCCTCGTTGCAGCCGTGGCCGCGGCCGTCTTCATGGCCTCCTACGGCCTCTTTAGCGGCGAGCCAACCGGCACCGATTCGGCCGGGAATGACTCCGCTAGCTCCAGCGCCGACGGCAGTCAGGCCGCCGATCCTTCTACCGCCGACGGTGAAGCTGCTCCCTTCACCACCGCCTCCGCTGGGGCATGCGTGACCTGGGACATCGCCCCGGATGGCACCGCCACCGGTTTTGAGCAGATCAGCTGCGATAAACCACACCGCTTCGAAGTCTCGGCTCGCGAGGATCTCAGCGCCTACCCCACCAGCGAGTTCGGCCCCAACGCCACGCGCCCCGACATCACACGCCAAAACGCCCTGCGCGATGAGCTGTGCGAAGCACCCACGGTGAGCTACCTCAACGGCAAGTGGGATCCCAACGGGCGCTATGACATTGCTTCCATCCTGCCCCCGGCCGCATCCTGGGATCAGGGTGACCGTACCTTGCTGTGTGGCCTGCAGACTACCGACGCCAACGGCGTACCGCAGGAATCCACCGGCAAGGTCAGCGAGGTGGACCAGGCGGTCGTCGCCAAGCCCGGCGAATGCCGCAAGGTGGATGATAAACAGGTACTCAATACCGTTCCCTGCCAGGAACCACACCAGATGGAGACCGTATCCGTCATCAACCTGGCCGAAAAATTCCCCAATGGCTACCCCAGCGATGAGGACATGGATAAGTTCCTCTCCGAGACCTGCACCCAAAATGCCATGGATTATTTGGGCGGCGAGGAGAACCTCTACCAGTCCACGCTGCAACCTTTCTGGGGCGCGATGAGCCGCGAGACCTGGGAGAGCGGATCCCGTTCGGTGAATTGCTCGCTGATCCACATCAAGGACGGTCACTTCTCCGAGATCACCGGCTCTGCCACAGGGGGACGCGAGGCCCTGAGCATTAACGGCGCCCCGCCGACCGAGCAGCCGAAGCGCAACCCATTGCGTGACCCGAATGCTCAGCCGGGCGGCGAGAACGCCGAGCCAGCTGGTGCAAACGCCGCTCCCGCCACCCCCGAGGCTGCGGCTCCGGCCCTCTAGGCTCCGGTCATTGAACAGGAAGTAGCCACATGTACGCAGTCAGCGAAGATCGCTTCGAGGAACTGGTCGGCGAGGCCCTCGATAAAATTCCGGATCGCTTCGTTGATCAGATGCGCAACCTGGTCATCCTCGTCGAGGAAGAGCACCCGGAGAACCCTGAACTGCTGGGGCTTTATGAGGGCGTCATGCTCACGCAGCGCACCGCCTCACACACCGGCTACCTGCCGGATACCATTTCCATTTACCGGCAGCCTCTGCAGGCCATCAGCAACTCGGAAGAAGAGCTCGCCCACGAAGTCATGGTGACCGTCTTCCACGAGGTCGGGCATTACTTCGGTTTCGAGGAGGAGCGCCTCCACGAGCTCGGCTGGGGGTAGGTGCCCAAGGCACCTACCGTGACCACAACGAAACCTACCGCGGCCGCAGCGGGTTAGACTTCGGTATCCGCCCAGCGCTTGAGCGTCCACTGGCCAAAAGGCTGGCCCTGCGGCTCCATGAGGGTAAAGCGGCAGTTCGGCATGTAGCCGGTATAAGCAAAGTCTGGGTCCACGCCGCAGGCATGCCTCGTCACTACGCGAATGGCGGCGCCGTGGCTGACGACGACGATGTCTTCATCATCCTCCAGCTCCGCAGCGAGATCCTCCAACACCGGTTGGTAGCGCTCGAGCACATCCACGTAGCTCTCACCGCCAGGCATCCGGGCGGACTCATCACCGTCGAGCCAGCCGCGCAGTGCCACCATGTATTCGCGGTGGGTATCCTCACTACCGCTCATTTCATGATCACCGGCAAAGACCTCGTGCAAGCCTGTACGCACTTCCACGGGGACATTGCGCTCATCGGCGGTCTCGCCGAAAGCACGGGCGGCCAGCATCGCGGTCTGCTGGGCGCGCAAGGCAATGGAACACACAAAGCGCACACGGCGCCCTGCGCACAGTTCAGCTAACTCGCGGCCGACATCTTCCGCTTGGCCGCGGCCGCGCTCGGTGAGCTCGGCGCCTGGGGGCCGGGTATCCATAACGCGGTCAATATTGGAAAAGGTCTGGCCGTGGCGCAGCAGGATAATTCTTCCGGTCATGCTTCACCACACTATTGGCCGGTGCGCGCCTGCGCTACCCATTCATCGGCTTCTTGCAGCCGCGCCAGATCCCGCGGGCCCTCCCCGAGTGCCGTGGCGGAAGGCCAGGAACCAACGAACACGACGTCCTCCGCCCGCAGCCACAGTGCCCGCAGAGCCTCCGCCACCGGCTGGTCCTCAATGTGTCCGATGAGATCGGCGTGGAAGCGATAGTTACCGAAGACGATGCGCAGCGGGCGGGATTCGATGCGGGAGAGGTCCACCCCGCGGTGCGCGAATTCCTGTAGGGCCCCTACCAGGGAGCCCGGCTCGTTGGGCAGGGTGAAGATGACGGACGTCCTGTCGTTGCCGGTCCGCTCGGTCGGCTTTCCGGCCGGTCCCACGAGGACGAAACGAGTCGTGGCCCCCGCGACATCTGCCACATTCTCCGCAATAGAATCCAGTCCGAAGACCTCCGCTGCGCGGGCAGGGGCGGCAGCGACATCCACCTCCCCGCGCGCCACGGCCTGCGCCGCCGCACCATTCGACGCCGCCGGAACATACTCCACGTCCGGCAAGTTCTGCTTCAACCAACCGCGCACCTGCTGGTAGGCCACGGGATGCGTAGAGAAGGTGCGAAGATTCTCTGCGGTAGTGCCGGGGCGCACCAGAATGGAGAAGGACACCGGCAGGTCTACCTCGCGGTAGATCTGGACCCGGGAGCCGTCGGCAAGCGCGTCAAAGGTGGCAGTAACCGGCCCGTCCACGGAGTTTTCGATAGCCACGCAGGCATAATCCGCCGCACCGGAACGCACCGCCGACAGCGCCTCGGCCGGGGAGCTCACCGGCATCCCCTCGGGGGAAGCAAAGTCTGCGGCGAAATGCTGCATCGCCGCTTCCGTAAAGGTTCCAGCGGGCCCGAGGAATGCGATCGTGGTGCTCATGACAGCAACTTTATCTCACACAACTACTAAACTGAGCCGCCATGGAGAGCACCGAGTTCACTCTGGACAAGCTGCGCGAGGACCTATCTGGTCTGAGCCCTGCGGAGCACGGCTTCACGTACTTCGACCTCGAACGCCGGCCGCAGGCGCACGGGCGTTTGAGCGGCTGGATTCTCTCGGTTAAGGATCTCAACGATGTCGCCGGCATGCCCACCACGCTCGGGCATGCCGAGCGTGCCTACGTGGCGGAGGAGACCGATCCTTTCGTGCAGGAGCTTATCGACGCCGGTGCGCTCGTCGTCGGCAAATCCGCCGCACCCGAGCTGGGTCTGCGCGTCGACACCGAACCTGTCGGCCTGCCCCACCCCGATAATCCGCTCTACCCAGGCCATACCCCGGGTGGCTCCTCCGGCGGGGCGGCAATCCAGGTGGCCCGGGGCCTCATGCGCGCCGCGCATGCCTCCGACGGTGGCGGTTCCATTCGCGTGCCGGCCGCTGCCTGCGGTGTCGTCGGCTTTAAGCCCGCCGGCGAGGACCTCTCGGTGCAGGGGTTCATCACGCGCAGCATCGCCGATACCGCAACTCTGCATGGCCTTAACCCGCGTGCCCGGCGCGCCCGCATCGGCGTGCTGACGGATCCCCTCTTCGCTCAAGCTGAGGTAGCCCCGCACATGCTGCGCGCGGTCGCAGAGGCCACCGCTACCTTTGAAGGCGCGGGTTTCGAAACCGTGGCTATCTCCCCCTATCCCCAGGCCGCCCGCACCTTTGAGGCCTTCCAGCACATCTTTAGTCGCCGGCTGGCTGGCCTTGACTTCGCGGAGGGTTACGCGGAGTGGATCCGTGCGAAGGGCCGGCGCGTCACGGACTCCGAATTCGCCGCGGCCCGCGCCCACGCCGCCCAGCTACCGGAAATGCTGGCACAAGAGTGGGACGTCGACGCCATCTTGAGCCCCATGCTGGCCTTCGATCCACCCCGGCGCGGGCACTTCCTGGCACGGGAGCACCAGGCCAACTTCGATGAGCAAACGCGGTGGTCACCGTGGGGATCGTTGTTCAACGTGGCGCAGCTGCCCGCTATTTCTGTGCCCTGGCCGGTGCGCGATCACCCGCCGGTAGGCGTGCAGTTAGGCTCACTCACGCTTGACGAGTCCTCCCTTCTCGGCCTCGCCCAGGTGCTTCACCCATGACCGCGCGCTCACGCCTGCGCGCGGAAATCCTCATCGTCCTCACCATCACTTTTGGAATCTCTGGTGTTCGCGCCGTGCTACGCCTGACCGATTCTCTGCTCAACCCGGCCCCGCTCAACGAGCAATCGGTCACCATCAACGCTTCGCAGTCGGCGACTTCGCTACTGGACCTTGCCTTCCAGCTCTGCAGTGCCGCCGTGCTGTGTGCCTGGGGAGCGCTTGCCCTTTATTTGATTTCTTTTCCGCCCCGCCCACAGTGGCGGGACGGCCTGCACGGCGCGGCGTTGGCGGCGGTTATTGGGCTTCCCGGGTTGGTGCTGTATTACGTGGCGTTGCACTTCGGCTGGACCAAGGAGGTGGTGCCGGGGGCCTTCGATAGCTGGATTGAGATCCCGGTGCTGCTGATTAAATCCTTCGCCAACGCCTGGGCGGAGGAACTGGTGGTGGTGTACTGGTTCATGACCAGGCTCAAGCAGTCTGGGTGGGCCTTACCCGCAACGCTGGCCGCCTCCTCTATCTTGCGCGGTTCTTACCACCTCTACCAGGGAGTCTCCGCCGGCTTTGGCAATATCATGATGGGCCTGCTTTATGGCTGGTATTTCCACCGCACCGGGAAGGTATGGCCTCTGGTCATCGCGCACTTTCTGATCGACGCCGTCGCTTTCGTGGGCTACGCACTGCTCTTCGGCGCTTAAGCGGTGCCCGGACGCCGAAAAGACCACCACCGCGCCCTGTGGGATAGGTGGGGCGCAAGTGGTTTCGCGGTACAGTGTTCCCCATGACCTACCAAGGACGCGATCCCGAGCGCGAAGCTCGCCGTGCTGGCGAGCCCCACGGCACTCCCCGCCGCGCGGGCTCCGCTGATTCTGCGAGGCCTTCCCGCCCCTACGACCCGGCTGGCCCGCACGCCTCACATGCCTCCGGCCAGGACGCGGGCGAATTTGTCCTTGGTGCCGATGGGCAGCCCTTGCGTGATCGCTACGGCCGTCCGGTGCGCCGCCGTCCATCCACACAGCGCAGCACGCCGTCTCAAAATTCCCCACGCACCCAGCGTCCCACCCCGCGTCGCTCACGGCCGGAGGAAACCCGCTTCGACGTCGATGCCTACATGGCCCAGCACTCCCCCGCGCGCCCAGCGCCCCGCCAGAGCGCGGCCACCCGGGAACCTGCCGCCGGCGCATACCGGCGAAGTCCCGACGCACCGCCACGCAGCTATTCCCCACAGGCTCCCTCCCGCGGGCGTGCCGCAGGACGCCCACATAGCCGCCGCAAGAAGGTCAACCCGGTCAAGCAAGCTTTCGGTTGCCTGGGCTGGCTGGTCGTCATCGCCCTCGTCTTCATGGTGGCCTTCACCTTGTGGACGGATTCACGCCTCACCCGCATCGATGCCCTGCCCACCGAACAGGTGGCGCCGACCTCTGGGACGAACTGGCTGTTGGTGGGCTCGGACTCCCGCCAGGGCCTCACCGAGGAACAACAAGCGGAGCTAGGTACCGGTGGCGATGTAGGCGTCGGCCGCACCGATACCATCATGCTGCTGCACATCCCCAGCTCCGGAAAGGCCCAGCTGGTCTCCATTCCACGCGATAGCTACGTCGACGTGCCCGGCTTCGGCATGGACAAGGTCAATGCTGCCTTCACCTACGGTGGGCCCCAGCTGCTGACCCACACCGTGGAACAAGCCACCGGCCTCCACATCGATCACTATGCGGAGATCGGCATGGGCGGCTTGGCAAACGTCGTGGATTCCGTGGGCGGCGTGGAGATTTGCGTCAAGGAGCCCATCAACGATCCGCTCGCGGGCATCGACCTTCAAGCGGGCTGCCAGAAGCTCCGCGGCCCAGATGCCCTTGGCTACGTGCGCACCCGCGCTACCGCGATGGGTGACTTGGACCGCGTCGAGCGCCAGCGCGAGTTCTTCGCCGCGCTGCTGGATAAGGCAACGTCCTTCTCCACCATTGGCAACCCCTTCAAGGCCGTCTCCCTGGTCAACCACACCACGGATTCCTTCATCGTCAACGAGAAGGACCACGTGTGGCATCTTGCCCGCGTGGCGCTGTCGATGGCCTCAGGCGTGGAGACGACGACGGTGCCCATCGGCGGTTTCCAGGACACGGTCGTGGGCAATGTCGTCCTCTGGGATGACGCTGAGGCCCAAGCGCTCTGGGACTCCATGCGCTAAGGCTTCGACCGGTCGTTTCGATCAATTAAGGCTCCAAAACCGCCTTGAGGTTTTGGAGCCTTAATTGATCGATATGTACCTAAGCTTTGGGGCTAAAGCACCCAGGAACTAGCGCAGCGTCACCTGACGGGACTTAATGTTCTGCAGCTGCTTGCGCTCATCGGCATCGAGGTTGGCGTCGTTGGAAATCTCCTCTTCCAGCGCCTTATTCACGCGAGACAGCTCGGACTCGTAAGAATCGTGCGCGACCTCTGGGTCGAGGTCGAAGACCGGGGCGATGAGACCATGCGTGCGGAAGACACCGGCGAACTTGGTGTTCTCGCCCAGGTTGAGCTCACCGCGAGCGGCAATGCGCGCAAGCGCATTGAGGAAAGCATTCTCGTCATCGCAGGGGCGGACCCAGCGGATGTGAGCCTTGCCGCCACCAGCGTTGGCCCAGAAGGCGGTGCCGACGAAGCCTTCGGCCTCCTGGCCCACCTGGTAGGACTCGATGACGGAATCATTGGCTCGCTGCAGTGCCTGTGCCATCTGCGGCGGAACCTGCGCGCCCTCCGGCATCCACCACGCGAAGTCCTGGTAGACGTTGATCTCCAGCTCGGCGTCCTCCTCCAGCAGCTCCTTGAGCTCCGGCTGGGAACCATCAGCAGCAGTGGACTCGAGGGTGGAGCCCGGCGCGTTGTTCTTCACCCAGTTCAGAGCAAAAGCCAAGTCGCGGCCCGGGTTGTGGGTGTGGGACTGCACCTGCAGGCCCACGAAGGCCTCACCACCGGATTCCTCATCACGGATGAGCGCCGCGGTAGCACCGGGCAGCACGGTGGCGACGTAGACATCCTTGTCGAAGCCCTTGACGGACAGCTTCGCCGTTGCGGAAGGAACAAATTCCTGCAGGGCGACGAGGCTAGCCTCAGCGGCCAGCCCACCAAAGGGGCGAGGGTCCTTTTCCAGGGCAGCGCGCTCGGCGGCGCGGGCAGCGAGCTTAGCTTGGCGGCGGGACATGCCCTCCGGCAGCTGTTCGTTCTTCTTTTTCTTCTTGGCCATACTGAACAACTTACCTGTTCATTACAGCTCAATGGCATGCAGGGCCACTTCCGGCTGGTTCGTGGCGAGAATATCTACCCCGTTGGCCCACGCCCACTTCATGTCCGCGGGTTTATCGATGGTCCACATGTACGTGGGCAAGCCGTGCGCGCCGATCGCGTCGGGCTGCAGCTTGCCGCGCAACAGCGACATGCCCAGGCCAGTGGGCTGCGACAACAGGATGTCGGGACGGTTGAAATGGCGCTCCCAATCGCGGCGCAGGTAGATGCGGTCGACGTGCGGGGCAAGTGCTGCCATTCGACGAATGGCCCGGTGGGAAAAGGAAATCATGTGGATCCGGGGGTCGTCGAGAAGCCCTGCGTAGCGCAGCCGCAGCACCATCTGTTCTTCGAGGATGTCGCCTTGCCCCGAGGGATGCTTGGTCTCAATGTAGAGGTGGTGTTTCTTATCCCCGAGCATGTCGAGGAGTTCGTCGAGAAGCAGCATGCGCTGGCCGCCGCCAATCTTCAGGCGGCGCAGCTCCTCCCAGGTCATCCGAGACACTCGGCCTGAGCCATTCGTGGTGCGGTCCAGTGTGGGATCGTGATGAACCACCACCTTGCCGTCGCTGCTCAGGCGGATATCGCACTCGATACCGTGAATGGGTAGCTCGAGCGCTTTTTCAAAGGCAAGAGGGGATAGCTCCGGATATTTCCCGGAGTATCCCCTGTGGGCGACAATCTTCACTAGCCGAAGATTTCTTCCTTGATGGTGTTGAGAGTGTTGAAGGAGTTCTCGAAGCGCTCCTTCTCGTGGTCATCGAGGGCCAGCTCGATAACGCGGTTGACGCCGGAGCGGTCAACGATGGCCGGGGTGCCGATGAAGACATCCTCGTGGCCGTACTCGCCCTGCAGGTAGGCAGAGACCGGGAGAGCGACGGCCTGGTTCTGGATGACCGCGCGGGTGATCCGGGCCAGGGCCATGCCGATGCCGTAGGAGGTGGAGCCCTTAGCGTCGATGATGTGGTAGGCAGCGTCGCGGGTGTCCTCGAAGATCTTCTCGATGCGCTCGTTGTAGCCCGGGTCCTTTTCAGAACGGTGGGACAGGGAGACACCTGCGATGTTGGCGGAGGAGACGACCGGCAGCTCGGAATCGCCGTGCTCACCGATGATGTAGGCGTGGACGGAGGTCGGTGCCACGTCATCCATTTCAGAGAGCATGTAGCGGTAGCGGGCCGAGTCCAGGACGGTGCCGGAGCCGATGACGCGCTGGTGCGGGAAGCCGGAGGCCTTCCACACTGCGTAGGTCAGCAGGTCCACCGGGTTGGAGGCGACCAGGAAGATGCCGTCGAAGTCATTCTTCATGACGTCCGCCACGATGGAGTTCATGATCTTGACGTTCTTGTCCACGAGCTGCAGGCGGGTCTCGCCGGGCTTCTGAGCGGCGCCGGCGCAGATGACGACCATGGAAGCGTCCTTGCAGTCTTCGTAGGTACCCTTGGTCACGCGGGTGCGGGACGGGGCCCAGACGACGCCATGGTTGAGGTCCATGACGTTGCCCTCGAGCTTCTTTTCGTCGATGTCGATGATGGCCAGGTGATCAACAGTGCCCTGGTTGACCAGAGCGTAGGCGTAAGCAACTCCAACGTCGCCAGCGCCGATGAGTACTACTTTGTTTCCAACATGATTTCCCATGACTCCTATTGTGCCCCTAATGTCCGAGTTTTGCTCGTTATGCGCCCGAATTCACAGGTTAAGTAGTCCGATCTCACATTTTTATGCCCGATTAGGTCTGATTAGTGGCATCACTGCACGTTCGCCCCAAAGCTGGTTCAATGGCCAGCATGCGTCAACTCGCGCGCCGCATCGCCCTCAAAACCGCCCGCACAGGACTTCAGGCTGCCATCTTTTCCTTGGAGCTCATCAGTGATCTCACCCCTGGAATGCGCATGACCGGCAGGCGGCGCCTGCCGCAAAATATGTGGCCCGGGCTCTTCGGCGCCGAAGTAGCGACCTGGGCAGCCGTCTCCCCGTCGCTATTGCCACGCCCGTGGTGGGTTACCGCTGCCAACGTGGCCATCGGCCAAGGCGCGGGACATCTCGCCGCCACCACCGCGGCTTTCGCAGCGAAGCGCGCCCTACGCCACGCGGGCCGGCGCCCCCAGGATCGGGTCGGCCCCACCACTCGGCGCTATTCCTACTACTTGCTGGGGCTCGGAACCTTCATCGCGGGCATACGCTCCCTGCGCAACCAAACAGAGCAGGCCCGCCTCGTGGGCAAACTCAATGACCGCGGCCCGCAATCCGCCGCACTAGGAATGATGGTGGGTACCGCAGGCTACGGCGCCTTGCTTATCGTAGGGGAGGCGGCTCAGCTTACCGTCACTCAACTTTCTCTCCAGGTGCAGCGTTGGCTGCCCCGGTGGATTGCCTGGCCCCTAGCCGGCGGCGCGGTGGGCTTCGCCGCGGCCGTGGCCAGCGACCGCATGGTCTGGCGCCGGCTGCTCCACAAAGCCACTATCCAGGGCCTTGCCCTCAACAAGCTCGTCTATCCGGGATCTGTCATGCCGTGGGAGCCGGAACGCTCCGGCAGCCCATGGTCCCATGAGCAGTGGACGGCTGTCGGCTCACAGGGCCGCGTTTTTCTCGACCGTGGCCCCCGCGCCCAGGACATCAAAGAGGTCATGCACTTTGACCGAGCGCGCGAACCAATACGCATTTACATCGGCCTCATCCGCGGCCGTGGTCCGCACGCCGCCGCCCGCCACGCGGTGGCGGAGATGGACCGCACGGGGGCCTTCCACCGCGACACCATCGTGCTGCAGATGCCCTCCGGCTCAGGCTGGATCAATAATTATTCGGTCAGTGGCTATGAATTCCTCACGCGCGGCAATTGCGCCACCGTGGCCTTGCAATTCGACTACCTGCCTTCCATGTTTTCCTACCTGGTGGATAAAAACCTCTCCCGCACTTTTGCGCGCGAGCTCATCGCCGCTGTTCACGCCCGCCTCGAGCTCTTGCCCGAAGACAACCGCCCCAAGCTGTACTTAAGCGGCGAATCCCTGGGCTGCTATGCCATCGTGGAAAACTATGAGACGGTCGAAGATTTGCTCGCGGCGTGCGATGGCGCGGTATTCACTGGGCCACCCCGGATGACCAGTTTCATGCGCCGCCTGCACCGCGAACGCGGCTCCTTGGAGCGCTTGCCGCTTATCGACGGCGGCCGGCACCTCCGCTTCGCCGCAGTCCCCGCCCACATGGAGCACGATGCCTTCGGCGAGCCTTATGGCCCCTGGGAGCGCCCGCGGGTAGCGGTGGGGCAACACGCCTCCGATGCCATCGTGTGGTGGGATAGCAAGCTCATTTATGCCCGCCCCAACTGGATCCACGAGCCGACCCCGCAGACCTTGTACGCAGATACTTTTAACAACCTGCGCTGGCATCCGTTCATCACCTTCTGGCAGGTAGCACTGGACCAGATCAACTCGCTCAACGTGCCGGGCGGCCACGGGCACAACTACTTCGAGGAAACCTTCTGGTACTGGGATTCCGTCCTCGGATCCCAAACGCGCACACAACTCACCCCGGAATTAGCCGAGCGCATGCGGGTCTTCGTGGAGCGCGACCAGCTCAACAAACCTTCCGACTTCCGCACGCATGTGCGCAAGCAGCTCTAGCCGGACTCACGTCCGTAAGCAGCTCTAGCCGCACTTCACACCGGTGCTGTGGTGCGGGCAATAGCCATTGGGCACCTTATGCAGGTACTGCTGGTGCTCGTCCTCAGCCAGGTAGTACTGGCCTGAGTCCGTCTCACTGAGGAGGGTGACTTCGGTGGTGGTGGCGCCGAAGCCGGCGTCGGCAAGCTTGCCCGCGTAGGAATCCACAAGCTGCTGGATCTCCGCGCGTTCCTCTTCGGTCTCGGGGTAGAAAGCCGAGCGGTACTGCGTGCCCACGTCGTTGCCCTGGCGGAATCCCTGGGTCGGATCGTGGGCTTCCAAGGCCTTGACCACGAGGTCGCGCAAGCTCACGCGCTGCGGATCATACGTAATCTGGACAGCCTCCGCATGGTTGGTCAGCCCGCGACAGACCTCATAATAAGTGGGATTCGGCGTGGTGCCGCCCGCATAGCCCACGGACGTGGACTCCACGCCCTCAGTTTCCCAGAACATCTTCTCCGCGCCCCAGAAACAGCCGATGGCGATGATGAGGGACCTCTGCCCCTCTTTCCACGGTCCAGTAATCGGAGTGTCTAACACCGCGTGGGGCTGTGGGGCCTCTAAGACGGGCTCCGCGCGCCCGGGAAGGGCGTCCTTAGCCGCCACCAGCGTGGGCTCTGGCCTGAAAAGAAACATGCTGGATTCTCCTTCGCTTAGTGTTGTCCTCCCCTTATACTCCGCTGCATTGCCTGCAATCCAGGTTTTTGTTCACGGCAGCTCCCATAGAAAAAATATTGTGGCCAAATTCTCATCCGGCCCCTACCATGGGGCCTCGTACCCCAAAGAAAGGATGAAACAAATGGCTGTTTACGAACTTCCGGAACTCGACTACGCATACGATGCCCTGGAGCCGCACATCTCCGCTGAGATCATGGAGCTGCACCACTCCAAGCACCATGCTGGCTACGTTGCTGGCGCTAACGCTGCGCTCGAGGCTCTGGAGGAGCAGCGCAACGGCGAGGCTAACGCTGACGCCATCCGCGCCCTGTCCAAGAACCTTGCCTTCAACTTGGGTGGCCACACCAACCACTCCATCTTCTGGAAGAACCTCTCCCCGAACGGCGGCGGCGAGCCCACCGGCGAGCTGGCTGAGGCTATTAACCGTGACTTCGGCTCCTTCGAGAAGTTCAAGGCTCACTTCTCCGCCGTTGCTACCGGCCTGCAGGGTTCCGGCTGGGCAGTTCTGGGCTACGACCACGTTGCTGGCCGCCTGGTTATTGAGCAGCTGACTGATCAGCAGGGCAACATTTCTGTGAACTTCACCCCGCTGCTGATGCTGGATATGTGGGAGCACGCCTTCTACCTCCAGTACAAGAACGTGAAGGCTGATTACGTCAAGGCTGTCTGGAACGTCTTCAACTGGGATGACGTTGCTGAGCGTTACGCTGCTGCCACCAAGTAAGCACTCTGGCCTCCTTTAAGGCCATATAGTTTCGACCGCGCTGGGTCCTCTTCATTGAGGCTCAGCGCGGTTTCGCGTTGTGACTCCCTCTACAGGCTTTGCGGAGGACCACCCAACCCCGATATCCAGACCGCAACTGCCCGATCCGCCAAAGTTATGCGCCGCCATTGCAGATCCGAGAGGGATCTTCGTCATGTTGGGCAGTTGGCCTATCCGTTAAGACACTCTGCCGCCTGGGAGCACCAGTGCCAGGCTGCCACACGAGGTCTCCAGCCCTGAAACGCTCCGCGCGTTGGCGGCCGCGCTGCCGTTCGATAGCTAGTCAGCGGTGCGTGCCACAACGAAATCCTTGAAGTGCTCCACCGGCGGGGCATCATCGCCCTCGCGCCACACCAAACCCAGCTCACGGTAGGCCTCCGGTTCTAAGGGAATGAGGTTGCGGGCTTTCAGGTACGGGTCATCAAGCGGCAGCAACGCTGATCCCAGTCCGGCGGCCACGAGGCCGGCCACGGTGGTCAGCTCCATCGACTCGAAGACCAGGCGGGGGCTAAAACCGGCTTCGCCTGCCAGGGAATCCAGAAGCATGCGCGTTCCATAACCCGGCAGCATGCCGATGAAGGGCTCGTCGCGAAAATCTTCCATGCGCACATTGCCTTTTCCTGCCGCCCAATGCCCTTCCGGGACCGCCAGCCCCAGTCGTTGCAGCTTGAGCTGGTGCCAACCCAGCGGGCCTGGGTTTATAGGTCGGGGACCAACCAGCGCTAAGTCGGACTCGCCGGCTGCTACTCTGTCCACCAACTCCCGGGCCGCCCCCTGGTGCAGGCGAATATCCACGTGCGGGTGTTGAGCGCGATAAGCCTTGAGTAGCTCCGGGACCATCCACGTGCCCAGGGAATGCATGAAATCGAGGCGCACGGTACCGCGCTCCGGATCCATAAGTCGGGACACGGCATCGCGCGCAGCGGCTTCCGACAAAAGCATCCGCCGCGCGTGTTCCACGAAGGCCCGGCCGCGCGCATTGAGCCGCAGACGCCGGCCGCTGCGCTCAAACAGGCTGGCCCCCACTTCGGCTTCGATGCGCTGCACGCGGCGGGTCAGCGCGGATTGGGAGAGCCCGAGGGCGTCGGCAGCCGCGCCGACGAGGCCATGGTCGGCCACGGCGACGACGCCGCGCACATCCTCCAGATTCATGCACACCTCGCATGCTTTATGTGACTTTTAGACATTTTACACATAACCCGCGCTAGGCCATGCTTGATGCATGACCAGAACGCGGCGCGCCACCATTGCCATGCTCTTCGTGGGCCTGGCAATTTTTTCTTGCCTCTACCCCACCCAAGCCATGCTGCCCACCTTGGTGGAGGACATGGGCATGTCCCCCACGGAAGCCGCCATGACCATCTCCGCGGCCACGGGTGCCCTGGCCATCTGCGTGATCCCCGTGTCCATCATCTCCGAGCGCATCGGACGCGGAAAACTGCTGCTTGTGTCCACCATCGCGGCCACGCTCATCGGCATGCTCGTTCCGCTGGCCCCCAACCCAGAAATCCTCATCGCCACCCGCGCGCTCCAGGGAGCCGTCATCGCCGGCGCACCTGCTACCGCCATGGCCTGGATTTCGGAGGAGCTAGAAAGTTCCTACGTTGCCCGTGCCATGGGTTTGTACATCGCCGGCACCACCATCGGCGGACTGACCGGCCGTCTCATCCCGACTGGGCTGCTCGAGCTCACGTCCTGGCGCTGGGCCCTGGCAGGCTCCAGCCTGGTCACACTCATCCTGGCCATCATCGCGGCGATCTTGCTGCCCTACCAACAGAATTTCACCCCGAAGGAGATTCACTTCCGCTCGGAGCTGCGCGCCATCTTCCGCCATGCCCGGGACACCCGCCTGATCCCCTTATTCATCGTGGCCTTCGTGGCGATGGGCACCTTCGTGTCCCTCTATAACTTCTTGGCTTTTAGGCTCATCGACCACTTCCACCTCTCGCCGGGCTTGGCTGGCTTGGTCTTCCTCTTCTACCTCACCGGAACCTGGTCCTCGGCGCGCGCTGGCCGGCTGGTTACCCAAGTGGGCCATGCCAACACGCTGCTGCTCTCCTGCGCGCTCTTTGCCGTGGGCATCGCGCTCTGCATGGGCTCGCTGATCCCCACCCTGCTGGGCATCGTGCTCTTCACCATCGGTTTCTTCGCGGCGCACTCCACCGCCTCGGGCTGGGTGGGGCACATCGCCACCCACGACCGCGCGGAGGCCTCCAGCCTCTATGTCTTCTTCTACTACCTGGGCAGTTCTATCCTGGGCGCGCTGGCCGGCGTGCTCTTTGACTCCCTGTCGTGGATCGGCTTCATCACCGTCTACGCCGCCCTCGCCGCAGGTATCGCGGCGCTGAGTTGGGCCGTGAGAAAAACCGGATAAAATCGTGTTTTATGGATAAGTGGTCACCGCGTACATGGCACCGGAAGGCATCGCGCCCAGTCAGTCTGTGGATGATGGTCTTCCTCATCGCGGGCGCGACCCATACCTTTATTCCGAACTACCGCTGGGTTCTCATCCACCTCTTCACGCTCGGTATCCTCAGCAACAGCATCGTGGTGTGGTCCCAGCATCTCACCGAGAAGTTCGTGCAGCTCAAAGTACCTCTTTCTGCCCGCCCGCGGCAGCTCGCACGCATTTATCTGCTGAACATAGGCGTTGTTTTCACCCTCGTAGGGCAGATGCTCGTCGAAGCCTGGGAACGGCACTGGCTGCTTACGCTGGTGGGTGCCGCACTCGTTGCGACTGCCGTGGCTTGGCACGGCGCGGCCCTCTTTGCCTTATGGCGCCGCGCGGAATCCAAACGATTCCGCCCTGTCGTTGCTGGTTATGTGGCCTCCGCCTTCTTTCTTGCCGTGGGCGCCACCCTGGGCGCTTTCCTCGCGACGCATCCCTCCCATCCGCGCCTACTCATCGCCCACGTGGCTGCCAATATTGGCGGCTTCGTGGGCCTTGCGGCAGCCGGCTCACTGACCATCTTGTTCCCCTCCATCTGGCGCACCAAGGGAATCAATCCGCGCATGAGCTTAAGCTTCACCCTGCTGGGCCTAGGCGTGCTAGCTACTCTGGTGGGCAGCATCTGGAATGTTCCGCAGGTAGGCCTCATCCTCTACTGCGCGGGCTGGGCGCTCAGCCTGCAGGGCTGGCTCATCAATGTCCTCACCGTGCTCGACGATCCGCGCGGACGCATTACCTTCCCAGCGCTTTCTGTGCTCTTTTCCTCCCTGTGGCTGCTCGGCGGGCTGGTGTACTACACCACCCAGCACTTCTTCTCTAGCGAGCCAAAGATTCCCATGCTCGCCCTCGTCGTTGGTTTTGCTGCCCAGCTGCTCATTGGCGTCATGGGCTATATGCTGCCCACCACGATGGGCGGCGGCCCTTCAGCGGTACGGGCGGGCCTGCGCGAATACAACCGCTGGGGGCTCGGGCGATCCGTCTTCATTAACGGCGGACTCGCCCTGTGGCTAGCCACCGATAGTTCCCTCACCATGGTTGCCGCCTCCCTGCTCTGCCTTGGTTCCATGGCAGTCTTCCCCATCCTCACCGCCCGCGCGGTCAAGGCCCAGAAAGCCGTGCTACTCAAGAAGGCCGAAGGCCCAGCCCCGACGAGCACCACGGATTGGGACCAGGCCTGGGTGGCCCTTGCAGTGCTCATCATCCTCGGCGGACTCAGCCTCATCCTGTAGATCCCCAGACCTCGATCCCGCAACCTCCTGCGTGAGCGGTGGGCGTCGGCAAGCGCTTGGCGACGCCCACCTGCAGGTTGCGGGTTTCAGGTCTGGGGCCTTGCAAACAGGAAGGCAGAGAGAAGCTAGGGCTCGAGGGGGGACACTCCCGGCGCGCCGTGAGACATCCACTCGCGGACGGCGTGGGTAGCGCGCACATCGCCCGCGTTGTAGCGCAGAATCTGCGCCCGCGCGGCGGCATCCCCGGCAACGGCGGCGCGGCGGGCATTGACGGATTCCTCACCATCAAACTCTTCCGGCCATTCGAAACCCGCAACGGGGGCCACGGTCTTCAGGCCCAGCCCCGCAGTGCCAGCGAAACTGCGCTTGACGTGGGCGAACATATCCACCCATTCTTCCGAGGAGATGAACTCTTCCACCTCCTGGAGACTGGGCTTAGAAAAACGTTGGGCGGATCTGCGCATCCAATGGTTCTCACCATGGGCGGAGTAGCAGTAGGCTGCGAAGGTCTTTCCTGCCTCATGTGCCTCAGCGCGCACCCGCATGAGCCAGTCCCAGAACTCAGCGAAATTCTCCGCTTCCGCGCGGCCACCGAGCAGTTCCCACGTCACGAAGGAATGGTATTCACCGTCCAGTAGCGCACCCCACAGGTAGGCCCCCTGATCCAGGTAGGCCTCCATATCCACATCAACCTCGACATCCGCGCGGGGAACGCTGACCCGGTCACGGCGCAACAGTGGGACGCCTTCACGCCAGGCAGCGGCAAGGGCGGAAGGGGTGCCGAGGGAGGCATCAATAAGCCCTTGCACTGTCGTGATACCGCGCTCACGATAGGGCTTCGCGCGGTCGCCCGGCAGAAAGAGCGAGATGTCATCGCGGGCTTCCAGCTCCTCCCGGCACAAAGGCCAAAAGCGGCAGGAGGCGCACTCTTTAACGCGGCGTGGGCCCGCTGGTAGTGGCTGCGCCAACGCCTCATCGATGGCAAAACGCGAGGTATCCGTAACAAAAGCTTGGCTGCGATCCTGGCCAATCGCAGCGCCCCTGCCGGAATTCAGGCCTACTTCTTCCAAGCCCCGCGCGGCCAAGGCCAACCGGTAGCCATCGACGGCATGGTGCCGAATCTTGTACTTTGCCGGTAGCGGCTCACTCAACCCCAAACGATGGGTAGGCACAACCAGCGTACGCGAGCTCTCGTGCGGGCGGGCCACGCGGTGATCAGAAACGATGACAGGACTGTATTTGTCCCCATCCCGCACTAGGAGCTCCACGCGCACCATCCACTCGGAAGTAGAAAACACAGCGTTCGTAATGTGCGTATAGCCGTGAACAAGTGCTTCCAGTGTGGCAAGCGCTCGCTCGAAATCATCCCCCTCCAGGTCAATCCGGCGGAAACGCCCTGGCCCCTTCTTGGGAAGGCGGCTGAGCGCAGCATCGATGGCGGCCGCGTGGCGCTCCGCGCGGGCTTGGCTCACCGCGGTGCGTGGGATCTCGGGATGCGCGCGGCGCTGCACTAAGCGATAACGGCAGCCCACAAGATCCGTGGCAACGAGCACATCCTTCACAGCAGGTGAGCTTAGTAGACCACCTTGCTAGAGTTGTAGCGAGACCCTAAAGATAGATTAATAAAAGGACGTTTCAATGGGCATTATGAAGAAAATCCGCAAGGCCCGCCGTGAGGCCCGCGCTGAGATCAAGGCCGCTAAGACCCGCGCAAAGGCAGAGGTCAAGGCTGCAGATAAGGCCAAGCACCGCCAGCAGAAGCTGCTGGCCAAGCAAGAAAAGGCACTTATTAAGTCTGAGGAAAAGGGCTTAAAGAAGCGCCGCCAACACGAGTACAAAATGGCCAAGAAAGAACTCGAACGCATCAAGCAGGGCCGTTTTAATAAGGACAATGTCAAGCGCTATGCCGGTGCCCTGCGCACCGCAGCACCGCTTCTTTTGCCCTTGATCTACCGCGGCATCACTGCCGCCCAGCGCGAGGTGGAAAAGAAGCGCGCGCAGAAAGCCGGTGTCAGCGCCGAACAGCTGGCGTCCTTCTCCGGCCACGGCGCGCCGCTCAAGGCCCGCACCGCGGGTATCCGCAACTCTCTCAAGGACGCGCAGCTTCCCGCTGGTTTCAAGCGCGACGTCAAGGAGCGCCTCAACGAGCTTGACTCCGCGATTGACAATGCCGAGTACATGACTGATCAGCAGCGTCAGCGCGCGCACCGCTCTATTTCCGGCGAGATTGACTCACTGAACGACGAAATCCAGGCCAAGCTGGGCGCTTAGCCTCTCAGCGCGCAGACGTCTACCCTTCAAGCCGCACTACCCTCCCCCAAGCGGGGAGGACACTCGTCGCGTATCCACATCGTTCAGCCGGAATGGAGATTCATGGCCCGCCGCGAAATCACTCAGTTTTTTGATGATATCGATAACAAGCCCCTCAGTGAGGAAGAACTGATCGTCATCCGCTTCAGCGTTGACGGTAAGGACTATCTTCTCGACGTATCCCAAGAAAACGCCGACAAATTCCACGCTGCGCTGGACCCCTTCATCAAGGCGGCCCGCCACCCCGTTAAAAAGGACACCCGCCGCTATAAGCCAGCCGATGTCCGCGCGTGGGCCGCCAAGCACGGCTACCAGGTAGCTGAGCGCGGCAAGATCCCCAACGAGGTGATTTTGGCGTACCGCAACGCCAACAATCTTTAAAGAACGCCCTGCTCGCGGGCAGCAGCCACGGCGGAGGTGCGGGAGCGCACGCCTAGTTTGTCATAGATGTGAACTAGGTGAGACTTCACCGTCGCCTCTGACAGCATCAGTTCCACACCGATCTCACGGTTGGAGGAACCCGCCGCCACCAGCTTCAATACTTCAAGCTCGCGCGGGGTAAGGGAGGTGCGCGGGGTACGCACGCGGGTCATCAGTTTATCGGCCACCACGGGCGAGAGTGCCGAATCTCCTTCGGCCGCCGAACGTACCGCCGCGAGCAACTCCACCGGTGGCGCATCCTTCAGCAGGTAGCCCACCGCTCCGGCCTCGATGGCTCCGAGGATATCCGCATCGGTGTCATAGTTGGTCACCACGAGCACCTTGGGGGGATTCTCCATGGAGTAGCGGATAGCAGCGGTTGCTTCCGCGCCGCCCATGACGCGCGTGCCTTCGATGCCCGCGCCGAAACGCAGATCCATGAGGAGGACGTCGATGCCACCCGCCTGTGCCGCGGAAACAGCGGCCTCGGCCGTAGCTACCTCGCCCACGACCTCGATATCCTCTGCTCCCTCGAGCACCGAGCGTAGACCTAGGCGTACGATCTCGTGGTCGTCGGCAAGCAAGACCCTAATCACGGGCTTCCTCCTCATTGGTACAGTGTGGACAATTTCCTAATCTACATCGTTATCTAAGGGCACACTAACTGAGACCGCCGTGCCGCTGCCTGGCGTGGATTCAATCACGACTTCTCCGCCGAGCTCCTCTGCGCGCCTGCGCATCGCCGATAGACCAATATGGCCCAAACCCGCCGGCTTATTCTCCACCGCCGCGACATCAAAGCCCTCTCCATTGTCCACGACGTCCACGCGCACCTCATCCGGCGCATAGGTCACGGTGACCCGCGCCTTGCTGGCGTGAGCGTGCTTGACGACGTTCCCCATCGCCCCCTGCGCAATCCGCAACAGTGCTGCTTCCACCTTCATGGGCAACTGCTGCGTATCGCCCTCAACGTCCACAGACACGTCGACCCCACCGGTTGCCGCGAAATTATCCGCCATCCGCGTCATGGCAGCTCCCAGGGAAGTTTCCGAGAGTGCCGCCGGCTGAAGTGCCGCAATCATGGCGCGCGCTTCATGGAGGTTATCCGCTGCGGTGCGCCGCGCGAGCTCAATGCGCTCTTGTGCTTTGGGAATATCCTCTTGGTCGAGGTCTCGGTCAGCGGCATGCAGCAGCATCTGGATGGAGGACAGGCCCTGCGCCAGGGTGTCGTGGATCTCGTGGGCGATGCGCTGGCGCTCAGCCGTCATGCCTGCCGTGCGCTCAGACTCTACAAGTTGCGAACGGGTCTTCACCAATTCCTGGTTCATACGGCTCAGCGCCCGGAAGGCGTAGGTAATCGCGATTGTCACCAGGGCCGATACCGCGGGGCCCATGATGCCGCCGAAGGACAACCCACCCGGTATCTGCACCAGCACGGTCATCACCGTGGCCGCGATAACGCAGATGATGCCGGGGATCATCTCCAGTACGTAGAGGTACACAAAATACAGGGAAAACACGAGATAGATGGCCGCGGGCGCCACCGCCAAATCAGCGAGCCACAACACCGTGAGGATGACCATCCAGCCATAACGCGCGACGCGCGGAAGGGTCTCTAAGTAGGCCGACCCCCCGAAGTACACCACGGCAAAAGAAACCAAGAGCAAAAGGTTCAATACACCTTGCCACAGAGGAAGGCGTACCGTGGTAAAAATTGCCACCACCAGCAGCGTCGCTGTCAGGACGTGGATACCGTTGCGCAGGGCATCCGATTCAACCGAGCGCTGGTCTAGTGTGGACGTCATGCGCCACAGCCTACTTCCCTCGCTTACTGCCTGCCTGATCGGCATCGGCTTCGCCGTCGCAGGATGCTCGGATGCATCCAACCCCACGCCCAGCACCCCGGCCGCAAGTTCGGTGCCACACACCGACGCAGGCGATGGCCTACCTATCGACGCCACGGCTGAAGTCAGCGACTGGGAAGACTGCCCCTATCTGGATACCCAATGGGTGGCCGATACCAACGGGCAGAGGATGACCCGGTGGGGCGTCGACAAGCGCTTTAGCACCCCCGCCTGCGTGTTCTGGTCCTACCCCGAGGATCCACAGGCCACCGTCCTGGTTCGGCAGATGCCCAGCGTGGAGGAGGCCCGGGCCGTCGTGGATTGGGCCGCACCGGTAGAGGACACGGAGCTGGCCGAGTTCGATGGCTGGTCGGGTGGGCGCGGCGTCTTTGAGGACCACACGGTCTTTGCCGTGCAGAAGGACAACCACGCCGTGGTGGTGTGGTCGAACCAGCTGCAGACCCTCAAGCCCCAGCTCATAGCCCAGGAAGCCATCAAGAGCTTAGGTCTATAAAGACCTAAGCGTGTAAAAGCCTAAACGGCGACGTCGTTATAGGGCATCTGCGCTGCCACCCAAGGGAAAATAACCTCCATGAGCAGGAAGAAAACACCCACAGCCAGCGCCAGCGCCAGCACCGCCTTCACCGCGGTGGGGCCGGGCAACAAGTTCCAGAGTGCGCGATACATTAGTTCTCCTCCAAGACGGCGGGGCGGTCATTGTCATCCGTGCCGGGCGCTTTGGCCTCCCGGTCAGTCTCCATCGCGTGAATGATCATGCGCTCCGCATTGGAAAACTGCGGGTGGCACGTGGTGAGGGTGAGTAGGGATTCGCTGGGCTCAACCCCCTCCGCACCGGGGACGGGGTGGAGCACACTGACATCGCCCGGCAGCGTGATATGGCGGCCCTGCACCGAATGGTACTCCGGTTTGGCTTGCTGCTCTGGGCTGAAACAGCCGCCCGGGACACCATCAATGGGCAAAACACGGTAGGTGATCCACTCCGTTTCGGTTTCGATGACGATGGCATCACAGGTATCCAGGTTTCCCAGATCATTAAAGGGAGCGCCCTTGCCCACGCGGTGCCCGGCGACGGCAAAATTTCCCGGCTCACCGGGCATCTGTGTCTCCGTGTAGCGCCCTGGTCCGCGCAACAGATCATCCTCGTTGGTGCCTTCCAGAACCGCGAAAGCGAAATCCGATCCAAAGGCCGGTATGTAGAGGCGCGCAAAGGCCTCACCAAGTTTCGGGGCGTGGCCCCCTCCTCGCGGGTTGTGCCATTCTTCCTGCAGCGTCTCATTGGCTTGGTTCTGCATCTGGCCAGACTTGATGTTGGTCCAATAGGACTCATAGAAAGCGAAAAGCAGCAGCAGCACGCCGGCCGTCAGCATGAGCTCACCGATGACGGTACCTACGGTCGGTCGAGTGCGTGCAGTGGGGTGAGGCATACCAGCATCTTAGACTCCCTGTAACGTGTAAGTGCCCCACCACCCTGCAGGAAGAGGAGTAGGCGATGATCAGCATCTTCATGTACCCGGTCTCCGGAATCATGAAACTCTGGCACCTGCTATTTGCTTCTTTCCTGGACGGTTCGATGGCGTGGATCCTCACCATCGTCTTCCTGGTACTCACAGTCCGGGGAATCATCGCTCCGCTGAATTGGCTTTCCGTGAAGCAGGGCCGCATCGGCGCACTCATGCGCCCGGAGATGACCGAGCTCAACGAACGACTCAAGCAGGCCGATTCTGTCGATGATGCCGTCACTATCCTGACCAAGCAGCGCGATCTTAAGGAACGCTTCCAGCACAACCCCATGGTGGGTTGTTTCCCGGTTTTCCTCATCTTCCCAGCCTTCATCGGCCTCTACCAGGTGGTCCTTAGAGTCTCGGGCTCGGCGAATGAACCGGTGGGAATGCTCACGCTTGACGACGTCTCCTCCTTCCGCGCCTCCACCGTCTTCGGCGTCCCCCTCACCGACTTCGCCCGCGAGCATCACGACTTGATCCTGCCGATGCTCGTGGCGGCACTCGCGTTCACCTCGCTGAACACCCTTATCACGCTCTACCGCGGCTACCTCACCACTCTTTTCGATCAGAAGATTCCGCGCCGCTTGTTGTGGTTCATGGCGCTCACGGTCTTTCTCATCCCCTGGATGCTGTGGGCGGTAGCGTGGAACGGTCCCATCCCCGTGACCATCATTTTCTACTGGGGCTGCTCCTACCTCTTCACCTTGCTACAGACTTTGGCGTACGAATTCATCCTGCACAAGCGCTATCCCTTACCGGAAGCTGTCCACGAACAGCGGCGGGAGAGCATTCGACGCTGGCGGGCTAAGGAAAAGAAGAAAGAGAAGAAAGCCGCCAAACAGCGCCTCAAGGACAACCCTGCGTACAAGGAGGAGTTGGCTGCTGCCCGCAAACGCCACTCTGCGATTGTGGCGGAGGCACGCAAAATTCTTAAATCGAATAATCGGCCGGAGGCGCCGACAGAAGCTGAATAGCCAACTGCTTCGCGGTGACGAGCGGGGCGACGTCACGGGTCAGGCGGGCGCCGGCGAGACCACCATCAAGGAAGATAAGAATCTGGCTCGCCTGCTCCTCTGAGGGGTAGCCATTCTTGGCGTTAAGAAGTGCCGTGATGGTGGAATGAATCCACGTTCGGTGCTCCACGCAGGCGGCCACGATGCCCCGCTCGGCGTCTGTCTCTGGGCGTGGGTATTCGCCAGCCGCGTTAAGGAAGTGCGAGCCGCGAAACTCCATGGCTGGCTGCTCTTCGATGGCCTTGTCGAAGAAAGCCAGGATCTTGTTCTCCGGGTCAGTGGCATCTTCGGTGCGCTTTTGCCAATCTGCGCGGTATTCCTCATCGAGGGCCTCGACATAGGCGATGACGAGGGCATCCTTGGAGCCGAAAAGAGAATAGAGCGAAGCCTTTGCCACATCTGCCTCGCGCAAGATGCGGTCAATTCCGATGACGCGGATACCTTCGGTGGCAAAGAGCCGCGTGGCGGATTCGAGTAGTCGGCTACGCGGGCTCGGGCGATTACGGCGCGACTTCTTTTCGGCCATTTCTTCTCCTCACATGACAAAACCGGTTCATCTATACAATATAGACAAACCGGTATGTATGCGAATTATTATTTCTTGCGGCCCGTAATGGCCCCCACGATCCACAGCAGGATGCAAGCACCGACGGTCGCAGTAATAATCATCAGGAACCAGCTATCGCCGACATCCTTATTAAACAGCGCCAGCAAACCGCCACCAATGAGGCCGCCGATAACACCAACGATGAGGTTGGTGAACAGCCCCTGGTCACGCTTCATAATCTTCTCTGCGAGCCAACCCGCAATGATGCCAACAACAATCGATCCAAAGAAACCGAGACCAAGTCCCATGTCACTCACTCCTTCTCTCAACAGTAAATAGCTTTTATTTACGCACTTCCCACTGTACGCGTTAAAACATCAAAACGACCCGGGCCCACCATTTATCCAATAAATGGGCCCGAATCGTTATAGCGGAGTTATGCGAAGGTTACTCGGAGTCCGGACGTACCACCATCATCGGGCAGGGAGCGGACTGCAGCAACGCGCGGGAGGTAGAACCAAGCAGCATACCCTTGAAGCCACCTCGACCGTGGGAACCCACGACGAGCAGCTGAGCGCCCTCGGAAGCTTCCGTCAGCGCACGGACAGGACGGTCACGAGCGATAACCTTCTTCACCTGTACATCCGGGTACTTCTCTTGGAACTCTGCAAGGCGCTCGGTCAGCAGTTCTGCCTGCTCCTTCTCCACCTCAGCCCACTCCGCCTGGGCTGCCGAGAGGCCAGCCAGGGAAGCTTGAACCTGCATATCCATCCACGTGTGAACAGCAATCAGCTCTGCGCCACGGGCATCCGCTTCCTTGAAGGCGTAATCAGTTGCCTTCTGGGAGACCTCGGAGCCATCGACACCGATGACGACAGGACCGTACTTGGTGGACTCAGTGACGTGGTTATCCTCACGGACTACGACCACCGGGCAGGAGGCATGGGAGACCACGGAGGCAGAAACCGAACCCATGACCATTCCGGAAAGACCGCCCATGCCGCGGGAGCCCATCACAATCATGGTGACGTCCTTAGACATCTCCAACAGCATATCGATCGGGGAACCTTCAGCCACGGTGTGGCCAATCTTCAGATCCGGGGCAACCTTGTGGGCCTCGGCGCGGGCCTCCTCAATCTTTTGCAAGGTTTCCGCCTGGAGGTCATCGAAAAGCTCCTTCGGCGGGACCATGCCTTCGGCGTAGAGGAACTGCGGCATCGTATAACTCGATGCGATACGCAGTGGGATACCCCGCTTCACCGCAGTGTTGGCAGCCCAGCGGACGGCGTTCTTCGACGCTTCCGAACCATCGACGGCTACGACGACAATGTCTTCCTTTGCCATGACCTTTCCTTTCGAAGTGCTTACACTTCCAGTCTAATACCTATTATTAGACCTGTGGGGTGGTCGCAGCATCTGCGTTGGCAGGGAAGAGAATGTTGTAGGCGGCCACGACAATGTCACGAATGACGGCACCGATACCATTAGAGAAGAAATCGATGACGGGTGCGAGAATAGAGTTGAAATCCATGGGACAAAGAATATCGCAAAAAAGGCGTGGCGCAACACCACTTCCTATCCGCGATGGACTAAACCCCACTCACGCTCGCGTATCCGACGGGCCAATCACTGCGTGGGACTTCGTACACAACCTCATCACCACGCAGCGCCACCGGCACCCCGAAGACAACGAGGCCGCGCTACAGGCACGCTTCGATGCCAACGAAGTTGTACGCCAAGACGCTTCACCCCTACGCCCCGACAGCATCCTGGCTTCCAACGCCGTGGTGTACTTCTACCGCATGCCGGCACCAGAAACGCCCGTCCCATACGAAATACCGATTCTCTTTGAAGACGAACGCCTTTTGGTCGTCGACAAACCACCCTTCATGGCCACCATGCCCCGCGCCCGCCACATCACGGAGACTGCCACCGTGCGCCTGCGTCGGAAAACCGGAAACAACGAGTTATCCCCCGCGCACCGCCTCGACCGTCTCACTTCCGGCATCCTCGTCTTTACCAAGGACCGCTCCATACGGGGCGCCTACCAAACGCTGTTTGCCGAGCGCCGCGTCACCAAGACCTACGCAGCCATCGCGCCGCTTGCCGACGTCTCCCCCGGCACCGTCTGGCGCTCCCGCATGGAGAAGACCCCGGGGGAACTACAAGGACGCATCGTCGAAGGTGAAGTCAACGCCATCACCGAAGTCGCCGGCGTGGAGCCAGTAGATAAGGCCCCGTACGAAGCTATCCACGGAGCACTACCTGAGCTAGCGAAGTACACACTCAAACCACAGACCGGGAAGACTCATCAATTACGGCTCCATATGCTCCAAGCCGAAGCACCCATTATTGGCGACCCCATATACCCGGTCATTTACCCTGCCGAGGCCGAAGACATGCGGATACCAATGCATTTGACGGCAACGCACATCTCATTTGTTGACCCCTTAACTGGTGCCGACCGTGAATTCTCATCACAATTACCATTACAGACCTATCATCTATTAAATCCATAAATAGATAAACGAAAATAACATCGCCTCTGAACAGTGGCTATGGCCTGAACCCTGGAAAGCAGTTTGGTGCTTGATGTTCTCAACTTCGGGGTTGTGGGGTTGTGTCTTAGATGGCAGGGTAAGCGTTGTTGTTGAGGACGGCTCGGCCGCTTTCGGCGGGGTTTTGGTGGAAGAGCCCGGGCCTGTGCTTGGCTACTTGGGCTTGGTTGTTGCGTGTTTTATAAGTGCAGACGTGGAAGTACATACCTGCAGCGTGACTGATCAGCAGACGCGGGCCTGTACTTGGC